>NZ_BAABLI010000011.1:0-173862 GCF_039544265.1 Corallincola platygyrae | reverse complement strand
TGGGCAAGTCCTCCTTACCCATGCAGCTTATGTGTAACCTATGTTCCCGGTTTGTTTTGTTACCTATCCTGCCGGTTTGTACAAAACCTTATCTCCTCTCGTTCTGGTAAGGATTAAAGTGACGGGCTTTTAGTTTTTAAGCGCTACTTGACTGTCACAAGCTCCATCCACGCCATTTGCCTTAAAGTTCTTACAGAACGGCTTTATCTTTCTCAGCAGCAGAAATGCGCAGGGTACAAAGTAAAAACTCAGCATTGAGGTGAGGGCGGTACCGCCTGCCACGGCAATGGCGAAGGGGGGCCAGAAGCCGCCTCCCGCCAACAGCAACGGCATAAAGCCACCGACGGTGGTGATTGTGGTGGAACTGATGTGGCGGCTACAGCTTTGAACAGCGTGTTGGATCGCCGCAGGATCGCCTGCTAAGGCGTCAGGATCCGCTTTAAACTCTGCCAGGATCACGATCGCTGCGTTGATTGCCAGTCCCATCAACCCGAGCAGGGCAATAATCACGGTGAAGCCAAACGGGTAACCACCAAAAAACACGCTGAGCAGTCCCAAACCCGCGGCTTGAATCGCGCTAAACAGGATCACACCGGTCATTCTGAATGAATTGAACGACACCACAATGACGGTGACCAAGAGTACAGCTAAGAAGCCTACATGGGCCATCAGGTTACCGACTGCTTTGTCCCGTTTCGCTGATTCACCGCCATACTCCATGTGGTAGCCAGCAGGCAACACAAAGTCTGCGTCTGCCAGTCGTTGCTTAAACTCGGTCAGCACTTCGGCAGGCAGAATGTCTGCACGTAAATATCCTTCGATAACATTCACCCGTTCGCCATCTCGGTGAGGAATAGCACCGCGACTTGGCTTCAAAGACGCCGTAGCAAGGGAGGTCAATGCAATCGCCTGTCTGTGCTCTGGTGAGGTCAGATTCAAATCGGTAAGTCGGTGCAGGTTACTGCGTTGCTCTTCGCTGACTCGCACCCGCACCGGCACTGTCTCTGTGGTTTCCAGGATAGAGCCACGCTCTGCACCAGTCAGACTGGTCTGCAATTGGTTGGCGATCTGGGCCAAGTTAAGCCCGCTCAGGCGGCTGCTATCTTCATCGACATCAAGCCAAACCTTGGGTGTTCCAGGCTGCAGTGTGGCGCGTGTATGAGTGACATAAGGCGTTGCTAGCATTATCGCGCGCGCTTGATCGCCCAGTTCTTTAAGGGTATCCAGATTGGGGCCAAACAGACGAAGCTCTACAGGCGCATTAAATGGAGGGCCCTGTTCCAGTTTGCGCACCAGGATCTGAGCCTGTGGGAAACGGTCATCCAGTTTATGTTGCAGTTGTGGGATCAGGCTATTGGCCGCGTCCATGTCTGTGGTTGTCACCATGGCTTGGGCATAATTCTGAGCACCTTGCTGGCGCGGCACCATGTTGTAGTAAAACGATGGAGCGTTCTGGCCGATAAACCAGTGCAGGCTCTTAATTCCTTGCTCCTCTTTAACGGCCTCTTTCACCGCTCTTGCCATGGTTGTTGTGGCATCAATACTGGCCTGCGCGGGCAAATAAAGCTCAATCTGGAACATATCCCGATCAGATGGCGGGAAGAACTGCTCGGTCAGTTTGCCTGCGGCATAAAAACCGGAAAATGGCAGCACGGATACAACAGCCAGTGTGATGACCGGGTGTTTAAGACTCCAGCTCAGAGAGTTCTTAAACCAGATACTGGTGCGGGTAAATGCCAGGCCATGTTGCCACCAATGTTGAGTGGTCTCGCCGCTGGTAATAAATCGGCCAGCCAAGCCTGCCACCAGGGTGTGAGAGATAATGTAAGAGCCGATAAGCGATAGGATAACGCTGTAAGCAATGCCGCCGACAAACTCTCCTGCTGGCCCTGGCATCAATACGATGGGGCTGAATGCCAATATCGTTGTGATCGTAGAGCCAAGCAGAGGCAGCCAGAAATGGGTGACAGATGTTTTCACTGCTTGCAGCGCGCTCATTCCCTGCTGACGTCGCTGCTGGACTGCATCTACGATCACAATAGCGTTGTCCACCATGATCCCAAGAGCCACTACCAACCCAGTAACCGACATCTGGTGGATCGGCAGGCCGATGTAGTTCATACAGGCCAGGGTAAACATAACGGTCAAGGGCAGGGCGGCTGCAACAATCATGGCGGCGCGGAAGCCTAGCGTCAGAAAGAGCACGAGCGAGATAATGACAAAGCCCTGCAACACATTGGTGAGCAGCTCTCCTAAGCGCCAGTCGGTATAACCCTGTTGCTCAAACAGGATCTCGGCTTTGATATTGCCGGGCAGTTGCGCTTCGAACTTAGCCAGTTGTTCTCTGACCGATTCGCTCCAATGGTCTACGCGCCATTCCGGCAGCATACGCACGGCTACGACTATCCCGCGTGTGCCATCCAGCAATACCCGTTCGGTATCGGGAACGCGCAACTGGCGGGTGACCTCTGCCAAGTCACCCAGGTGATAGATAAAGCCACGTTCATCGCTTCGCAGAGGAATGCGGCGGATACGCTCCAGTGAATCCAGAGCGCCTGTGAGTTCCACTTGAAGCTTGTTCTCCTCATTAACCAACTCACCTGCGGATATTTTTGCATCGGCAGCACCTATTAGCTCAGCAACTTCTGCGGTTGAATAGCGCATGGCCGAAGCAGTATAGGGGTCGATTTCAACCAGGATCTCTTCTTTTGGTTGACCATAGATTTCAACGTAATCTGTGCCTCTTAGATTACGCATCTGATCCTGCAGTTCTCGGGCATAGCGCTGCAGAAAGGCCAGGTTTGCCGGGCTATCGTCATCCCAGGTCAGGCCGATCTGTGTGGTAAAGGCGTAACCCTTGTCATCATCCAGGCTGGGCGGCTGCACCCCATCGGGTAAGGTCAGCGCGACTTCGCCGATTTCGTCTCTCACCAGGCTCCAAATGGAGGTGACTTCATAGATATCATCTCGGATCTTGAGCTTCACCACCGAAATACCGGGACGGGAGACACTGGTGATCTCATCCATTTCCGGCATGGTTTGCAGTCGATTTTCCAGAGGCTCGCTCACCAGCGCTTCGACCCGTTCGGCACTGGCACCAGGGAAATAGGTGATCACACTGGCTTGGCGGTTTGTGATACGTGGATCTTCGGTACGAGGAAGCTGGTTGATGGCACCCAGGCCTGCCACCACCAGCAATGCGATAGCAAGGGCGACAAAACGCCCGTTCTCAACCATTGCGCGGATCATAATGATGCTCCGCGTTGGTCATCGACGCGAACTTGCTGACCCGGCGCCAGCCTGTGCAAGCCTGCAGCAACAATCTTGTCTTTATCAGAGAGGGCTCCAGCGACATAGGCCTGAGTTTCATTGGCAAACAGCACGGTGACGTCGCGTTTTTCCAGTCGATAGGCGCCTTGCTCATTCACAAGCAAGTACACATTCCACATACCTCGAATGCCGTCAGTTAGAGCTGTTAGTGGGATCCAGAAACCCGTTTTGTTACGCTTTTCCTCTAAGGCCAGATAGGCCAATTGGCCGTTAACCACGCTGGCATCGTCGGGCAGTGCGTACCTCAGTTGCACTGTCCGACTGACGGGGTCGACCTGACCTCCGCGAGTGAGCAGTGTTGCCGGGAATTCCTGTTGTTGGATTTTAAGAGATGGAGTTTTCTTATCCAGAAGAGGCAGAAGTCTGACAGGTACACCGACTTTTACTTCCAGCCCACCTTGCTGCAGCAGCTCAAAAGCTGGACTGCCAGCCATCACCACTTCACCGCGAGAGACCAGACGCTTGTTAACGATGGCATCAAATGGTGCCGCCAGTTCACTCTTGTTTAGTCGACTTTGATTTGCTGCCAGACTGGCTTTTAGACGGCTGAGGCGAGATTTCAGCGCGTTCTTCTGAGAGGTGATTTCATCCAGGCTTTGTGCTGAAGCATAACCTTTGGGTGCAAGTGTTTGCAGACGTTCAAAGTTGGCATCTGCCAGCTCGATTTCTGCCTGGGTTTCAGCGACTTGAGCCTGGAGTTCTTGTCGTTGAATCGCAAGCAGTTCGGTGTCTAATGTCGCCAGTAGGTCGCCCGCTTTAACGCGATCTCCCTCGTTAAAATGCAGTGTTGCGATTTTTCCTGCTTGCTCAAAACCTACATTTGCCTCTTCGTTGTTACTGACCAGACCAACAAACTGGCGGGGGACATTAAATGACAATTGTTGCTGAACTTCGAAGGCTGCGACCTGATGAAGATAGGTCGAATCGGCTTCATCGGCACTGGATCGTCCGCAGCCAGAACTGAATTGGCTGAGTGCAATAACGACTAAAGCGGGAAGCAACCGGGAGCGCATGGCAGTAATTCCTTGGGCATCGATGAATATGATAAACTGGACTACTTAGTCTAGCTTAAGTTAACTAAACTAGACTGTATAGTTTGATTTGTTATGAGTGAGTAACAAAACGTGTGTTGTTGTGATTGTGGAGGTTGTATATGGCAGTAAAAGGGCGCGTTAAGAGTGAAGAGAAGCGCTTGCAGATATTACATGCCGCCATTGCCTTGTTTACCGAGCTGGGCTTCAGTAACACCAGTATGGATCGCATCGCCAAAGAGGCTGGTGTCTCTAAACAAACGGTATACAGTCACTACGAAAATAAGGAACAGTTGTTTGTTGCTGCCGTAGGGCATAAGTGTATCGCTCATGAATTAACCGACGAACTGTTTGATACCGACGCAGATCTTCGTGAGACTCTGGTTCAGGTAGCAATTCGTTTTAATCAACTGATCCTGTCTGAAGAGGCAGTAAAGACGTATCGAACATGTGTTGCACAAGCCGATACTCATCCTCAGTTGAGCCAGCTGTTTTTCGAAGCAGGCCCCAAAAGAGTGATTTCTCAAGTGAGTGGATACTTACTTCGTATGGTGCAAGTAGGTAAATTGAAGATTGATAATATCGACAATGCCTCATCTCAATTTTTGTTGATGGCGCAAAGCCGAGATCGTATGTGCTGTGAACTAGGGGTTCCGCTAGTCCAGAATGAGCAGGAGCGCATCGCTTACCTGCGCTCCTGTGTCGATCTGTTTTTACAGAGCTATGGGGTTTAATTGCTCTCTAAAAAGGGCATACCGCTAGGGACACGGATTAGGGTTATTGGTGTGCGCCTGTTCAATGGCTGCCATCACTTCGTCAGACAGTTCCAGGTCAACACTTTGGATATTCATCTTTAACTGAATCAAGTCAGTTGCACCAATGATATTACTCGCGACAAAAGGCCTTGAATTGACGTAGGCCAGTGCCATCTGCGCTGGATCCAAACCAAATCTTCGGGCGATATCAACATAGCTACGAGTGGCTTCTATGCCTTTGGCGGTAAAGTAGCGGGCAAAGCGTTTGTAAAGGGTCATACGGGCGCCTTCAGGCCAATGCTCTTCCAGATATTTTCCAGAAAGGGCGCCAAATGCCAACGGCGAATAGGCCAAAAGTTCAATACCTTCACGATGAGAAAACTCTGCCAGCCCAACTTCAAAGCTTCGGTTAAGCAGGTTATAGGGGTTTTGAATGGTTATGGCGCGCGGTAGGTCGTACATTTTTGCCAGATTCAGGTACTGCGCAACCCCCCAGGGCGTTTCATTGGATATACCGATGTGCCTGATTTTTCCCGTTTTAACCAAAGCATCAAGCGCTTCCAGCGTCTCTAATATCGAAGTGCCCTCCGCCTCTTGGCTGGCAACGTATCCAAGTTGTCCAAAAAAATTGGTGCTTCTTTCGGGCCAATGGATTTGATACAAGTCGATATAATCTGTATGTAGCCGTGTCAGGCTGTCGTCTATTGCGGCTCGGAGGTTCGACATATCCAACTTAAGGTTGGGACGAACATGGTCCGCCGGACCACCCGGGCCCGCAGCTTTGGTGGCTAAAATTACTTTCTCGCGATTGCCACGATTAGCAAGCCAGCTACCTATGTAGCTCTCTGTTCTCCCTTGTGTTTCTGGCTTGGGAGGTACCGGATACATTTCGGCGGCATCGATAAAATTAACACCGAGTTCCAGAGCCATGTCCAGCTGTTGGTGCGCTTCTTTCTCGTTGTTCTGCTCG
This sequence comes from Corallincola platygyrae, assembly GCF_039544265.1. Taxonomy (NCBI): domain Bacteria; kingdom Pseudomonadati; phylum Pseudomonadota; class Gammaproteobacteria; order Alteromonadales; family Psychromonadaceae; genus Corallincola; species Corallincola platygyrae. The sequence goes on along the minus strand of NZ_BAABLI010000011.1, from coordinate 167,776 downwards.
CCATAAGTCATTGTACCCAGGCAGATTTTAGAAACGCGCAGATCTGTGTTAGGGAGTGTGTGGTATCGCATCATGTGTCCTTACTCGATTTTCACTTCTCGACACTTTCTCGACAGGAGTGTCGATAACTACGAATCGACTGCTTGATGATAACCCTAGCAAATGACGATGAGATGAATTGAGACACATCTAAGGTTTTTGCAGTCGCTGGTGATACTTGTTTGCTGCCAAAGGGCGAAAACACCTTTGAATTAGATTAGTTAGGACTGCAGAATAGACGCTCATGCTCACAAGTTGTCTGCAGCCGCTTGTTGTTTGGTGAGTATTTTTAACTCAAGGAGAGAAGAACAAGATGAAAATGAATAAAGGGTTTGTTTTGGTTGCAGGGTGTTTACTCAGCTCTGCTGTGATTGCCGAAGAGCTGAACAACATGCCTATGAGTGTAGGCGCGTCTTTGCGCTTTGCTGAAATGGATGATGATCGTGAGCATCAGGGCAACGCTTATGAAGAGGGTATTCTAGGTGGACTGATGTTCGGTATCGATCCATGGGAAGAGGTGGGTCTGCGCGCGCGTGCCGAATATGCCGACATGGATCTGAAAAACGGCCAAGACGATGAGGGCATGTGGTACGCGGCTGATGCGCTGTTCTACTTTGACGACAAGTCAAAATACATAATCACCGGTCTTGACTATATCGACCTTGACGACAGTAACACTGCTGCCCATCTGGGATTGGGGATGCGTCATTTATTTAGCCAGGACTGGGCTTTGGCTGGTGAGCTCATCTTGAATCAGGGCATTGATGAAAACTTCACCGATTTTACTTTGGGTGTGGGCCTGAGCTACCTGTTCGGAGGTGAGCCTGCAATTGTGCCCACAGCAGCACCAGAGCCAGCCCCTGAGCCTGTAGAAGAACCTGTTGCGGTTGTTGAACCACCAAAAGACAGTGACGGAGATGGTGTGTATGATGCGGACGACCAGTGTCCGGATACCCCATCAAACTTTGCAGTAGATGAATCCGGGTGCACTCTTTATCGTGACGAAGTTGTCAGCAAAACCTTGATGGTTAACTTCGACAACAACAAAGCTGTGGTGAAGGACGAGTATCTGCCTGAAATTGCGGAACTGGCTGAATTTATGAAGCAGTATCCTCAGCTGAGTGTCACCATCGAGGGCCATACCTCAAGCGCGGGCGCTGCAGATTACAACCAGATGTTGTCTGAAAAGCGGGCGAAAGCTGTTGCTGCAGAGCTTGTTGAACGATACGGCGTTGAAAGTAACCGTGTCAAAACAGTAGGTTATGGTGAGAGCCAGCCTCTAAATACCGACAACACTAAAGAAGCTGCCGCCGCGAACCGCCGTATTATGGCAACCTTGAGCGTGGTAGAGAAAAAAGAGATAGAGCGATAAGCTTACCCTATCAAAAGGCGGCCACCCGGCCGCCGCTAAGGGAATCATGTTGCGTCGATTACTCGTATTTGTGTTGGCAGCTCTAAGCCTCTCTGGGCTTTGGGCTGCGGCACCTCTCGACTTCACCAATTTGCTTGCACAGCTAAGGCAGGCTTTTGGTGACGACGCCTATGAACGAGGTCAGCGTTGGCAAAGTGCTGTTGAGCGCAGCCGCGACAAATCTCCCGAAGAGCAACTGACAATCATCAATGACTTTTTCAACCAGCTGACGTTCTCAAATGATATCGATGTTTGGGGCCAGGAAGATTATTGGGCCACGCCGATAGAGTTTATTGGTCGAGGCGCAGGAGATTGTGAAGATTTCGCTATCGCCAAGTACTACAGCCTGATTGAGGCCGGCTTTCCTGCTGAAAAGCTCCGGCTGATGTATGTTAAAGCCCTCGATTACAACCAACATCATATGGTGCTGACTTACTATGAGCGTCGGGGTGTTGAACCTCTGGTGCTTGATAATATTGACAAGAAAATCAGGCCCGCCGGTGAGCGGGATGATCTTTTGCCTATCTACAGCTTTAACGCGGACTTTCTCTGGTTAGCCAAAGCACGAAATAGCGGAAAGCACGTGGGTAAATCAGACCGCATCTCTTTATGGAGAGAGCTGCAGGAGCGCTTCTCCTCGCAGGTGAAGCAAGAAGGAAACGAGTGATGAGTTTATACCGCCAGGTCTTTATCGTACTGACGCTTACAATGCTGGCATCGCTGGCTATTGTGATGACGTTGAACCTTCGAAACAACGCTGACTACCTGGAGCAGCAGCTACAAGCCAGTACTGATAATGCTGTCACCAGTCTGGGGATGCGTCTGGCACCACTATTGAAACCACTGGATCGCGTATCTGCAGAAAGTACAGTGTACGCTGCATTTGACGGCACCATGCTTAAACGTATTGATGTTGAGCTGTTTGCGGACGAAAGCCATATCACCCGTGTTAGAGAAGAGATTGCACAGGGAGTGCCTGGGTGGTTTGTATCGCTGTTTGAGATAGACCCTGTCGTGACACAGGCGCCCTTAACTTTGGGCTGGACAGAGGTGGCGATGCTGACCGTCGAAGGGCACCCAGGTGTGGTATACCAGCAGCTGTGGCAGTTGGCGACACGGTTGTTGATGGTTTATGGGCTGCTGTTTGGTGCACTGGCTCTGTTATCTGCCTTGGCATTGAGAGTGTTGATCCGGCCATTGAAACAGATCGAGCACCAGGCACACGCCATTGAACAGCGAGATTATGAGTATCGTATTCCGCTGCCAAGTACTCGAGAGTTTCGTCGTGTTGTCATCGTACTTAATCAGTTAACCGCATTGCTCAAAGGACGTTTCCTGGAGAGTGCTAAGCAGTTGGAAGAGGTACGAAGTAAACTGCAAACCGACCCAGATTCAGGTGTTATGACACGACAAGCCCTGTTGGAAGCAATAAAAACCAAGCAGGAGCAAAACCTGCCTGGGACCATGGTTCTGCTTAAGTTTGGTAACCTTGACGGTGTTCGTAAGCATGCTGGTTTCTTTGCATGGCGAAATCTCATTAATGCCGCAACATCGCTTGTTCGCTCCCACTTTACCGACTCTCAGGGCGAGAGTAGCTTTAAGCTGGGCCGACTCTCCTCACAAGAGTTTGGTCTGGTTTTGGGGGCCGATGAGCTTGCTTACCCGAAAGAGCAGTTGCAAGCGTTGGCGGATGAACTGAATCGATTGACTGTAGACAGTGAACAGGAGCATGGTCTCGACTGTTTTATCGCAGGTGTCAGGTTTTCTATTGAGCCTATCGCCCAGCTGATGACTAGTCTGGATGAAGGCATACGAGGTACAGCAGGCAGTGCTGAGCGGGTTTTCTGGAGCAACCAGATTGTCGCTAACGAAACTTCGCGAACCGCAGAGCAATGGTTAGCTTTACTGAAGCAACGACTGGCAGAGCAGGCGATTGAGCTGAGGAGCCAGCCAGTTGTGGATCGTGATGGAAATAAGGTTCAACAAGAGATTTTTTCAGGATTGGTAGATGAGCAGGGCAAGTTGCTTCATGCGGGGCTGTTTGTGCCTGTCACTGAGCAATTTGAGCTGGGTGGAGTGCTTGACCAGGCTGTTGTTGATGCTGTACTCAACAAAGCTTACACGGTTAAAACCGCGGTTAACTTATCGCTTTCCGCAATGCGGGATACGCGTTTCATCGCTGCTTTATCACGGCTGCCAGAAGCAAAACGTAAGCTACTCTTGTTTGAGCTTTCTGAACTTAATTTGCAGCGTGAACCTGAAACGGTGAAGAACTTTGCACAAGTGCTCAAGCAACTCGGTTATGGCTATGGTGTCGACCAATGCGGTGCCAGTGGTATGAGCCTGGACTACCTGACGAAGGTGCGCCCTGATTACGTCAAGCTAACGCCAGCCTTGTGCAGGGAAGAAGAGGCCAACGAGTTGTTCACCGCAGTAGTGAATACCGTCACCAGTATTGGTGTTCCAGTGTATGCAACAGCCGTTGAAACCCTAGTCCAGGCGGAGCGCTTGTGGCAGCGCGAAATTAACGGTATTCAGGGATTCTTAACTGACGAGAACTAATAACACTTAAAGTTTTTTAGGGCACTACATCGAGCCCCAAAAAACTGTGCCTAAGGCTATGGCTACTCAGGCACTAGCACTTCACAGCGATAGTTACCCTGTCCATTGCTCCCAAGCTTGTCAGCCAACAGGGGCAAACAGGCTTTCATCTCTTTATGCAATGTCCAAGGGGGATTGATAACTATCATGCCCGCAGAAGTCATACCAAAAGCGTCGGAATCGTCAGTCTGAGACAGTTCAAATAGTTGAATGTTTCGGATCCCTGAATCAACCAGCTTTCTTTCTAGCTGGTCAATTCGGTTCCGGTCTACCACTGGGTACCAAAGGGCATAACATCCGGTACTGAATTTGCGGTGGGCCTTGATTAAGGTTTCGGCGCAGCGCTGGTAGTCTTCTTTCAGCTCGTAGGGAGGGTCGATCAATACCATGCCTCGCCGTTCCAGCGGTGGTAGTTTTGCGATAGCTCCCTTGAAGCCATCGGATTGTTCGCAACGAATGCGTCGCTGGTTTGCCACTTCCTGACGCAATATTTTGAAATCAGTAGGGTGGAGTTCGTAGAGCCACAGCTTATCTTCTTTTCGAGTCAGCGCTGCAGCAATGGCGGGGGAGCCTGGATAGTGCGTCAGCTTATCTGAACGGTTGAACTCTTTGATAACCTGCAGGTAATCCTGCAAAGGCTCCGGTAGATCCTCTAGCTCCCATAAACGCGCAACACCATCCAGATATTCTTGAGTTTTGTTTGCGTGTTCCCCGGTAAGTGAGTAACCACCAGCGCCTGCATGGGTATCCAGATAACAGAAAGGTTTTGGTTTTTTACTCAGGTATCTGAGCACTCTGATTTGGACCAGATGCTTTAGCACATCAGCGTAATTACCGGCGTGAAAAGAGTGGCGATAGCTAAGCAAGGGGGTAACTCCGAGTGTTGGGGATCGAGCGCGAGAATAACGCAAATGGGCTTTAGATGATAACTAAATAATCTATCAGTCAGCGCCAGGATTAAGTGTGTCTACTAGGTTTAAGGTTGCACGAAAGAATTGGAGTCAGCTTATGAAATCCAAGTTATCAACCAATAAGCGTGATCGCAGTGTTTCATTAGTAAACTCAGCGCTCCGGCCTAAGCGAACGGGTTCCAATATGCATGAAGGCATTGGAGATTGGTGTGATACCTGTGTTTGTGAAGCCGAGCCTTATTGGGCAGAGGTTGCTGATGAGCTGGGTATTAGCCTGAGTGATTATGAGGATGATGGCGTTTAGTTGAGCCATCATCCAGATAGCAGCGCGTTTTACTTGGGTTCCGCAGACCAGGTATAGGCTGCCTGCTCCGCTTTTGAGCCTTCTCTGGTGCAAGACCAGCACAACCCAGATTTACAATTTACACAGCGGTCATTTACCCACACTTTGTTTTTGAATACACGGCTTTTCCCGAAAGCCAAAGCCACCAAAGCAATAGCGATACAAAGTAGAAGAGGAATGGTGATGACTGTAACAAGTTCTGTTGCGATATCCATGGTACTTCCTTAGCCAGAGAAATCATTGGTGTGATTAATTTACGAACATAATAACTGGACCGACCAGGATTCTGTTGATTCAGATCAGGAAAAACAACACTGGTACGACGAGTTGGGCAGGCTTTTTAAAGAAACATGTAGTTAACTTACAACTTTAATGTTCGCTTTTGCGTCAATTGTTACCGCTTACCCGCGCTCAATGTTGCTTTATCAAGCTGGCTTAAATGCTGCTGAAACTCTTTAGCCCACTGCTGAGTTTCCTCATGCACAAGCTGTTGAGTTTCGTTGAGGTAATCCGTAACGAGCGGCAGTGCCGATTCACGTCCCTTCACCTGTTGCCAATTTAGGCAAAACTGCTGTTGTTTTTGGCGTAGCTGCTGCTCGACCAAGGTGTAACGGATCCAGCCACTGGTGTAACCAGATAATTTGTCTAGCGCAATCAATAGTGCCGCCAATGCCAGTGCGACGCTTGACCAGGCGGGGTGGAGCCAGCTATGGCTTTCAAGGCTGGGGATAGCAGACAGCATGGGAATGATGCCCGCGCCCGTGGTTAACAGGATCGCACCCAGACGGGTAAACAATGCCGCCTTTCTTTTGGTCTTTATCTTCCCCAGATACCAACTTCTAAACTGGTCGCTGCCATCGTTAGCATAGAAATAGAGCGCATTCAGCGATGCCTGCACCTGTTCCGGCTTATCCCAGCTTAATTCCTGAGGAAATCCCATGTCGTTCACGCTATCCATATTCGCTTAACTATTTTGTCGGTAGATAAAAAAACAGGACGCCTTAGCGTCCTGTTTAGATACTTAATTTAGAGATTAAGCGATAGCAGCCTTAGGGTTCGGGCCGTAATCGTTTTCTGCATCAGCACTATTCTGAACCATAAAGATCAGAAGAATGATTGGGCCTACCAGTGGAACCAATTGGATCCACCACCACCAGCCAGAGCGGCCAGTATCGTGAAGGCGACGCACACACACAGAGATGCTAGGAATAATCAGACCCAGCATAACGATGGCTGCGACAAAGCCAAGGCCAAGCAGTACATCAATTACTGCACCAGCGATGACGGACAGGAGGTAGAACAGTACGAAGTACCAGTATTCAGCGCGACGCGCACGCCCTGCAAAGGTTGCATAGTTTTTAAGTGCGGCAATAAACCAACTCATTGGAAAGTCCTTTCTTAAAATAGAGATAGTTAGCGAAAAGACTTTAAACAATCAGGGTTTCTGCATTCAATAGGGCTAATACAAGTGTGTGAACTACTACGCTAATTCAACCATTTTGCGACGCCTGTTGATGCATAAAAGACCGTTATTACCAGATGAGAGGCAACTCAATCGGGCCATTAGCACTATCAGTGCCAATCATTTCGTCGTACGCTGATTTAAAAACAAGCGTCGCTTTCTGGATCTCGACACCATTCAGCGCTTCTTTGGCTGACTCGATACTCTGAAAGTGGATAGGGCGTCCTTGGTCAGTGACCAGTCGACTGCGACCCTGATGGCAATCGAATTCCGCCTGGTACCAACCGCCTTCCAATGAGTGCAGTTCCAGTTTGTCGATACGGCTTACTTGGTCTAGTTCATCAAGAGAGTGCTGCATAACGATCGCTCCAGTATGGTTAGCATCTAATCGTGATACAGCGACTCTTTTCATTTGGATCGATATTGGTCTGCTTTAAGGAGACAGGCAGCATGATTTATCAGCAAAAAACAGTCACGCATTGGCGACTGATAGCCACAAGTTCCCCTGCGCTATCCCAGATATTGGCTTCCAAATGGGCATATCCATTTGCAGCTTGGCGGGTGTATGCCTTGTAGGCAAACCAGTCATCAGGAGCAATAGGTTGGTGCGGATGAATAAACTCAAGATTCCATGCCATGGTACTGGCTGGGGCAAGTTGCTTCATCATCTGAAGCACTGCGGGAGGCCAAGCGTCGATCAGACAGATAAGGTGTGCATCGGTGATACGATTGGGAGGGTTCCTAAATCGCATCCAACCATCCAACGATGATTGCAGAGCGCCTGTATATGGCATGGCACCATCAACGATGGCCAAATCAATATGTTGGATAAACTTAGGCGTTACGTCTGGGATAAATGGCAACTGCTGCTCGATTTTCGGCGAGCTCAACTGATGGTCATCTGTTTGTTTGACCGTGATATCAGAACCTCGTTCTGCGCCAAAACAGGCCTGTTGGATAACCGCAACCTGACCTTGCTGAACTATACGAGCTGATAGCTGCGAGGCACTTTTACCCTCTCGAAGGAGTTCTACCTCAAATGAGAACGACGTATCCGTGAGAAGTGGGCCGACAAAATTCGTAGATAGTGAACGCAAGGGCCTTTCTGCCGCGACCTGGTTTTTAATCACCACGTAGAGTAGGGCTGCCGATAACCCTCCGAAGACCGTGCGTCCCTGCGTCCAATCCTCAGGAAGAGTCATAGTAGTTTGGCTATCAGCAGTTAATACTGCAGCTTCCAGCAACTCATCTATATGCATACCAGTTTCTTGTTGTTTTGAGTATTGCTTATAGGCTATCTGGTCAGACCTCTCTGTTCAAGGTGCTTTGAATCTGACATTAGCGAAGTTCAGTTGAGCGGCTGGCTGTAAAAGAAAAGGCTTATGGATTTCTCCATAAGCCTTTCAATATGGTGGCCCCTGCGTGACTTGAACACGCGACCAATCGATTATGAGTCGACTGCTCTAACCAACTGAGCTAAGGGGCCGTAATTCTGTTTTTTGCGAGGAGTCTCGTCAAAAGCGGCAGCAATTTTATGTGTTGCCGCCGCTCCTGTCTAGCTCTGAGATGTAATAGACAACCTTCTAATATTCAGTTGGTTACTATTTATCCGATGAGCTTATTCGTCCAAGAAACTGCGAAGCACTTCAGAGCGAGAAGGGTGACGCAGTTTACGCAGCGCCTTCGCTTCGATCTGACGGATACGCTCACGAGTAACGTCGAACTGCTTGCCCACTTCCTCAAGGGTGTGGTCAGTGTTCATGTCGATACCAAAACGCATACGCAGTACTTTCGCTTCACGCGCAGTCAGACCAGCCAGAACTTCGTGAGTCGCGCCTTTGAGGCTAGCCATGGTTGCAGAATCTGCTGGCAGCTCGGTAGTAGCGTCCTCAATAAAATCACCCAAGTGCGAATCTTCATCATCGCCAATAGGAGTTTCCATTGAGATCGGCTCTTTGGCGATCTTAAGTACTTTGCGGATCTTATCTTCCGGCATCAACATGCGTTCAGCTAGCTCTTCTGGGCTAGGCTCACGCCCCATCTCCTGCAGCATTTGGCGAGAGATACGGTTCAGCTTGTTGATGGTTTCGATCATATGTACCGGGATACGGATGGTACGGGCCTGATCCGCAATTGAGCGGGTAATGGCCTGACGGATCCACCAGGTTGCATAGGTCGAGAACTTGTAACCACGACGATATTCGAACTTATCAACCGCTTTCATCAAACCGATGTTACCTTCCTGAATCAGGTCCAGGAACTGTAGGCCTCGGTTGGTGTATTTCTTAGCGATTGAGATAACCAAACGTAAGTTGGCTTCAACCATCTCTTTTTTGGCACGGCGAGCTTTCGCTTCACCGATGCTCATGCGACGGTTGATATCTTTAATCGTGGTGATGCTCAGGCCGGTTTCTTCTTCAACCTGCTTAAGCTTCTGAATACTGCGGAGTACTTCGTCACGCTCGGCATCGATAATCGCGCTCCACTCTTTGCCTGCGGCAATCTGAGCTTCCAGCCATTCTTCAGATGCTTCGTTACCACCAAAGGTTTGTACGAAGATCTTCTTAGGCATTGAAGCCTTGGCGATACAGATCTTCATGATCAGTCGCTCTTGAGTTCGTACACGATCCATCATGCCGCGCATGCTGGCAACGATTTTGTCGAACTGTTTCGGAACAAGACGGAACTGCTTAAACAGTTCAGCCAGTTCTGCGATAGCTTCTTTCGCGGCTTTAGAATCGCGAGCCTGTTTGCTTACAACTTTACGGACAGCGTCATGCTTGTCGCGCAGTTGCGAGAACATTTCGCGCGCTTCTTCAGGATCTGGACCGGTTGGGCCCTCTTCCTCGTCCTCGTCGTCTTCGTCGTCATCATCCTCATCATCTAGCTCTTCTTCAGAAAGTTCAGAACCGATGTGAGTCGCCGTTGGCGCAACGTCTTCAGCGTTAGGATCGATAAAGCCTGAGATAATTTCAGCCAAACGGATTTCGCCAGCCTCGAATTGATCGAACTGGTCTAACAGATAGGTGATGGCTGCTGGATATTCAGAGACCGAACTTTGAACGGTGTAGATCCCATCTTCAATGCGCTTGGCAATGTCGATTTCGCCTTCTCGGGTCAGAAGCTCAACCGTCCCCATTTCGCGCATATACATACGCACTGGGTCAGTGGTTCTGCCAAGTTCTGAGTCAACAGAGGCTAATGCCTGAGCAGCCGCTTCTGCGGCTTCTTCATCCGTGGTGCTGTTTTCATTGAGGATCAATGAGTCTGCATCTGGGGCAGATTCATATACCTGGATCCCCATGTCATTGATCATACTGATGATATCTTCGATTTGATCGGAATCGACTATATCCGCCGGCAGGTGATCATTAACTTCTGCATAAGTTAGATAACCCTGCTCTTTGCCTTTGGCAACCAGGAGTCTTAGTTGAGACTGTGGGGTCTGCTCCATATACTCTCTCGGACCTTCTTAGATGTGGATACCGCGCTTACCGTGTGGGCACGAAAGCCCTACAGTATAACCTGTTGCATATTTGCCCGCTAGGGCGTTGTCTCAATTTGCTGCCTTTCTCTTAGCAGCTGTTGAAGCTCTTGCTTCTCATCGGCGGTTAGCCGACCTTGTCTGGCGTGTGCCAATAACTCTTCTGTTCGCTGCTCAACAAACAAACTTAGCAGCTTTTCCAGGGTGTCGAAGAACAATGCTTCACGATGTTCTTCATCAACATGGAGTTGCCAGCCCGCTAACTTAGTCAGGCTGTTGTATTCTGGTCGTCCGCGCCATTGTTCAAGCAGTCTGCCAGTGGTCAATGGGGCGGCTGATGTCTGTGTTAACAACGCTTTTAGCAGATCGATACCTGGTAGCGTTATCTCATCAAACGCATCGATCTCGACTAACTCTTTGACCTGTTCTGTCTGCGCCAGTTCCGGGTGTTGTACCAACATGGCCACAGCAATACGCACGGGTGTCTTCTTCTGTGCGGCCTGCTGTTCTTTCTTGCCATCATTTGGCGCTGGAGTAAGCAGCTTCTGTAGTGACTCCCGCGGCATCGCCAATTTCTGGCAAAGCTGATCGGTGAGTAATTCTCGCATGACACCTTCTGGCAGTTTGCTGATCAGTGGTGTGGCGAGTTGCGCGTACTTAGCGCGACCTTCTTGCTGGCCTAAATCAGCTTGATGAGATAGCTGTTGGAACAGAAAGTCAGCCATGGGAAGGGCATCATCTAGCAAGGCCTCGAATGCTTCTTTACCTTGCGCTTTCACTAACGAATCAGGGTCTTCACCATCTGGCAGGAAAACAAACCTAAGCTGCAGGCCATCTTTTAGCAGTGGCAACGCATTCTCAAGGGCTCGCCATGCTGCATCGCGGCCCGCGCGGTCACCGTCATAACAGCAGATAACCTTATCTGTCAGACGAAACAGAGCCTGCAATTGATCACGACTGGTGGCGGTGCCCAATGATGCAACCGCATAATTGACGCCATGTTGTGACAGCGCCACAACATCCATATAGCCTTCAACGATGACGACTTGTGTCGGTTTCTTTTCAGCGTGTTTAACCTGGTAAAAGCCGTATAGCTCCAACCCTTTGTGAAACAGCGGGGTTTCTGGAGAGTTGAGGTATTTTGGCGTACCGTCATCAAGTACACGACCACCGAACCCAATCACGCGGCCGCGTTTGTCTCGAATTGGGAACATGACACGATCACGGAAGCGGTCGTAGCGACGCTTATTGTCGTTTTCGATCAACATGCCCAAGGTGAGCAATTGGTCTTGCTGTTGTTTGGTATGACCGAAGTGCTTAAAGACGCTGTCCCACTCCGCAGGAGCGTAGCCAATTTCCCACTGTTTTGCTGTTTCGCCACTGAGGCCGCGTTGCTTCAGATATCCAATGACCTTGTCGCTATTAGCATGCTGACGGAGTTGGCCCTGATAAAATCGGCACAACTGCTCCATCAGCTCATAGCCATCCCGCTTCTGCTCAGCACTGGCATGAGGGCCTTGATTCGGCTTTCCCTGTCGCTTCTCGCGAGGAACCTCTAAGCCAAGTTCTCCGGCTAATTCTTCTATCGCGTCAACAAAATCAAGCCGTTCGTACTCCATAACGAAGTCGATGGCGTTGCCGTGCGCACCGCATCCAAAGCAGTGATAGAACTGTTTATCCTGGCTGACAGTGAAAGAAGGGGTCTTTTCGTTGTGGAAAGGGCAACAGGCACTATAGTTTTTGCCACTTTTTTTCAGGCGAACACGACTATCCACCACATCGACAACGTCGGTGCGGGCGAGTAGATCATCAATAAACTCTCGGGGGATATGTCCTGCCATCAGTTGCAACTATCGCTGTTGTTACTCTTTCCGACAAGTAGAAACGCAACAAGCCGTGCCCTGGGGCACGGCTTGTTAACTGGTTTGAGTATTACTCAAAAATATCAGGCGGTTAATTGCGCTTTTACTTGAGCGCTGACCGGGCCCATTTCGGCACGACCCTGAATTTTTGGTTTCAGAATACCCATTACCTTACCCATGTCCTGCATGCCGCTGGCGCCTGATGCTTCAATAGCCTCTGCTACTAAAGCTTGCACCTCTTCAGCAGTTAACTGCTGAGGTAAGAACGTTTCAATCACACTGATCTCTGAACGTTCTGTTTCGGCAAGGTCTTCACGACCCGCAGACTCGTATTGGCTGACGGAGTCGCGACGCTGCTTAACCATTTTGGTCAGCACGTTAATAACTTCATCGTCAGACAGCGTGGTTTGACCATCAATTTCGCGCTGTTTCACCTCTGCGAGGATCATGCGGATAGTACCCAAGCGCACCTTGTCTTTAGCGCGCATGGCATCTTTTTGCTGGTCTTTTAGCTGTGCAACCAATTCACTCATGAGTGGTATAACCTTTTATCCGCTGTATTAGTACAGGCGGGTGCGACGAGCGTTCTCACGGAACAGCTTCTTCGCGTGACGCTTAACAGCCGCAGCTTTTTTGCGCTTACGCTCAGAAGTTGGTTTCTCGTAGAACTCGCGACGACGAACTTCAGACAAAACGCCTGCTTTTTCACAAGAGCGCTTGAAACGACGTAGAGCTACGTCAAAAGGCTCGTTTTCGCGTACTTTAATTACTGGCATGTGCCTCTCACCTCAGAAAACTGATCAATCAGATTTGATCTGAAACGCGGTACGAAATTTGACCGCCGTTTAAAAATGGTGCGGAATTCTAATCTGATCGGTTACCCAAAGTAAAGTAGGATCTGGACTGTTTTTGTATTAAGGCGACGGGTAGAATTCGCCGCCAGATGTTTTTCCATTATATAGAGGCACCGCCAATGCGAATACTGGGTATTGAAACTTCATGTGACGAGACCGGTATTGCCATCGTTGACGATGAGCAGGGTTTGCTAGCCAACCAACTCTACAGTCAGGTTAAGTTGCATGCCGACTATGGTGGCGTGGTGCCCGAACTGGCTTCACGAGACCATGTTCGCAAGATCATTCCGTTAATTCGCGAAGCAATGGCTGAAGCCAATTGCAAGCCTGACGATATTGATGGGGTTGCGTTTACTCGAGGGCCAGGCCTGGTAGGTGCCTTGTTGGTTGGCGCCACGGTGGGGCGCTCGTTAGCTTATAGCTGGGGAGTACCCGCGGTTGGTGTGCATCATCTCGAAGGACACCTGTTGGCACCAATGCTTGAAGAAAACGTACCTGAGTTTCCTTTTGTTGCCCTGCTCGTATCGGGGGGGCACACCCAGTTGATCCGTGTTGATGGCATTGGTAGTTATGAATTACTGGGTGAGTCCATTGACGATGCGGCAGGCGAAGCGTTTGATAAAACAGCCAAGCTGCTGGGATTGGATTACCCGGGCGGACCTTTGCTGGCGAAAATGGCGGAGCAGGGAACCCCGGGACGTTTCAAGTTTCCACGACCTATGACTGACCGCCCCGGGCTGGACTTTAGTTTCAGTGGGTTAAAGACCGCGGCTGCAACGGCAATTCGCGAAGCGGACGAAAGTGCACAAACTCACGCAGATATCGCCCATGCGTTTCAGCAGGCGGTGATCGATACCTTAGCGATTAAGTGCCGCCGCGCTTTAGAGCAAACTGGACTGAAAAGACTCGTGGTTGCTGGTGGCGTAAGTGCCAACATTGAATTACGGGCACAACTGGCCACCTTGATGGCAGAGCGTGATGGCGAAGTCTTTTATCCGGCCCCTCGTTTTTGTACCGATAATGGTGCCATGATCGCTTATGCAGGGTTACAGCGCCTTAAAGCGGGTGAGCATCAACCATTGGCGGTAACCACTCAGCCTCGCTGGCCGTTAGAGAGTTTGTCTGAAATCGACGTTTAGGGGTTGAGTGCCTAGCTGCCATTGGGCTTGGCATCGGGATTACTGTTTTTTTCCCAAATTTTCTTTTCATTGCCGGTGAGCAGGCGGCTGATGTTTTCATGGTGCCGCCACAACATCAGTAACGCCAACATGGCAACGGGAAGGGTATAGAGGGGTTTAATCCAATACACAAACAGCGGTGAGAGGCTGATTGTGACGATCGATGCCAGCGAAGAGTAGCCGCTGAGACGCAGTACCAACGCCCAGCTCACAACAAGCAATGCCCCCAAGTCTAATCCAATAGGCAATAGCGCACCGAATGCAGTAGCGACCCCTTTTCCGCCGATATAGTTAAAAAAACAGGGGTACATGTGGCCAATACAGGCAGCAATGGCGATCACGCCGAGCCAAACCGCAGGTAAGTGCAAAAAGTAGGAGCCCCAAACGGGGATGGTGCCCTTGAGCATATCGCCAAGCAGGGTGAGTGCCGCAGGAACGGCACCGCCTAAGCGATAGACATTGGTAGTGCCGGGATTTTTAGAGCCTTTGGTGCGGGGATCGGGTAGGCCAAACAACTTGCATATCACCACTGCACTGCTGACAGAGCCAAGCAGGTAGGCAACGATTACCATTACTATGCAGAGTAGTTCAGTCACTTATCTTCCCTATATCTATTCTCAACCCATTGAGATCATCGCGACTCCATGTCGAGGATGCTAGCATACGCGTGGATTGAGCTAAGGGTGATTCGACCACCAGTTGTGCAGTGGATCAAGAAATATGACAGATTTAGTATTAATTCAGGGATTGCGAATAGACACAGTTATCGGTGTTTATGGTTGGGAAAAGGAAATTTGGCAAACGTTGGTGCTCGATTTAGATCTCGCCTGTGATATTCGCCCCAGCGCTGAAAGCGATGATATCAGCAAGGCGGTGGATTATGCTGCCATCAGTGAGCGTTTAACTGAAACCATCGGCGAAATGCGTGTCGATCTTATTGAAACTGTCGCCGAGCGTTCAGCCCAGCTTCTGCTCAAGGAGTTTCCTATCAAAGGTGTCAAACTGACGGTGAGTAAACCCGGTGCAGTGCCTCAAGCGGAGTCCGTAGGTGTGCGCATTGTGCGAGGCGAAGGAATTTAATGGCTGAAGTTCTGGTCGGGATTGGTAGCAATATTGAACCTGAAAAAAATGTCATTAAAGCGGTTTCTGCCCTGCGCGAGCAGTTTGGCGTTGTTGCGCTAAGTCCCGTATTTGAAAGTGAAGCGGTCGGCTTCAAAGGCGCCAACTTTTTCAACATGGTGGCAAGTTTTCACTTTGACGGCGAACTGGCTGAGTTAGCTGAACGCATACGTGGCCTGGAGCTTTCGCTCGGTCGTAGCCCGGACGCACGCAAGTTCAGTTCGCGCTGTGTCGATATAGATATTTTGCTTTTTGATGATTTAGTTGTTGATACTCCAGTGCAGTTACCGCGTGCAGAAATACTCTTCAACGCCTTTGTATTATGGCCATTGGCTGAGTTGGCACCCGAGAAAAAACACCCGATTAACGGCAACACCTATCGCGAACTCTGGCGAGCATTTGAGCATCAACAGAAGCTTTGGCAGGTTGAAGTCGATTTTGGTCACGAAAAATAATGTTAGATCCGTCACGTTTTCTTGATAGGATCCCACCAGCTAAGGTCAACACAGGCGGTAACAAGTGAGCACATTGGAAGTCATTATTTTGGCCCTGATCCAGGGACTAACGGAATTTCTCCCCATCTCCTCGTCAGCACACCTAATCCTTCCATCAGCATTGCTGGGTTGGAATGATCAAGGGTTGGCATTTGATGTCGCAGTGCATGTAGGGACATTGTTGGCGGTTATCATCTACTTCAGAGAAGAAGTATGGCGCATGACTCAGGACTGGTTTGCGTCAGTGTTTGGCCGAGGTTTTACGACTGAAGCACAACTGGCATGGTCCGTGGTTCTGGCGACAATTCCCGCTGGTCTTTTCGGTTTGCTGGCGGGTGATTTGATTGAAATTCTGGCGCGCAGTGCAGCGGTTATTGCTGCTACCACCATCGTTTTTGGTTTATTGCTGTGGTGGGCTGATATTAAAGCCAAGCTTCAGCTTGACGAATATGCCGTGGGTTGGAAGAAAGCGCTGATTATCGGCTGTGCTCAGGCGATGGCCCTGATCCCCGGTACCAGTCGCTCTGGTATTACCATCACCGCGGGTTTGATGTTGGGCTTGACCCGCGAGGCCGCGGCACGTTTCTCTTTCCTGATGTCTATTCCAATTATCTTTCTGGCGGGTGGATTAGAAACTAAAAAGCTTATCGAATCAGCTGATCCCGTACAGTGGGACCAGATCGCACTGGGAACAGCTATCTCGTTTTTTGCTGCTTACGCCTGTATTCACGTGTTTCTGAAACTGGTCAGCCGCATGGGCATGCTGCCCTTCGTGATTTATCGACTCGGACTTGGTGCGGTGCTGGTGGCGTTTCTGCTCTGGGCTTAATCTCGTTTGAAAAATGAATTGGTTAAAAACAAAAAAGCGGCTGATGGGCCGCTTTTTTGTTATAGCAATAAAATTGCCTGCTACTGCTTCTTGGAACCCACCATGGCGTGGAATAATGCGGCTTCCCCTCGCAATTCAGCAAGAACTGTGCGACTTTTAGCCGGTTGCTTAAGTTGACGCAAGAAGCCCTCCGGATCTGGATGACCGGTCGCCTCTTCTAATTGCGCCAAACAAGCCTCATATTCTCTTTGCGAACGATACTTTTTCTTCAACAACGTCTTCATCGCCTGTCGAGTTGAATACTGTTTGGTATCGTTTTGGAACCACCACCACATATTGTGTTTGAACCCTTCGCTGTAACCCTATGTCTACTGGTTATAGCAGTTGGTACAGTGTCCAAAATGGATGTTTTATGAATGTTTTGTGAAAAACACTACTTTAGGGGTGGTTTTTATCACACCATGCAGCAATAGCTTGCTGTCGCTCACGTTTTACCGCTTCCCGGATCTCTGGCCCTTTTAATCCCTGTCGGGCGATATCACCCGGATTGACTGTTTTAGCTGCGGCGAATGCACCTCGAAAATAGTCAGCCTGAGGGTAGATTTTCTGCTCGAAGCCGGTACGACCTTTAAAGTCAGCTTCACAGGCATTAAGGAAATGCTCAAAACGTTCTGGCTTGCGCCACACATCCATCGCATCCAACACCTTAAGCAGTGTTTTTGGGCGAAGCTCTAATGCCCGGTGGCAGTGGGTGTGAAATTCACAGACCAACAGCGCTAATTCACGGCAGGCATTTGGCACCTTCAGGCTACGAGACATCTTCTCTACCAGATCCAGGCCTGACGTTTCATGCCCGCGATGACTCGGCCACTGTTCAGGAGGGGTTAACCCTTTGCCTAAATCATGGCTTATCGCGGCATACCTCACTTCGAGCGGCATCTCTGCGAGGGCGGCTTGCTCAAGCACCATCATGGTGTGAATGCCGGTATCAATCTCCGGGTGCCACTTCTCTGGGTTGGGTACACCCCAAAGAGCATCCAGATAAGGCATAAGCAGTTTCAGCGCACCCACGTCACGTAGTACTTCGAAGTAACGTGCAGGCGAGGGGCCCATCATGGCGCGTTCAGTCTCCTTCCAAACCCGCTCTGGCACCAGATAATCAAGCTCGCCGCTGTCAACCATGTCTCTCATCAGATCGCGCGTTTCTTCTGCAACACGGAAGCCGAGGGAGTGGTATCTGGCGGCGAATCTGGCAACGCGAAGCACGCGTAATGGATCTTCGATAAAGGCATCCGAGACATGGCGGAGATACTTCTGCTCAAGGTCCCTCTGGCCGCCGTATGGATCGATAATATCGCCAGCCTCAGATTGGGCCATGGCATTGATGGTTAGATCGCGACGCAAAAGATCCTGTTCAAGTGTCACATCGGGAGCGGCATAACAGGTAAAGCCAGTGTAACCTTGGCCTGATTTACGCTCAGTTCTAGCCAGGGCATATTCCTGCTTGGTTTCGGGGTGGAGGAAAACAGGAAAGTCCGCGCCAACGGCTTGGTATCCAGCCGACAACATCTGTTCAGGGGTAGCACCCACTACCACGTAATCTTTATCCTGTACGTCAATTTTCAGCAGCCTGTCCCTGACTGCACCACCCACTAAATAAATCTGCACCTGTGACCGCTTTCAAAGTTCCGTCATGGGGCCATTATATCTAGGTGGCCTCAGGCCTGCATCGTTTTGACATACTCCCGGTAAAGACTTACCTTGACCCCTACTGCCGTAAAGGCCTTGGACACCCGAATAGACCCATGTACACAGGATTTTTTGCGTTAAGGGAAAACCCCTTTTCAATTGCGCCGAACCCCCAGTATCTCTACATGAGCGATCGCCATCGTGAAGCGCTGGCGCATCTAATGTTTGGTCTCGGAGAGACTGGTGGTTTCGTGTTGCTGACAGGCGAAGTAGGTACGGGTAAAACCACCGTATCTCGTTGCCTGATGGAGCAACTGCCGGAAAATACGGAAAGCGCATTTGTGTTGAACCCAACACTCACCGAGCATGAGCTGTTGGCCACCATTTGCGATGAGTTTCATCTGGAATACCCAGAGCAGCCCACGCTTAAGCAACTGACAGATACTATACATCAGCACTTGCTTCGTAATCATGAAGCAGAAAAAACGACAGTGCTGATTATCGACGAAGCACAACATCTTCGTCCTGAAGTGCTAGAGCAACTTCGCCTGCTTACCAACCTTGAAACACATACCAAGAAACTGCTTCAGGTGATTTTGATTGGTCAGCCAGAGCTGCAGCAATTGCTGCAACGACGCGAGTTGCGCCAGTTGGCACAACGCATCACTGCCAGGTATCACTTACTTCCCTTGACTGAGCAGGACGTGGCTAACTATGTTGCCCACCGATTGCAGGTTGCGGGCAGTAATCACCCCTTGTTTACCCGCAAAGCAATTCGTCGACTGCACCAGCTCAGTGGTGGTATTCCTCGGGTGATTAACCTGCTTTGTGACCGTGCCCTGCTTGGTGCTTACGGCAAAGGTCAGCAGCGCGTTGATCATCACTTAATTTCAAAAGCTGCAGCAGAAGCGCTGGGCCTGCCGGGAGAAGAGGGCACAGTGGCCTCCAAGCGTTGGCCGGGTTATGCCGCCATTGCTGGAACCCTGGTTGCCCTGTTGCTGGCTATGGGGTGGTTGATGTACCAACTCGGGAGATCGGATACCACACCCGATCCGAGTGTGGTGGCTCCGGCTATTGCTGCAGAGGTTTTAGCGCCTGTTGACGACAAAGTGGCGGACCAAGAACCTCTGGAGATGGAGCTACCTTCCAAAAAGCTGATTAGTAGCCTGTTTAGTCAAAGCCGTGAAATTGAAGACGCCTTTGCAGTGGTGTTCAGCGAGTGGGATAAAACTCTGATTACTGGCGTCGATGCATGTGAGCAGGCAAAAAGCAATGAGCTGGCTTGTTACTGGAAGCAAGGTGGTCTGCAAAGTATTTTGCACCTAAATCGCCCTGCCGTTGTGCGTTTAATTGACGACCACGGTGAAGTCGCTTTTGCTGCGTTTGTGGGCTACCAGTCAGGCAAACTAAAGCTGGTGATGGCAGGCAGTGAGTTGGAAGTCAGCGAGCGTTGGTTTGAGACATATTGGCGCGGCGCGTATGCGGTGCTTTGGCAGCCGCCATCAGGCTATGCTGGCCCGATCGGCTGGAGCGCGAAAGGGGCATCGGTTCAGTGGCTGGAGACCTCCCTGGGCCTGCTCCAGGGGGAGCGTCCTCGCAGATTACAAAAGTTTGATGGCGAGCTGGAAGATAAGATCCGCCAGTTTCAACGCGAGCAGCGGTTGGAAGCGGATGGTATCGCCGGTGTACAAACCCTGATCCGCCTGAACCTGATGTTGGAGATGGCGGGCCCAAGATTGCAGAATGAGGCGAGCTGATGTCTTATATTCTGCAAGCGCTGAAACGCTCTGAAAACGAGCAAAAAACGCCTGAAACGCCCGGTATTAATACCGAGCAGCACAGCGAGATGATGTTTATTGAGGAGCCCCCGCAACGACCCGTGTGGCTGCCCATTTTAGCTGGGGCCGCGATAGTGAGTTTGGCCATATTGGGCGGCATGTGGTGGATGTTACAGCAGGTAGCTCCCAGTACATCCGAGCCGAGTACCAAGGTCGAAGTTGTTCAGCCCGTGGTTCAGCCTCAAGCTGAATTGGTCGAGCCAGCTCTAATCGAAGATGTTGGCGGTAGTGATCTCAAGGTCGTAGGTAAACGCGAGGTGAGCAAAGCTGCGAAACCTGCAGCATGGCCTCCTGCCGAATACCAGCCTGAACCCAAAGTGGTCAGAGTTAAGCCAGCAGCTAAACCCTCAACCGCACCAGAGGAGCCTCTGCCGGAGGCCCCGGCTCCAGCGGTAGATCTGACCACGGAAGCAAAACCTCCGGTATCTCCAACAGACGATCCTGAAGTGTCAGATGATGTCGCCCAAGAGCTGTTGCTGGCTCGGTTTGAAGCCGCAATTGCAGCGACTCAGCATATGCATACCGATGGCCTGGATCCTTTGATGCCACTGAATGTGCCGCCACTGACAGAGTATCCTCAGTCTTGGCAGGACGCGGTCCCGAGCCTGAGCTTCAGCCAGCACATCTACTCCTCCGATGCCAATAAGCGTTGGGTTAAAGTAAATGGCAAGACGCTGTACGAGGGTGACAGAATTGAAGGTGGCTTAGTGCTGGAGCGTATTGAGCCCCAAGCGGTCATCATGTCCTTGCAGGGTGAGTATTTTAGTCTGCCAGCGCTGAGCGATTGGTAGCATCTTCCAATAAACCCATTGGATTTAGATGATTAAAAAAGGCCTCAGATGAGGCCTTTTTGATGAGAGTTGTAACTAGCCATCCCCCAGACTCAGCAGAGAAGCATTACCGCCAACGGCAGTGATGTTGTTAGTACGTGTCTTCTCTGTGATGAATCGGGTTAGATAACGTGGCCCACCGGCTTTCGGGCCTGTGCCCGATAACCCCTGACCGCCAAATGGTTGAGTACCGACCATGGCGCCAATCTGATTACGGTTGATATAGACGTTGCCCACATTGACCTGATCGGCAATGGCCAGAGCCAACTGCGTATTGCGGGTGTGAATACCCAGTGTCAGTCCAAATCCGGTAGCGTTTATCTGGCTAAGGATCTCACCTAGGGCTGACTTCTTGTAGCGAATGATATGCAGGATGGGGCCAAACTGTTCTTGTGAAAGCCAGTTGATATGGTCAATCTCAAGCGCGGTTGGAGGGACATAACTACCCAACTTGGTTTCGTCTTGCATGGGAGCTTGTGCCAATAGCTTGCCACGCTTTGCCATCTCATCGATATGAGCAAGCAGTTTTTGCTGAGCCGTTTGGTCGATGACTGGGCCTATGTCGGTATGGTGGTACCAGGTATCACCTATGGTCAGCTCCTGCATAGCGCCCTTCAACAGGTTGATCACGCGATCGGCAATCTCCTCCTGCAGGTAAAGAACCCGGAGCGCTGAGCAGCGTTGCCCTGCGCTGGCAAATGCAGATTGAAGGACATCTTTCACTACCTGTTCGGGTAGCGCGGTACTGTCCACCAGCATCGCATTTTGACCACCGGTTTCGGCGATCAGTGTGGCAATAGCGCCATCACGAGCCGCTAATGAACGATTAATATGTTGTGCTGTTTGCGTCGAACCCGTGAAACAGACGCCGGCAACTCGTGGGTCTGAGGTAAGAGCAGCGCCCAGCTCCTTGCCACTGCCTGGCAGTATTTGAACGACGGCTTCAGGAAAGCCTACCTGATGCATTAATTCGACGGTGCGATAGGCGATCAAGCTGGTTTGCTCAGCAGGTTTGGCGATCACTGTGTTTCCAGTGACCAGCGCCGCAGCGATCTGTCCGAGGAAAATGGCAAGTGGGAAGTTCCAGGGACTGATGCATACGAATACGCCACGGCCCTGCACAAACAGTTCATTAAGCTCACCGGTGGGGCCGGGCAGAGGTGCGCCCTCATGAAACAGCTTTCTTGCCTCCGCGGCATAGTAGCGACAGAAGTCTACGGCTTCGCGTACTTCATCTACGCCGTCGTGTAATTGCTTACCTGCCTCTCGTGTGCACATTGCGATCAACTCGGCCTGATGGGTTTCGAGCTGATCTGCAAGCTGCTCCAGCAATCTGGCACGCTCTTCGACATCTACCCGCCGCCAGGTTAAAAACGCTTCACAGGCCACATCAACGGCATGTTGTGCTTGCGCTTTTCCCGCCCAAGCGACTTTACCGACGATATCCTGATGATCCCTTGGTGATAGAACGTCAACGATCTTGCCCGCGTCTGTCGACGGTTCGCCATTTACCAGCGGGTAAGCGCTCCAGCTGTGTTTCTTAAACCGATTCAGCTGATCAAAAAAGGGCTTGGCCGATGCGCTGAGATCAAGGTTAACCCCGGCAGAGTTTACGCGGTCTGGATAGATAGCATTTGGCAGCGCGATTCGATTGTTCACCAGCGAAGGGGCCTGCCCTAAAACGCGTATCGGGTGTTCAACCAGGCTCTGTGTTGGGGTTTTCGGGTCAACCAGTTTATGTACAAACGAGGTGTTAGCGCCATTTTCTAATAGGCGGCGAACCAAGTAAGGCAGTAGGTCTTTATGTTCGCCAACAGGCGCGTAGATCCGAACGGCTTGGCCCGGATGATTAGCCAGCAGTGTGTCATAAAGTTCGTCACCCATGCCCCAAAGGCGTTGGAACTCAAACTTGCGCTGTCCTGCCATTTGCTGGATCGCCACTACGGTGTGGGCGTTATGAGTCGCAAACTGCGGGAAGATCAGATCCTGAGTGCGATTGCTCAGCAGGTACTTGGCACAGGCTAGGTAGCTGCAGTCGGTAGAGGCCTTGCGTGTGTAAACCGGATAGCTACTGAGACCACGCTGCTGACATAACTTTATTTCACTGTCCCAGTAAGCGCCCTTCACCAAGCGAATAGGGACTAGATCGCCTTGGCTTCTGGCGATTTCAGTCAGCCAGATAAGCGTAGGTAATGCCCACTTAGCGTAAGCCTGCACTACGATACCGAAGTTACCCCAGTCTTTGGCTGCGTCACTGCGATAAACGCGCTCAAATATCGCCAGCATCATTTCGTGGCGATCGGCTTCCTCAGCGTCTAATTGTATTCCTACATCGAGAGAGCGCGCATGGGTGACCAGAGTCGCCAGGCGTGCGCTCATCTCATTAACCGCTCTATCATACTGAGCAGCCTCATAGCGCGGGTGCAGCGCAGACAGCTTCACTGATATGGTTGGTCGTGGCCCGAGAGCGGTATCGAAACTAGTATCACCGAGTGTCGTTATTGCTGCTTTATAGCTATCAAGATAACGATCGGCATCTTCCATCGTCAGCGCCGATTCGCCCAGCATATCGTAAGAGTGGGTGTAGCCTGACTTACGGCTTTTCTGGCTGGCTTTCAGTGCTTCTTTAATATTGCGGCCAAGTACAAACTGTTTGCCCATGATCTTCATGGCGGCATACATGGCTTTGCGTACGACAGGCTCGCCGAGACGGGTCACCATGCGATTTAGCAAATGAGAGGGCTCACCATTGATGTTCTTGTCTAGGTTGATCACCTTGCCTGTGAGCATCAGGCCCCAGGTAGACGCATTGACCAAAAGCGAATCTGAACCTTTCAGGTGTTTGGCCCAATCGGCACCACTGAGCTTGTCTTTAATCAGTGCGTCTGCGGTTGCTCCATCTGGGATGCGTAACAATGCCTCAGCCAGACACATCAAAATAATGCCTTCCTGCGTATCCAGACTGTATTGCTGCAGGAATGCATCCAGGCCTTCGCCACCTCGGTGGCCTTCTCGTACATGGCTGACCAATTGCTCTGCTTTGTCTGTCACTTGGTCCAGCGTGCGGGCATCTTGGTCAACTAACCTGAGAAGCTCTTTCAGATATTGCTCTTCATCAGCAAAGTAGGTGGCACTTATCTGTGGCCAGATGATGGTTGCATCGGGTTGATATTCGTCTTTGAGTAGCTGACTGGGGGTGAACATCTGGTAGCTCTCCGGGGGACTTCTTACGAGTCTTATTTAGGCATTTGTTTCACGTTGTTTGAAGCTGATTTTAGCGCTCGGATGGCAGGATATGGAGTATCAAGAATGAAAAAAAACGGCGCCAAAAGGCGCCGTTTCTGTAAAGCTATGTGTGCTGTATTGCACTGATCAGGCGCAGGGCTACATCCACTGTTCCTGGCGCTTCTTGCGACGGGGCAGGAATGGAATGATGAGTCCTACCAGCATGCCCACACCCAAAACGATTGCGCCGCGCCAGAACCACTCCATCTGAGTCGATTCATCCATGTTGTCCAACTTGGCATTGAGTTGTTCATTGGACGCCATCGTTTTATCGCGTTCTTCAGCGATAGCTTGAGATTGCTCCTGCAATGCTGACAGGTTTTGTTTTAGGGCTGCCAGCTCTTCATTGCGGCTTTGCAGTTCCATTTTCAGGGTAGCAACCTGCTCCTCCAACTGAGGCAGGCGATATTGCAGACTTACCGCGCGACTTAGCATCTGGCCATCTACCCAGCCAGTTTTACCTTTTGGATCTGTCACTTTGATGTAACCAGTGTCACTGGCATCAGGGTGAACCTGTACTCGGCTGCCGGCTTTAATTGTCCCAAGGATGCGATATTGGGTACTGGGGCCAGAGTGCATGAAAATGGTCAGCTCGTCGCTAACGTACTTAAAACTACCTTCAGCGGCATGAGCCGAGAGCAAAGGAAAGAAAAACAGAAGGGATAACAGTAGTTTCTTCACAGCTAAACCTTGGTGATATGCAGGGGACACAATAATTGGAAGCTCATGCTATTGCGTCCCCCGAGAATTGGCAAGCACCTCACACCGGAGGCGCCCTAAATCAGGAGAAAATTCCCTTAAGCATGTAGAAGAACATGATGGACATCACGGCACCTGCGGGCAAAGTGACCACCCAGCTCACCACAATATTGCGGATCACGCTCAAGTTCAGTGCTGCAATACCACGAGCCATACCAACCCCCAGCACCGCACCTACCAATGTTTGAGTGGTGGAGATTGGCAGGCCAGTACCTGATGCGATAACTACTGTAGATGCAGCGGCCAGCTCAGCAGCGAATCCACGACTCGGTGTCAGGTGAGTAATACCACGACCAATCGTTGCCATAACACGATGACCAAAAATGGCCAGACCTGCGACAATACCTACCGCACCAAGAGGCAGGATCCACCATGCAAGAGCGGCTTTCTTGGCGATCTCACCACCACTGTTAACAACAGAAACTACAGCAGCCAATGGACCAATCGCATTTGCTACGTCATTGGAGCCGTGAGCAAACGCCATACAGCAGGCCGTTACTACCATCAAAATAGCGAATACCTTCTCTACATTGGCAAAGTGCATTCGGCGGTCGGCTTTGGGATCAATTTTCAAGCGACTGATGGCCACCATTCCAATGATCGCTAGAACAACTGCGATAGCAACAGCTAGGCTATAGCCTTGAACTGCACTTAGGTGAAGCCCGACGTGCTTGAGACCTTTCTTGATGGTTACCAAAGACAGAACGAAACCTGCCAGGCCCATGTATACAGGCACATATTTCTTGGCATTCTTCAACGGATCTTCGGTATCGAAAATCAGTTTTTGCGCACTCATAAAGATGAGATAAGCAATAAAACCAGAGATCGCAGGAGTGACGACCCAGCTTCCGACGATGCCGCCTACCTTGCCCCAGGCGACCGCATCAACACTTACACCAACCGCTGCGAAGCCAACAATGGCACCGATGATGGAGTGGGTGGTAGAAACTGGCCAACCCAGATAAGAAGCCACTAACAGCCATGTGCCTGCCGCCAGTAGCGACGCGATCATGCCGTATACCAGCAGTTCGGGTACATCGATAAAATAACTACTGTCGATGATACCTTTACGGATAGTTGATGTTACTTCGCCACCAGCCAGATAGGCGCCAGCAAATTCAAAGATCATGGCGACAATAATGGCCTGTTTGATGGTCAATGCTTTGGACCCCACCGAGGTTCCCATAGCGTTGGCCACGTCATTCGCGCCAATACCCCAAGCCATAAAGAAGCCGAACAGTCCGGCCATCAATACCAGTTCAAAGCTGTAATTTACGAGAATTTCCATTACTGCATTACCTTACGTGCGTGCAAGCATGAGTTCGAGGCGCGCACCTACACGCTCAGCCTGGTCGGCCACGTCGCCAACCCATTCAATGATTCTGTAGAGGAACATGACATCAATAGGATTGAGATCAGGCTCCATGTCACGTAACTGCCTGCGAAGCTTGATCTGCATGCTGTCGGTATCATCTTCAATCAGATCCAACTCGTGGATCATTTTTTCAACCAGATCAACTTCACGGCCACGGAAGCCGGTTTCCAGAAGTTCGTCTAATTCATTGATCGCTTTTTTGGCTTGCGCCGTGGCGTCAAGACAGCGAGCAACATAGGCTTCAAAATCATCGGCCATCGCTTCAGGGATAGTCATCTCACGACCGATTACCCGACCTGCGATATCTTTCACGATGTTGGCTATCTTGTCTTGCTGAGTGAGCAGCTCCAGCATGTCGGTGCGCTCTACAGGCATGAACAAGCCACCGGGCAAAGTGAGGCGAATTTCACGCTTAAGGGCATCCGCTTCTTTCTCCATCTTGGAGATTTTTTCGCGAATTTTGCCAGCAGCCTCCCAATCTTGCTGCCGAACAACCTTAAAGAAATTAGGTAGTTCTTCGCAGCAGGCGTGAACTTTATTAATATGCTCTTCTAACGGTTTAATGGGAGACTTAGCAAAAACTCCCATGATGTTATTTAATGGCATAAACGCACTTCCTGAGGTGTGTTGTCATTTGACCGTAACAAATCGGCGCTGAATACTAGCTGAAGTGGCGAACGCATGGAACCTATTCAGTCGCATGTCGGGCAATTTATAGGTCGATACCGACCTGCATCAAATTGAATGTAGTCGATGGATACAGAAATAGAGATCAAACTGGTCATTTCGGGCGAATCGGATGATCTGGTTCAAGCAATTGAAAGTGCAGCAGATGTTTATTTCTCTGCTGATAAGCAGCTGGCCAATATCTACTTTGATACGCCAGATCGGCAACTTCGCGACCTCGATATAGGGTTGCGGGTCAGATCTACCGATGATGTGGCGGTTCAGACCATTAAAACCGCCGGTCGTGTAGTCGGCGGTTTACACCAGCGCCCTGAATACAACTTGCCGATTGAAGGCAGCCGTCCTGATATCACTCTATTTCCGGAAGATATCTGGCCTGATGGTGTGAACAAGAAAAAACTTCAGAAGAAGCTGGTGCCTATTTTCTCGACCAACTTTCGACGTCGCAGTTGGTGTCTCCGATTTGACGATGGCTCTGAGGTAGAGGTGGCACTCGATCTTGGTCTGGTAGAAGCCAATCACCTCGAAGAGCCCATTGCTGAAGTGGAGTTCGAACTGCTTAAAGGCGATCCAGACCACCTATTTGGCCTGGCGCGCACAGTTTCCAACGTGGTACCAGCGAGGCTGGGGCATTTGAGTAAAGCGGCTCGAGGCTACCGACTGGCCAAAGGTGAAGTGGAATATCCCGTGTGCAAACTTCGCCCGGTAAGTCTTGAACGGCAGTCGTCGGTTGAAACCGCTTTCGAGGCAACGGTAAAAAGCGCTCTGGATACCATTCAACATAATGAGCAGAGTTTTCTCACTTCCCCCTCTTTTAGGGCGGTAGAAGCGCTTTATTACGGCTATCTCTGGTTGCAGCAGGTTTTTGAAGCTTATAAAGAAGCTATTCCTCTTGAGGCCAGCGAGACTTTGCGAGATGAGTTGAAGTGGCTGATGTCTTCGCTGTCGTGGGTACGCGAGGCTTCGCATCGACAACACGCATTGGAGGACGATGGCCACTTTTTGCGTAAGCTTGATGACCAGGCGTTGATAGTCAGTGAGCTGCAAATGATCTCAGAACAGTCGCCGGACCAACAGGAAGTGAGCGAATTGCTGCTTTCAACCCGTTATTGCCAGCTGGTACTGTCGTTGACGGAATGGTTGTTCGAGCAGGGTTGGCGGCGTTACATGGTTGGCGACAAAGATGCGTTGGAACAAAGTATAAAAAGCTCCGGTCGGCAGCAACTTACTTCACTTTGGCAGCAGTTGCATCTCAGCTACCAGGGTGATGAGTTCAATGGTCAGTTGTACCAGGAACATTTCGCCCATCTGGAGATAGCATTGGGCTATCGTCTCTGTTTTGCCGACCTATTCAGTGCGGAGCAGGGCGCAGACTGCGCCGAACCATGGCTGGATCTATACCGTGGCAGCAAGGAGTGGCACCAACTGAACTATTTGGAACAGTTGGCAGAATCCTGGCCGCTTAAAGAGCGTGAGCAATTTTTGAAGTGGCTCAAGCGAAAACGCAAGTCTTTGCTGCATGCGCTGGAGCAATCACGTTTTTCTGCCATTCAAAGCCCTATATTCGGCTAACTTTGATAACAGTCTTCCAATTCAGTGCCATGCATGACCTTTCATGTGTGGTGCTGCATTCCCATCTGCACAGGTACTCTTAATGAAAACCGATTTGGCCAAGCTTCCCCCAAACATTGCTGAGTTGGCTGAGACTCGATGGCTGCAGTTTAAAGAGGTCTGCGAGAAGCAAACGCTCAGCTGTCAATATCTGAGCGAACAACACGTTTCGGTGCTCAAATTGGGGCTTGGACTCAGCGATTTTATTGCAGACAGCCTGATGAAGGAGCCTGATTGGGCGTTGCAGGTGCTAGATACAGAGCTGCAGCAGCCGGGGCCACAAGATTACCATCAGTGGCTGGCGCCGAAATTGGGCGAATGTGGAGACAATGAAGCCGCGGTACAAAAATGCTTGCGTGTGCTTCGTCGCCGCGAGATGACATTGATCGCTTGGCGCGATCTGTTGCATCTGGCCACGATAGAGCAAACCATGTCGCGGGTATCGCGGTTGGCGGATGCCATGGTTTGTCAGGCGCTGGCTTGGGCCTATCAGCAGCTAACTAAACAGATGGGTACGCCAACCGGCAGAGTGTCGGGTCAGCCTCAGCCTATGCTGGTGCTGGGTATGGGCAAGCTGGGTGGTGGGGAGCTCAATTTCTCTTCCGACATCGACCTGATTTTCGCCTTCCCAGAAAACGGTGAGACCCAGGGCGCAAGACGCAGTTGGGATAATCAGCAATTCTTTACCAAGTTGGGTCAGCGTCTGATTAATCTACTGTCGCAATCTACCGCTGATGGTTTTGTTTACCGCGTTGATATGAGACTGCGTCCTTTTGGAGACAGTGGCCCGTTGGTGTTGAGTTTTGCTGCACTTGAAGACTATTACCAGGAGCAGGGGCGTGAGTGGGAACGCTACGCTATGGTAAAAGCGCGTACGCTTGGCCCGCGTGGAAGGTTCCATCAAGAGCTTGAAGCCTTGCTCAGGCCGTTTATCTACCGTCGCTATATTGATTACTCCGCAATCGATTCTTTACGACAGATGAAAGCGATGATCAGCCGAGAAGTACGTCGTCGTTCGCAAAACAGCAACATCAAGTTGGGCGCTGGAGGGATCCGCGAGATTGAGTTTATCGTTCAGGTCTGGCAGCTGATCCGAGGCGGGCGAATGCAGATGCTGCAAAGTCACGGACTCCTGGAAACATTGACTCACCTCCGTGAAAACGGACTGCTTTCTCTGGCTGACGCCGATGTCCTTCATCAGGCCTATCTGTTCCTTCGTCAGAGCGAGCAGGTTATTCAGGCTATCGGTGACCAGCAGACTCAAATGTTACCGGAGATTCCACTTGACCAGAGCCGCCTCGCGTTTGCCCTGGGATTTGCTAGCTACGAAGAGTTTCTTGATGCTCTGCGCGTCCATACGGAAGCTGTTCATCATGTTTTCCACCTGGTCATTGGCGAAGAAGAGGAGAACAAAGAAGAGGTCGATGAGCACTACGTTGAGATCTGGCAGCACGACTTGCCACCGGATGAAGTGATCCCCATCTTGGCTGAGCTCGAGGTTACCCCAGACAAGACAGAAAAACTCTGTCGCCTGATAGTGGATTTTCGAACTCAGTGCCAGCAGCGAGCCATGGGCAATCGTGGTCGTGAAACCCTGACTAAGCTGATGCCCAGTCTGCTGCAGCGGATCTGCTGTGCGGACGAACCTGTGATGCTGTTTGAACGGGTAGTCACCGTGCTTACCCGTATTCTTACGCGTACCGCTTACTTAGAACTGCTGCTGGAAAACCCCGGCACCCTGGATCAATTGTGTCGGCTCTGTTCTGCCAGCCCCTGGATCGCAGAGCAGCTGTCACGATTCCCGTTATTGCTGGATGAATTGATCGACCCTGCCCACCTGTATCATCCGCCAAGCCTAAGCCAATACAGGGAAGAGTTGCGGGAATTTGTGCTTCGCATTCCTGAAGATGATCTGGAACAGCAAATGGAAGCGCTGCGCCAATTTAAGCAGATCCAACAGCTGCGTATCGCCGCGTCCGATATCGCAGGCGCACTACCACTGATGAAGGTGAGTGACCATCTGACAGCCCTTGCTGAGGCCTTGATTGAGCAGGTGGTTACCATGGCCTGGCAGCAGATGGTGACACGCTATGGTGCGCCAAGCGGACTAGAAGATAATAGCTACGGTTTTGCCGTGATTGGTTACGGCAAAATGGGGGGCATAGAGTTGGGGTATGGCTCTGATCTGGACTTGGTGTTTCTTCATCATGCGCCTTCAGGGGCCACGCAGGGAGAGAAATCTCTTGATAACCAGCAGTTCTATTTGAAGCTGGGCCAGCGAATTATCCACCTGTTTACCACTCGCACGCCGTCCGGTGTGCTTTATGAAATTGATATGCGTCTGCGTCCATCAGGCGCTTCGGGCCTGATGGTGAGCCATATCGATAGCTTTGCCGATTATCAGCACAAAGACGCTTGGACCTGGGAGCATCAGGCTTTGGTTCGCAGTCGTGTTGTGTTCGGTGACAAGGCGATGACGGACGAGTTTGATCGGATCCGACACGCCGTGCTCAGGCAATCCCGGGACAAGCGTGAATTGGCGGATGATGTGGCCAAAATGCGTGGCAAAATGTATCGCCACCTTAACAAAGGCGATCTGCAGCAATACGATCTCAAGCAGGATCATGGTGGTATTGTCGATATTGAGTTTCTCGCACAATACCTTGTGCTGGCCAATAGCTACGACCATGAACCGCTCGCTATCTGGTCTGACAATGTCCGTATTTTTGAGACCCTGGCACAGCAGGGGCTTATGGATGCAGCGCAGGCTGATGCTTTGACCGAAGCCTATTGCAGTTTGCGTGATGAAAACCATCGGCTGGCCTTGCAGCAGCAACCGGGGCTTCTGTCTGCCGAGCAGTGGCAGCAGACCCGGCAGCAGATTACGTCAGCCTGGGCTGAGCACCTGGCAGACTATCGAGAGATGAAAGAGGATAGCTAGCTCGAGGCGACTTGTTTGCTCGGGTCAAAAAAGCTCATCCTGATGTTGCAGCAGGTAACTGGTACAGGCCTCGGTCGGCAAAGGTTTGGCAAACAGGTAACCCTGTGCTTCGTCGCATTTCATGCGCGTTAAAAATCTTTGCTGCTCGCCTGTTTCGACGCCTTCTGCCAGTACCGTCATGCCCATATTGTGCGCCATAGCGATAATCGCTGAGACAATGACACTGTCGTTGCCGTTGTCGGGAAGGTGCTGAATAAAACGGCGATCAATTTTGAGTCTGTGTATCGGAAATTTCTGCAGGTAAGCGAGCGACGAATAGCCGGTGCCAAAGTCATCGATGGCCAGTGAAATACCAAAGTTGGCGATCTGAGCAAGCAAGCGCTCGGTTTCAACCGCATCCGCCATCAGCATACTCTCAGTCATTTCAAACTCGATATCTTCTGGTACCAGATTGTTTTCCGTCAGTAGCGATTTAAGGTGATCCAGTAGATCGTGCTGATGGAACTGTCTAGCTGAGAGGTTGATCGATAGGCGAGGCGTTTTAATCTGCTTCTTGTGCCATTTTTTCAGTTGTCGGCAAGCGTGTTCCATCACCCAGTAACCCAGTTCATTGATCAGCCCTGTTTCTTCCGCTAATGGAATAAATTCACCGGGGAAGATAATGCCTCGTTTGGGGTGATGCCATCTCACCAGTACTTCGATACCACAGAGCTGGCCGTTTTCGAGAGACACCTGTGGCTGATATACCAGTGATAACTGATCTGAAGCTATCGCCTGACGTAACTCTGTTTCCAGTTGAAGATGGTGGGAGGTGCGCTGGTCCATCTCGCCAGTGAAAAAACGAAATTGACGCCCGCCAGCTTCTTTGGCTTTGTACATGGCGATATCGGCATGTTTGAGCAGGCTTTCAGTGCTGTTGGCATCATCAGGAAACACGCTTATGCCGATACTTAAGGAGGGAGAGAGTTCGTGTCCTGCCACGTTACAGGGTTCACCTAACCGCTCAATAAGTTTTTGCGCCACCTGATTAATATCTGACAGCGCGCCGAACTGCTCTATCAGAATTACAAATTCATCCCCACCCAGGCGTGCTGCGGTATCCATGGTGCGCACTGTATCCGACAGGCGACTGGCAATGACCTTGAGATATTTATCGCCAGTGTCGTGGCCCAGTGTGTCATTAATGTATTTAAACCGATCCAAGTCGAACAGCAGGAATGCGACACGTGTATCTGAGCGTCTGGCCAAGGCCAGAGCATGTTCCATGCGGTCAGCCAGCAGTAAACGATTAGGTAACCCCGTTAATGCATCGTGATGGGCAATGTATTCCAGGTGGGCTTCATGTTCTTTGAGCTTACGCTCTGAGTCTTTATGGGTCGATATGTCGATTAACGACTCTCGTATCAGCCGCCTGCCACTCATAGGCAGTTGCACCATGCGTACTTCGCATGGCACTTGTTCACCCCGACTGTTTAGCACCTGCCACTCAAAATGAGGCACTTCATCTGACAGGGTGCGAGCAATAAAGTGCGCGCGTTGTTGCTTGGAAAGAGATTCATCCGCTTGAAGGTCGGGGGAGAGTTGGTCTGCGTCTATTTGCAGCAGCGCCTTTTTTCTCAGTCCGAACAGCTTTTCAGCATTGCGGTTGGCGTCGACGTAACGTCCTCGGTCGACATCGAAAATAAGGATCGCTTCTGGCGCATATCGCAGCAGAGTTTTTAGCCGCTGTTCGCTTTCTCTCAGCTCGCTTTCCGTTGCTTTGCGTAACGTTATATCCGTTGAGATGGCACAGACACCAAAAATTTCTCCGGTACGGTCGCGAAGTGGGAACTTGTTGGAAAGGTAGGTATGCAGTGTCCCATCTCTATGGTAAACGCTCTCTTCGATCTCGATACCGTTTTTGTTTATCGCTTCAAGATCATTACTCCACAATTGCGAAGCAATATCTTTGGGGAACAGCTCGAATACGTTTTTGCCCACGTATTCTTCGGGCGGTGGGCCTTCTAGTTTAGAAAAGTGTCTGTTAACAAACAGTATATTGCCATTTAAATCCTTTGCAGAAATGGCGGCGGGTGAATGTTCGATGATGGGTAACAGGTCTACTTCGCCACTGCTGAGCGGAGAGTCAGACATGCGAAACTGCTGTCGCTGCAAAATATTCAGATCCCACTGCAGGATCAATAGATCTGCCAAAAACTGAGCCTGAAAGGCGATCTCTGACAGCGCAGAAACATCGTCCTCTATCGCGGCTTCAATATAGATAACCGCTTCGAATGGCTGCGCGCAGGGCAGGGTAAGTGTCCAGGACTGGGTCACCGGAGAATCATTTTCCAAACGGATAAATTGAGGTTGGGCGTCGTCGACCCGACCTAAAGCTGACCAGGGCAGAGGGGGAGAGAGCTTTTCGACGTCCTGGCTATGAAAGATCTGACTGCCGCTTTGCTGATGGTCGAGCACCAGCACTACCTGATCGTCGTCCCAAAGCACCAGGCTTAACCGTTCACAATGGCAGTAGGGAGTGATCCATGAAATAAGGCCATCCAGCCACTGGTTCAGGGTACGGGCTTTGAGCAGTGGTCTCAGTAAATCCATCTCGATGCTGTCACTCCATTGGGGAAACGCATTCGCGGTTTGCCAATCAAGTATAGCAATGACTTAGGATTTGCTGGTCAGCCTCCAAATTAGGTGTAATAAGAGGGCATATCAGGCTCAGGCCGGGTTTTAAAGCGTCGATGCAACCACATGTACTCCTCTGGCTGTTTCAGCACTTCCTCTTCGATCACCTGATTAATCCGAATAGTATCGGCTTCCTGATCACCTGTCGGGAAGTTTTCCAAGGGCGGACGAATCGACAGCAGGTAGCCTTTGTTATTTGGCAGTCGACTCTGGACAAAGGTGATCACCTTGGCGCGACCAAGTTTGGCCAGGTTCGCTGTTGCGGGAATGGTAGGGGCATCCGGCACGGCAAAAAAAGGTACAAAGATGCTGCTGCGGCGCCCGTAATCCTGATCGGGTGCGTACCAGACCCGTCCGCCTTGTTTTAATCGTTTAATCGCGCCCTTGATGTCACGCTTGTCGATTAGATCGCCGCATCCACGAGAACGGCCATGGTATTGGAAATACTCGATGATGGGATTTTTATTGGGGCGGTAGAAACCGGTGCCTTCATGCTCCATCGCATAGATGCGGCCACCAATCTCCAGGGTTTGAAAGTGCATACTTAACAGCACGACACCTTGTCCCTCAGCGCTAGCCTGTTCTAAATGCTCCATACCTTCGATATGGCAAAGCGGACGGGTGCGCCAATCTGGCCACCACCAGGCGATCCCGGTTTCAATCAGAGCCATGCCTGCGCATTCAAAGTTACGGGTGACCAGATTATCGCGCTCTGCCTGCGGCATATCGGGAAAACAAAGCTCTAGATTACGTTCGGCAACGCGCGAGCGTTTTTTTAACAAACGCTGCATCAGCCGGCCCAAACCTCTTCCTAGCGCCATTAGCACTGCGTAGGGAAGCAACTGTACGACCAGCCAAAAAATGGCATAACCGATCCAGGTTAACCAGTATTTAGGGTGGGCCATGCTTAAGGTCAGTTTGGGGGCGTGCTTCACGTGCAACTCCGGATGAGAATTCTATTTATTATTGTTTTTCAGGCTATTCTATTGCCCAGCTTGATATGTGTCGAATGCCGTTAATCATTTCTAACCTATCATTATATCTGTGACGGAACTGGCAAGACGCGGTTGCCGTCATTAGAATACCGTCACTTTATCTCCCCGGGACAAATAGTTATGCGAGTAAGCCTGCCTGATTTTGATACTGCCAGTGTGTTGGTTGTCGGCGATGTAATGCTGGACAGATACTGGCATGGACCCACGTCACGCATTTCTCCCGAAGCGCCTGTGCCAGTGGTTAAGGTTGAGCAGATCGAAGAGCGTGCTGGTGGTGCCGCCAACGTGGCACTAAACGTCGCAGCGCTCGGTGGTGATGCAGTGCTCATCGGAATGACAGGCCAGGATGAGGCTGCAGATGCTTTGGCTGGCAAGCTTCAAGGGGTGAATGTCGAGTGTGATTTTTACCGCTTACCTGACTTTCCTACCATTACCAAACTCCGGATCTTAAGCCGTCACCAGCAGCTTATTCGACTCGATTTTGAAGAAGGGTTTGGCGACGTCGATCCTGCGCCCATGCTGGCGCAAATGAAGGCGCAACTGGCCAATGCCAAAGTGGTGGTTCTCTCTGACTACGCCAAAGGGGCGTTGTCTGCGGTACAGCAGATGATCGCACTGGCCAAAGAAGCCGGCGTACCAGTTCTGGTTGACCCTAAAGGCTCCGATTTTGAGAAGTATCGCGGTGCGACTTTGATGACGCCAAACCTGGGCGAATTCGAAGCCATTGTCGGTAAGTGCAAGGACGAAGCGGAACTGGTCGAGCGTGGTCACGCGCTGCGCGAAAAGCTGGAGCTTGAAGCCTTGCTGGTCACTCGCGGCGAACATGGCATGACCCTGCTGCAAGCTGATGAGCCAGAGCTACATCTGCCAGCATTAGCGCAGGAGGTATTCGATGTCACGGGGGCGGGCGATACCGTCATTTCGGTACTGGCAGCCTCATTGGCAGCACAAAAATCTTTTGGTGAGGCCTGTGCCTTGGCAAACGCGGCCGCAGGTGTTGTGGTTGGCAAATTGGGTACTTCTACAGTCTCTACCATCGAACTGGCCAACGCCATTGGTGAACGTCAGGAAGGCGGCTTTGGTGCTGTCACTGAAGACCAGTTGCTTTATGCCGTAAAAGCCGCCAAAGCCCGCGGTGAAAAGATTGTGATGACCAATGGCTGTTTCGATATCCTTCACGCAGGCCACGTTGCTTACCTTAATCAAGCGGCCAAGCTGGGCGATCGTTTGATTGTCGCGGTAAATACCGATGAATCGGTGGCGCGTCTGAAAGGGCCCGGTCGTCCGGTAAATCCTACTGACCGTCGCGCATCCGTGTTAGCGGGTTTGGGCGCCGTGGATTGGGTGGTGCCTTTTGCTGAAGACACGCCTGCACGTCTGATTGGCGAAGTATTGCCGGATCTATTGGTAAAAGGCGGCGACTATCACCCAGACGAAATCGCTGGTGGTGAAGCGGTTCGCGCTAATGGTGGCGAGGTTAAAGTGCTTAACTTTGAGGACGGTTGTTCGACCACTGAGATTATCAATGCCATTCGTGGCAACTAGATCTTAATTTTTTGTGCTTACCGGGAGAGCTGACGGGTGCGCCTGATTTATTCATTACTGATCTATTTGGCGTTGCCGTTTGGCCTGTTTTGGCTGCACTGGCCAAAAGGTAGTAAACCGGCGGTGGGTAAGCGCTGGCCTGAACATCTGGGATTTGTGCCAGACGTTGAGGGCAATCCGGTTTGGTTTCACGCGGTGTCCGTGGGGGAGGTGATTGCCATTACCCCGCTGATTCAACGTTTGTTAGACACTAAACCTGATTTTCCAGTGATGGTCACCACTACCACACGAACCGGTGCCGATCGAGTGGAAGCGGCCTTCGGTGATCGTGTTATTCATCGTTATGCGCCATTTGACCTGCCCGGTGCAACCAAACGTTTTCTCGCTCGCACTCGCCCAAGACTTGCCGTTGTGATGGAAATGGAGCTATGGCCAAATACCTTAGCAGCATGTCGCCGAAAAGGTGTGCGAGCACTGCTTATCAATGCCCGAATGTCGGCTCAGTCACGCAAAGGCTACGGTCGTTTTAAATCACTGATTTCACCAATCCTTCAAACGTTCGAGCAGATCCAGGCTCAAACCCGAATGGATGCCGCGCGTCTTGTCGAACTCGGTGCGAAAAAAGATGTGGTTACGGTAACTGGCAGTCTTAAGTTTGATATCAAACTATCGGATGAGGCCCGCGAGGCGGGTTCTCAGCTAAGAACTGAACTAGGTAAAGACAGACCTGTATGGATAGCGGCCAGCACTCACCCCAATGAAGATGAGGCCGCACTCGAAGCGCATAAGCTCGTGCGTCAGGATTATCCAGATGCCGCACTGATTTTGGTGCCTCGTCATCCCGGGCGTTTTGATGATGTGATGGCCTTGTGTCAGCGCACCTGTGATAGTGCCGGTGATCTGCTGAATGGCGGGGTTAGACGTCGCAGCCTGCAGCCTGCAGATAACGATTGTGCTGTGTACTTGGCAGATACGATGGGCGAAATGATGATGTTGTTGAGCGCCTCGGATATTTGCTTTTTAGGCGGCAGTTTAATCCCCCATGGTGGCCATAACCTGCTTGAACCTGCGGCAGTGGGGATGCCCACACTGACCGGCCCTTCCGACTTCCACTTCGAAGAAATTACCCAATCGCTTGTTGATGCTGGTAACTGTCAGCGCATCGCCGACGGTGATGAGTTGGCGTTGAAACTGAAAGCATTATTCGGCAATAAGCCCTCCGTGTTAAAAGCCGCAGACGCAGGCCGGCAAGTTGTGTTGGAGAGCCAAGGCGCGTTGGAAAAAATGTTAGATGCTATTCTCGCGGCATACTCGCGCAGATAGTGTGCTGTGATGCCCTTGACGTTAACGTAAAGAAATCTTGTCAAAGCGTGAGATAGTCCAAAGATCTCAGATCCTTCCCTGAACTTGTATGACCAGTAGCCTAGTCTTACAGTAAGTCCACTGATCAAACCCGTGTCAAATGGGTGAGGCGGCATAATCTAATCTCTTTGATACTCGCTTGAAGCGTGGTTTTCCTGAAATGGTTGTGTTGCCACTTGTAGTACTTTGAGGAGGGTCGCAAATGAAAAGAATCGTGCTGGCGGTTTTGCTCTCGCTAATGAGTGTTTCCGCGTTGGCCGCGCCACGCCTGGTGCCCTGGTATGGTGCCCGCATCCATGAATGCCAGACCATGCTGGGTATGAAGAACCTGCAAGAGCTATCGTTTTCTTCAGTAGGTCGCACCTACGATAATATTCTCACTCGCTTGCAGGAGCAGGCTGTTCATCTCTCGAAGAAGAATGGTATCGCTTACGACACTGTGGCGTATAAAGAGCCGATTCTGGAAGGTCGTTATATGATCATCGAGGAATACGCGCTGCTGAAATGTGATTAGCAGTTTCTGCATATCTCGAGAGTAAGAAAGCCGCTGAAGCGGCTTTTTTTGTGTTCGCATTGTCACATAAAGTCGTTAATGATCATTCGCTGTAGCTTTTTGAGCGTTTCCAGTTTGTTAATCCTTGCGGACTCATAATTGAGTTTTTGATTGGCTACGGGATACTTCCCCCTCTATGTGCCCATAGCGGAGCCGAGGCTTAGCGTGAAGATGGGCATGGATGCCCATCTTAGGCTCGTTAAACAGGGATGTTTATCGAGCCGTTAGAAAAGGCGAAAGCGTGAGCGA
Source organism: Corallincola platygyrae (assembly GCF_039544265.1). Taxonomy (NCBI): domain Bacteria; kingdom Pseudomonadati; phylum Pseudomonadota; class Gammaproteobacteria; order Alteromonadales; family Psychromonadaceae; genus Corallincola; species Corallincola platygyrae. The sequence continues at coordinate 128,794 of NZ_BAABLI010000011.1, read as the reverse complement.
CGGACAAGCACATAGTTGGGGCGCGCGAGGGTTGTTAGGGAGTGAAGGCGTATTCACTCCCTAACTTGGGCGCGAAACGAATAGTTGATTCAGGAAACTTTGCTTTGTTGCGCCCGAACCCACATCAAGTAATAAGACTATCCATCGCTATTAAAAAAGCCGCTATTTGCGGCTTTTTTCTCTCAAGGGGCAGGAAGTGATCACTTCTCAGCGGGTTGTGAACCCTTTTCACTCAAGCTGAGTATCTTGGTGCGACTGATCCTATGACGGTAGATCTCCCGCAGATACCGGATCGTCTTCTTGATGTTTTCAGAGGAAAGACGGATATCGTTTATTGACTGGAACTTGTTATCGTCCCGAATCAACTCGCGGTACTTCTTCTCATACATAGGTTTAATGGCAAACCAGTTGGTATCCAGGATCTTGGCTGGGCTTTCGAAATGATTGACCAGCGCGTCTATCTTGGTTTCATCAAACTCTTCTGACTTGATCAGATCGATTAACACTTTATCCAAGGTGTCGTCGTAGCGATACTTGTCTTTAGCGAAACAGCGTTTGATATAGGAAACGATCAACGTGATAAAGTCGTCGCTCAGGCAAGGGCTCTTAGCTACCAGTGTGGTTAACGACAGGTTAGCCGAGGTCCCAATTACAAGCGCATAGCGTTTCAGCGTGGTGTTGGGGAACAGGGCGTTGAGGTGACTCTTAAGCCTGTTCAGTGCCACGTAGGAAAGCTTGAAGTCTTTTGGCAGCGATACGATGGATACCACGGACGAACAGTTCTTGAAGAAGTGCAGGTCGTTGAGGGCATTGGCATCGTAATTGCCGTTTTTGTATTTCTCCAGAGCGGTGCGGTAACGAGTCGACTCGATTGGCAGCAAGCTGATCCCTTCGATCGCCTGGGTGTCTTTGTTGAAGTGTGGCAGCTCGATTGAACGGTAGAATAGATCGTCGACATCGATACCGTGGTGTTTGTCACCAAACAGCGCCTCGTTATGAGGAACCACGCTTTCTGCGTAGCCAACTGCTACCGGGCCTGCGAGACTCATAAACAGATCGTTGGCATCGAGGCGAATGGTTTCGCCAATATCGATACCAGCACGACGGAAGTAGTTCTCGTCGTAGTCTGTGGTGACGGCTTGGGCGGTCAGGATGTTGAAGATCTGCTGAGAAATATACTGGTTGGCATATTTCTCCATCGAGTTGACGTCAATATCCTCAACTTTGCCATCGTCGGTCTCTTCGGCGTAGCGCATGATGTCATTGGATATCAGCATCATCGCATTCCACGGCCGGATGCGCTGCATCACGCTGGCTTCGCTTTCCGCTTCGTCTTCGTAGTTGTAGGAGAAGTCCCACTCTTCCGACAGGTACTTACATAGCAGGCGGCCGGCATTTATATGCAAGGCTTCAGACACGCTGACCTGTTGATTGGTGATATTTGGCAGAATGCAGATACCACTGGTGAAGATGGGCTCGAATACAAAGGAACGATGACGATCATCATCCAGCGATTCTGTGGGACGCACTTCGAACGTTTTACGCATATAGGCGTATTGTTGCGCCAGGCCAAATTCTGACGCCATACCTGAGCCGGTACCGCCGCCCGCACTGAAGATATAAAAGTAAAGTCTGCTTTGGTTTGCTTTGATGCCGCAGGAGTCAATCAGATAAGAGTGGATAAACTTCCAATCCTGATTGGTGAACTTCTCGGTATCTTTGTTCAAGATGATTTTCGCTAGATACTGGCCGAGGATCGGGGCATTACCTGCGCCGCCGGCATGGACCTCTGACAGGTCCATGATCTTCATCTTGGTGTAGTTTTCGAGGAACTTGCCATCTTCTGTTTGCGATGAATAACGAATACGGCCTGCGATATCTTTATCTAGATCACCGAGCATCACGATCGGTTCGATCAGGAAGATCGGTTTCAGGATATTGTCAGCATTGAGATGTAAGCGACGGCGGATCCAGCGCAGTGGCCGACCATCTTTCTCCTGACGTTGCCGCTCTTGGCTTTTGAATTCGTTCAGGTAGTAGGAGCGTGCCCGGTAAACCAGGGTAGCGACTTCCAGCGCAATATTAGAGCCACAACGGCCCAGTCCAATAAGACAGACCGAAGGAAAACTGTGGTTTGCTGCCGTTCTCTCCTGCTCTGACCCAGTTTGCGGATAGACATCGTCTCGTAGTGTATCCAGGTTGGCCAGGATCTTCTCTAACTCCCGCTCGGTGAAAAAATTATAGGGAGAAGGAGGTGGCACGGGCACCATCTCATCAGCGGTAATGACAACACGCTCAACCACTTCGGTTGATTCAATTGAGTCTATCTCTTTATCGCCTTTGCTACTGTTGGAGCTCATCGATACTCCCCTCACGAACAGATTATTGGGTTTAATCTATGACTCTACTGCAATCTCGTGTAAAAAAAATCGACATATGATCAAGTTTTCTATCTAGATTTCAATAAGTCAGCCATTTATCAAAGATCCCTTGATAAGACCCAGTTAACTATAGCAGGGCATAGCAGGAAGGCAGGCATAGAGAGCAGGCGCAGATAGCAGGAAAAAATGTAAGTATAGGTTAGGCGAGTTGTGGCTGCGATGCGACTTGGGTACAGTTTCGACCCGCGCCTTTCGCTTGATAGAGGGCGTCATCGGCGGCATGCATCAGAGCTGTTAGTGTCGAACAATCCGACTTCAAAGTGCTGACGCCCAGGCTGATAGTTACCTGGATCTTCTGTTTGTTCATATCAAGAGGATGGCATGCCACCGCATTACGCAGCCGCTCTGCCACTTCCAGTGCTTGCTTTTGGCCCGCCGCAGGCAGTACCACCAAAAACTCTTCGCCACCAACACGGCCTAATATATCTCCGGGGCGTAAAGAGCCAATGGTGACATCAGCGATCTGCTTAATCGCTTTATCGCCTGCTTGGTGACCATATGTGTCATTGATCCGCTTAAAGTGGTCAATATCAAATAGAATGACTGACAGGTTATCACCTCGATGTGCAGCGCGATCAATGATGCGCTCGGCCTGCTCCATGATATAACGGCGGTTTGCTACGCCAGTCAGAAAATCGGTTTGTGCTCTGTGTTGAAGCAGTCTGCGCGAGCGAATCAGGAAGAATAAAGCTGCCGATAGGCCCAGTGTGAACACGACAATCACAGTGATGGTCAGGTAGGCGATTTTGCGTTGATCCCGCTCGTTTGCCAGTGCCAGCCGATTGATTTCAACCTCTTTGGTCAATAGCTGGTTTTCAAATTGCGTCAGCTTTTCGGAGTGGCTGTGTGTTGCCCTTAGCGCAGCGTCATTAATAAAGTCGATCTTCTGCTTTCTCTCGCTGTCAGCAATGCTTAAGACTTTTAGCAGTGCTGTTTGACCATCCTGTATTTTGGCGGCAATGATTGCTTCGCAAAGCGCTTTCCAATATCCCAGGTCATCGCTGATATTGGGGTTAGCCAGGAAGGCTTCAGCCTGTTCATTGGCTTGCTCCCAGTCACCACTGCGCAGGTGGGTTTCAGCCAAAGTAGCATGGGTTAACCAGACAAAGAACTTTTCGGCGGTATCTTCTTGTCGAGCCAGTGCGACATTCAGTTGTTCCACTGCGGTGGATAGTTCTCTCTTAGCCAGTGCCGCTCTGCCCGCATTAAAGTAGGCAAAAAAGGTAAAGTCTGTGTGCTCAGGAGAGCGATTTGCCAGTGCGAACATCTCTTCGACATGTTTATCTGCCAACTCCCAGTCGCCAAGCTTAATTGCCGAGGCCACCAAGCCATGCAGCATACTGAGCATATCTATTTTGTCATCGACCGAAGCCCACTTTTGGTATGCCTTGAGCAGGTAGTGATAGGCTTCCGCATTGAGTTCAATTTTTTGATAGATTAGCGCGGTTGCGTTGTAGATCATTGCTATTCGGTTTGGTGTCAGTTCTGCATCATAGGCAATGGCAAGAGCTTCCTGCAGCAGCTTCAATCCAGACTCAAATTGCGCTCGGTTATTGTAACAAAACGCCAACTGGGTCAGGGCTTTTACCAAAGTATCCTGATCTTGGAGTTCGCGGGCATATTCAGCTGCCAGTACCCTGTCAGGGCAGTAAAAGCTTTTGTCATAGGTTTTGATGTAACGAACATAAGAGCGTTCGGTAAGCGCGTGTATCAGCGGTTGAGAAGCGCCGAGTGGTGTTAATATGCCAATGCCTCGGGAATAGTTCTCTTCTGCTTCTGCGAACTGACTAAGTTCTGTTTGGTGATCGGCGAGCTTGATATAAAAGCGCGCCTGCTCTAGCACTGACCATTTAGATAGGTCGCTACGATATCTCTCTAGAGTTTGCACCGATTCCGTATGACTAGTGCTTTTACTTAGTAGTTTTTCCAGCACCGAAAATGAGGAGTCTGCTGCATTTACCGGAAAGCAATAACTGGTTATTAGGCTGATCGAGAGCAGGATGACACATTTAAATGCAGACACGCGAATTGCCTAATAACTGCCGAAGGGGATTGTAAACGAGGCGTGATCTTAACAGATGCACGCCAGTGTAGGAAATTTGTGCGTTAGGACCGCTTTAGTTTTCTCCGATCTCTCACTTTACGGCGTTCGGTGTCGGTGCTTACCTGATAAAGCTCTTGCCTGGTACTGAAGTGATCTCGGCGGTCATTATTTGGATTTCGTCGATCGGTGAAGTGTTTGTATCGGCAGTTACATACCGATTGATCGCAGCCCGGAAGAGGGATTTTAGGTGCCTCGTGGCTTAAGAAGCGTTTATTTTGGAGCTTCTCCGCCTGGGAGCAGCAAATTAATCCATTTTCGATAGAAACAGCGTGAAAGTCTCCGTCGTCAGCATTGATGACGGTTTTGGTTTTTTGCCGATAACGCATTAAAAAGTATACGGAAGCGACGAGTACTAGTATCAGCAATCCTTTTGCCATGGTCACTCTCTGGAAAGTGGGTCAGTGATCCCTACTGCTTAAAGGGGCATGTTGTTGTTATTTTGACGATTTTATCCCTTTCAGCGTGATTGTAAAGTGAGCATTGGTAAGCTTGGCGGCCGGTAGGTTGATAGAGAACAGTTGATAGCAAAAAGCCACCTTGGCGGTGGCTTTTTTTACTAGGTACCCATGCAAAATTATGACGGACGCTGTAGACCTTTGTTGATGTCCTGCAGATCCTGCTCAGTCAGGTTACCAGCTGAGAATTTCAGCTGCAGTACGCTAAGGATGTATGAGTAACGCGCTTGAGACAGTTGGCGCTTAGCATCATAGAGGTTACGAGTCGCATCCAATACGTCAACGATGGTACGTGTACCCACCTCGAAGCCCGCTTCAGTAGCTTCCAACGCACTGACACGAGAGACAACCGTTTGCTCAAACGCGCGAATAGCACTGATTGAGGCAATCACGTTGTTGTAGTTGTTGATAGTGGAACGATTCACTTCACGATAGGTTTCGTTCATCTGTTCACTGGTCGCAACAAACGCGTGTTGTGCCTGGCGCTCTCTCGAACTGATGGCACCGCCAGTGTAGATTGGCACAGACACCTGGACGCCGATAGTGGTGTCGTCGTAACTATCAGGTCTGCCGCTATCAAAATCTGGCTCGACATTTGAGGTGTCATGTTGAGCAAACAGACTGAACGTTGGCATATGGCCAGCCGCTGCCAAATCAATGTTCTGCTTGGCGATATCGGTTGCTACTCGTGAAACAGCTAATGAAAGGTTCTGATCGGTTGCGATTTTTTGCCAGCCATCTGAAGACTCTGGTTGCGGTTTGGTCGGTGAGAACAACTCAGTATTCAACACGTCCAGATCGCGGTGGCTAAGGCCAGTCAGAACACGTAAACCTTCGTAGCTGTTTTCGAGGACGTTCAGCTGAACGATCTCATCCGCTACTGAACGGTCATATTCCGCTTGGGCTTCATGAACGTCGGTAATTGCTGTCAGACCAACAGCAAAACGCTGCTTGGTTTGCTCAAGTTGGCGTTCAATTGCACGTTTCTCTGCGGCGATAAACTCAACGTCGTCCATCGCTTGCAAAACGTCAAAATAGGCTTGTGAGACTCGCAGCATCAGGTTTTGAAGCTGTAAGTTGTAGTTCACATCTGCCTGGTGTGCGCTTTTTTCTGCTAAGTCCAGAGTGATCCAGCTTTCCTGGCGGTATATTTCCTGAGTCAATCCGACGGTGGCACTGGTGCCATCGCTTTCACGAAAATCCCTGTTACTACTGGTATCTGTATACTGACCAGTCACAGATATCTGTGGCAACAATGGTGCTCGTGCTTCGGTAATTGCTTCAAATGCTTCCTGACGCTGGGCTGCCGCGCGAAGGATCACAGGATCTGATTCCAGTGATTTCTCGTAGATCTGCCAGATATTGTCAGCCTGTGCAGCACAGGAGATTCCACCCAATGCCACGGCTACAGCAAAAGAAAGGGGCTTCTTGACCATTGTCTTCTGTCTTCCTTCAAGTCTAAAAAGAGTTGGCCCATCGGCAGAACGCCATATTGGGTCTTATGCTTATCAAAACGCAGTATATCCTTGAGATACCACATATTGTTTGTCTCAAGTGTAACAGAAATTTTTTAGCAGCGAAGTTGTTCACTTGTGATGAGATCAAGCCACGCTGATAATGGCTAAATCACGAACAAGTTTAGTTAAAGGATTGTCCATTGTCGGGATTAAGTTTTAATGCGCAGCGATTTGGCAAAAATGACGTTGAACTGATCGCCACTGAGACCCTATATCAAGGCTTTTTCTCAATGGTGAAGTACCGTTTGCGCCACCGCCTGTTTGCTGGCGGTTGGAGTGAACCTATGGATAGGGAAGTATTTGAACGCGGCCACGCGGTTGTGCTGCTGCCATATGACCCTGTCGCTGATACGGTTGTGATCCAGGAGCAGTTCCGAGTAGGAGCGTTGGCCACCTCTGAGCATCCTTGGTTATATGAACTGGTGGCGGGCATTGTTGAACAGGGAGAATCCAGCGAAGAGGTGGCTCATCGTGAAGCCGAAGAGGAGGCGGGGCTTAAACTGGGCCGATTGGAGCACCTGCATAGCTATCTAGCGAGCCCCGGTGGTACCACCGAAAGACTAGAAATCTATGTTGGTGAGATAGATAGTCACGGAGCGGGCGGTCTTCACGGCTTGGCCGACGAACATGAAGATATCAGGGTGCAGGTAGTGAGTCGAGAACAAGCCATCGACCTGCTTTCATCCGGGCAAGTTGATAATGCAGCGACGATCATTGCATTACAGTGGTTGCAGCTGCATGGTGACAATTTGCGTCAGCGCTGGACGAGCAAATAGCGATGAAAGAGATACGTCGCTATCAACCTGACCTTCCGGCATTTCTCAGATGTTGCGAACGCAACTATGTGACGCTGGGTCTGCTGGTAAAGCGACTGTGTCAACCAGGGGATAGACTGCATTGGGCGCTTGATTCGCACACCCAGGTAGAACTTTCTCTTATCGAAGAAACCAAGTATACCTGCACCGTTGGTCTTGAACAGAAAAGGGACGGTGCAGCCTCCTTTATGCTTCCTCATATGACCGTCAGGTTGTACCACGATGCTCGCGTTGCAGAAGTGTTAACTAGTCAGCAGATTTCCAGGCTCAAGCCAAGATATGATTATCCTAATAAAAATATGCTTCATAAAGACGAAAAAATCCAGGTTAATCAATTTCTTGCGGAATGGCTACAGCACAGTAAACGGTTTGGCTACAGCGCCGCAGATTTGATGCCATCGAGCTCAGTTTCAGGAAAAAGCGACTAAACCCAGTGGAAATGGTAAAAGTTGAGGTTACTCTGCCAGGCGGTCGGCAGTCTCCTCAACTACTTCAGATTACAGATACGCATCTATTTGGCAGCCCGGAAAAGGCGCTGCTGGGTGTTAATACACGTGACAGTTTTCACGCTGTGCTGGACCTTATTGCCGCGAACAATGAATCCGTAGACGCCTTCCTGGCAACTGGAGATATCTCTCAGGACGATTCAGAGCGCTCCTATGCCGCGTTTGCCCATGGCATGGCGCGTTTTCAGACACCTTGTTATTGGATCCCTGGAAACCATGATGATGCCTCTATCATGGCGACGGAGCTGAATAGCCCTACTTTACATTGCGCAAAACAGATCGTGTTTCCGCTGTGGCAGGTTTTGCTGCTGGATAGTCAGGTGAAGAAACATACCTATGGCTTCCTATCCGAACAGCAATTGAAGTTTGTTGAGAATGCGATAGCAGAGTATCCCGCCAAACACTGTTTGGTGATGCTTCATCACAACCCTGTACCCATGGAGTGTCGTTGGTTAGATCAACATAAACTCAAGAATGGTGAGCAATTCCTGTCATTGTTAGCTGGCAAACCCCAGGTCAGAGGCATTGTCTGGGGACATGTGCATCAGGAAATGGAACTAAAACAGCAAGGGTTAAAGCTGATCTCTACCCCGTCAACCTGCATTCAGTTTAAGCCCAAGTGCGACCAGTTCACTCTGGATACGCTGGCGCCCGGATACCGCAAACTTACTTTGCTAGATAACGGTGATATCGAAACTCAGGTGCACAGACTAAAGAAAAACCCATTCGCTCCCAATATGGAAAGCAAAGGGTATTAATGCCTAATCTGCTTTATCTGCACGGTTTTAACAGCTCTTCCCGCTCAGCTAAAGCAGAGGTTCTGCGGGACTATCTGAACGACCAACGGCCTGATTGGCAGCTGATTGCCCCCCAGCTCTCCAGTACGCCTGCCGCGTGCTGGGCACAACTGACTCGATTGGTCGCCGAACAAAAAATTCGTGCCTGTGTTGGCAGTTCGCTCGGCGGTTTTTTTGCGACTCTGTTGTCTGAAAAAGTGGCGATTCCCAGCGTTTTGGTCAATCCTGCGGTGACACCAGCCATGCTATTAAGCCAGGCGCTCGGCGAACACACCAACCCATATACGGGCGAAACATATATCCTGAATCAGACACATATCGAGGAGTTGGTCCAGTTACAGCCCTCCAGTATCTCTGTTGAGCGATATCTTGTACTGATGACATCAGGAGACGAGGTGTTGGATTATCGGCAGGCAGAGAACTTCTATCGTGGCGCCAGGCAGTGTGTCGTTCCGGGAGGAGACCACCTATTCACCATGTTTGAGCAATATTTGCCCGAGATGTTTTCATTTTATGACCTGTACCACGCAGATGAGCAAACCGATACTGGCTGATGATTGACATCTATTGACCCCATCGCCACCATTATCCGCCTTAAGCAGATGAACCCCATTAAAGCCAGAACAGATAAGAGCCAGACAGATGAGTGACCAGCAATATACCGCCGATGCGATTGAAGTGCTCAGTGGGTTAGAGCCCGTTCAACGTAGACCAGGTATGTATACGGATACGACCCGGCCTAACCACTTGGGCCAGGAAGTCATCGACAATAGTGTGGACGAAGCACTGGCTGGTTTTGCAACGCAGGTCCAGGTGATATTGCACCCTGATCAATCGTTGGAAGTGATCGACGATGGTCGCGGGATGCCGGTGGACATTCACCCCGAGGAAGGCGTGAGTGGTGTTGAACTGATCCTTTGTCGTCTGCATGCTGGCGGTAAGTTCTCAAACAGCAACTATCAGTTTTCTGGCGGTTTGCACGGGGTAGGCATCTCGGTCGTTAACGCGCTATCTACCCGAGTGGAAGTGGCGGTACGTCGAGATGGCCAAATGCATGAAATTGCATTCGAGAATGGCGCCAAGGTTAAAGAGCTGGAAGTCACTGGTACGGTTGGTAAGCGCAATACCGGCACTCGAGTACAGTTTTGGCCTGATCCCAGCTACTTCGACAGTTTTAAATTCTCAGTCTCTAAGCTGAAGCACAATCTGAAAGCGAAAGCAGTTCTTTGTCCCGGCCTGCGAATTAAGCTGAATGACAAGGTCAATGGCGAAATAGTTGAGTGGCATTATGAAGATGGTTTGCGTGATTATCTTCGTGAGAGTGTCAAAGCCTTTCCATCTCTGCCTGAAAACCCATTTACCGGCGAGTTCCGCTCAGAACATGAAGAGGTGGACTGGGCTGTTACCTGGCTGCCTGAAGGTGGCGAAAATATTGGCGAAAGTTACGTCAACCTGATTCCAACTGCACAGGGCGGAACCCACGTAAATGGTTTGCGTAACGGGTTGCTTGAATCGATGCGAGAGTTCTGTGAGTTCCGCAACCTGCTGCCACGGGGCGTCAAACTCACTCCAGATGATATCTGGGATCGCTGTAGCTATATCCTATCCGTAAAAATGCAGGATCCACAGTTTGCCGGTCAAACTAAAGAAAGACTGTCTTCGCGGCAGTGTGCGGCTTTTGTTTCCGGTGTGGTCAAAGACTCGTTCAGTCTCTGGCTCAACGAGCATACGGACATTGCGGAGCTGTTGGCAGATGTGTGTATTAGCAGTGCCCAGCGGCGCATGCGTGCGGCTAAAAAGGTGGTCCGCAAAAAGGTCACGTCAGGCCCACAACTACCGGGCAAACTCACCGATTGTGCATCGGATGATCCGGCCCAGAGTGAGCTGTTCCTGGTGGAAGGGGACTCGGCAGGTGGATCTGCCAAACAAGCCAGGGATCGAGAATTTCAGGCGGTAATGCCATTGCGCGGTAAGATCCTGAATACGTGGGAAGTGGACAGTGGCCAGATCCTGGCGTCTCAAGAGGTTCACGATATTTCAGTGGCTATCGGCATGGACCCAGATTCTGTCGATACCTCAGGTCTGCGCTACGGCAAGATTTGTATTCTTGCCGATGCAGACTCTGATGGGTTGCACATCGCCACGCTTTTATGCGCGCTATTCCTGCGTCACTTCCGTCATCTGGTTCAGGAAGGGCATATTTACGTCGCCATGCCGCCGTTGTACCGGGTTGATGTTGGCAAAGAGGTTTACTACGCATTGGATGAGCCTGAGAAGCAGGGCATTTTGGATCGCATCGAAGCAGAAAAAAAACGCGGTAAGATCCAGGTGACGCGATTCAAAGGTTTGGGTGAGATGAACCCGCTTCAGCTTCGTGAAACAACCATGGATCCTAACACTCGCCGCTTGGTACAGCTGACCGTCGATGATGCCGATCAGACGCTGGCAGTAATGGATATGTTGCTGGCGAAGAAGCGTTCTTCAGACCGCAAAGAGTGGCTTGAACTCAAAGGTGACCGCGTAGAGCTTTAGACCTAGTGTAAACAGAGATGGATTTTTATTGTTAGGGCTAATAATTACGCAGGCTTGACTATACTGTGATTATTGGCCGCCGGAGGGATCAAGGAGCGTCCCGTTGCAACAGAAAAGGTTTGAACGAGCATCACTCGCCGCCAGGTTAGGGTGTGACTGTGAGCTGAAGGCATTGCTTAACAGCCTTCCTGGCGTAATTTGTTGCCGTAAGCTTGATAGTGCCCTGTCATTCTCCTTTGTCTCATCGGCAATGCATTCCCTCGTCGGATACCGCTCTGACGAGCTTGTTAATCACCACGCCCGCAGTTTTGATTCACTTCTTCACCCGCAGGAATCTCTAGCTAAACTGCGCCAGAGCATGCTGCAACAGATCCATCAAAAGCAGGCCTACACCCTTCAATACCGCGTATTTCACCGTGATGGCTCTTTAATCTGGTTGTGGGAGTCCGGTCGTGTCGCCAGTAACAACCGGGGCCAGCATGCGAGTGTTGAGTCGATACTGATTGACGTGACTGAGTTACACAAGCATCAGTTACAGCTTGAGTCTACGTTAAATCGGCAGAGCCGAGAATTGCACCAAAGCAAACTGAGATTGGCCGAGTTGGAAGACGAAGTTCGTCATGACGAGGTGCGCCTGAACCAAACCTACACCCGGTTACAACGCCAGGGGGCAAGCCTCAGCCAGTTGTCATTGGACTGTGCTTTGGCCGACAACATGGAAGCGTTGGCGGGACAAGTGTGTGGCACTGTTAGATCGGTTTTAGGCTGCAGCGGTGCCAGTATCTGGGTATTTGAAAGTGGCAAGCAGCTGATGCGCAATATCACGCCAGCTTATTCAGATACACAAACCAAACCCGGAAAAGTTGGACAGCTCAACAGGCATTCGTTTGGCCGGTTGTTTTCTGCCGTTGAGACAGGTATTGCGTTTGCCTCGCCAGATGTTGAAAAGGATTCCCGCGCCTCTGAACTAATACAACTTGGACGGTTGATGTCGCTCAAGTCCGTTATGCTGGTGCCGTTTCAACTTCATAAGCAGAGCTTCGGCATGATGCTGGTTGAGCAAGCTGACCTGGTCAGAAACTGGCAGGTTGATGAGCTTAACTTTGCTATTGCAGCTGGCCTGGCAATGACAACGCGTATGATTGAACTGGAGTCGGATGCCATTCGTCAACGGCTTCATAGCCTTGCATATTTTGACGGCCTGACTCAACTCGAGAACAGACAGTTGTTTAACGAACAGCTGAAAGACTCATTAGCGAGAATCAACCGGGATGGCATGGGCGTGGCTCTACTGTTTATCGACTTGAATGACTTCAAGACGGTCAATGATAAACATGGCCATGCGGCGGGCGACGCGTTGCTCAAGCAGGTTGCCTATCGCTTAAAGAACATGCTGCGAAAAACAGATCACGCTGCGCGCATTGGTGGCGATGAGTTTGTTGTATTACTCCATAACGTCAATGAGCAAGTATATGCCGCGGCTATTGCCGAAAAGCTGCTGAATGGATTAGTTAAGCCCTACACCATGGATGATCAGTGCGTAGAGATAGGTGCCAGCATAGGCATTGCGATGGCGCCAGAAGATGGTGTTCAGGTGGATGAACTGATGCATTTGGCGGACAAAGCGATGTATCGAGCCAAGGGCGCTGGTGTGAGCAGCTATCAGTTTGCTGACCCAACCAAGTCAGTCGATGCAAAAAGCGAGTTTACATTGTTGGCGGAGTTGAAAGAGTCCCTGGCTTTGGAGCAGATGGAGCTGGTGTATCTCCCGCAGATTCGATTGAGAGATGGTAAGATCCAAGGAGCTGAAGCGCTGCTGAGGTGGCGGCATCCAAGGCTTGGCGTTCTGCCGCCTGCCATGTTTATCGAGTTGGCTGAAAGAAACAAACTGCTTAAGCCCATCGGAGACTGGGTTTGTCGACAGGTCGTTGAAGACGCACATGCGCTCTCGCAACACGGTAAAGATATCGAGCTGTCGTTCAACATGTCGAACTCGCAGATGGATGATGCCGGTTTGGTTGGTAGGCTCAAAAGTTTGATTGAAGGGCAGGGAATTCCTAAAGGTAAACTGCGCATTGAATTAAAAGAGTCCACGCTGCTTCAGCATGAACAGGAAATTGAAGCGCTGCTGACCAGATTGCATCAGTTAGGTGTTGGCCTCACCATCGACAATTTTGGAGCCGGCCCGTGCGCCTTGGAGACGTTATCACGGGTGCCAGTTGATTTACTTAAGATAGACCAACGGCTGCTTCGAGATACCGAAAGTGATCCCGCCCGTCGCCAATTGGCGTCAACCCTGATCTCCCTTGGTAGTATGCTGGGGAAATCTGTCGTTGCTGAGGGGATCGAAACTCAGGGGCAGGCAAATTTCCTTGATGAAAACGAGTGCGAATTTGCCCAAGGGTTTTATTACTATCGACCTATGGGTTTTGATACGCTGACCAAGGTGCTTCATTAATCTCTAAAGTAGATTCTTTGACCTGACGGGATGATCCTGACGGGGAAAGAGATTACATTTGGAGCTTCTCAGTAATTTAGCAAGCGAACTAGATCGTGAATAAATGGCTAACACAATGGAGTGTGATGCTGCTGGCGATGCTGATGTCAGGCATGGTTGCGGCGAAAGATGATGCTGAATGGGATCGTTTGGAAGATCTGGTATACCGCTCCCCCCCAGATGCTGTAAGAGAGTTAAGCACTGCGCTGAATGAACGTCAGCATGATGCCGAGTCTTTTGCCTTTCTCAGTGCCTTACTTACTGACGCATACAGTGGCCTCCGTAACTGGGAAGAGGCTGAGCGAGTTGCAAGACTGGCATTGGCCAGGTTACCCGATACGCCTTCAGAGGCCCGAGCACACCTGATGACAGGGCTGGCGTACACCCTGCTTTCACGTAGTCAGTACACCGAAGCAAGAGAGCTATACGGTAGTGCAATAGCCTATGCCGAAATGGCGGGGGATGCTGATTTAGGTGCCGAAGCGCACATGGGTATGGCTAACCTGTTGTCTACTCTGGAACAGAATGAAGGGGCGCTGAAGCATATTAGAATCGCCCACGATTTTGCCTTGCTGAGTGAAGAAACTCGCCTACTAGGTGCCGTTGTCAACGAGATGGCAACCATATACAGCTACATGGGCCGACACCAAACCGCCATTAAGTATTACGGTGAAGCCTATGACTTAGCCGCGCAGCATGGTGACCCTGTTGAGATTGCCGTCAGCCTCTACAATCTAGCCAGTGCTTATCAAGCTGATGAGCAATATCAGAATGCTATTGCCAGTTTTGAGCAGTCCTATGAGGCAGCACAAAAGATGGGACTGAGAGAGGATATGGCCTATGCGCAAATGGGGCTTGCCAATGGATGGTTGGCGCTACAGCGTTTTAGTCGTGCAGAACGCGCCTTTCTGAAAGCGGAAAGAATGGTTGCTGATACTGCTGATCCTGGATTTGCTGTTCAGCTCTATATGACGGGAGCTGAAATTAGTCTGGGCTTGGATAAAGTGTCTGAAGCCGCCGTCACCATTAAAAAAGCTGTCGAGATTCTGGAGGTCAATCCAGACCTGGAAAAAACCTGGATGAAGCAGCAATCGCTGCGCCTGCAGGCCAGCGTGCTGGCGGCGCAGGGTGAATATAATGAAGCTTATTTCAGGCTTAATCGCCATGTCGATCAGTTGGTTGAGTTCTATCACACTGAACAGCGAGATCGAGAAGCATTGCTCAGAGTTGCATTCGATGTTGACCGTCATGCACTTGAAAATCAGATGTTGGAGCAGGAGAGTGCGTTAAGGCAGATGCAGCTAGAGCAGAGCCAATCGGCACAGCATCGCTGGTTTGTTTGGAGCAGTGTGCTTGGTCTGATGTCACTGGCCTTGGCTGCATCGCTCTACTGGCAATGGCGTGCGTATAGGAAGTTGCAGTTGGTGACAAATACCGATCCCCTGACTTCTTTGTATAACCGCCTGTATATGGTTGGTGCTATAGAGAAAATGCTGCATCCACGGGGAATAAGATTACCCTCAGCTTTCAGTGTCATGATGTTTGAAATACGAGGATTTGGCCTGTTAACCGAGCAGGGAAAACATCAATTTGGTGAAGACCTGTTGGTACAGCTGTCCGTTTCCGCGTCTCAAGTATTGCGCGGAAATGATGTACTTGGACGCTTGGGAGGCGAGCGTTTTGTTGTGCTGTTACCGGACACAGACGATAGGCGTGCCTGGCGAGCTTGTGATCGTATGGAAGATGCGATTAATCAGGTACTTCAGCATAATTTGCCATCCTCTCAAGGCCTTGGATGTCGTTTTGGAGTGGCGACCTATACTGGCGATGACCTGAAAGCAGAGCAATTGCTTGAACGAGCGCAACAAGCAATGTTAACGGCATCATCTGAGCGTGAACAGACCACTTCAGAGCAGATTGACCCGCTAATATCTGGTCCTGTTTAAAACAGCTTGGTGTGACATGAATCTGCTTAGGGCAACTTAGTTGCCAAGGTAAGGAGATCCATATCAAGCTGTGCTTAATTAGCTTTTGCATCACTCAAGAGCCTGTGGATAATCAGCTGAATTGCTGATAGTTACGCGTTATTTGGACCCCGTAGTAGTGAAGTGGGCATTTAATTTCAGGCTTGGACTGAGTTGGAAAATCGTTGGGTTACTGGGATTTCTTATCCTGGTGCTCTTTGCTACGTATGCCTACCTGAATCACCGCAACCTCAATAACTACTTCGCCCTAGAGCGTCAAAATCAAAGCCAACTCAGAAACGCTCAGCTTGAAGGCATGCTGGCCAGCATGCTGGAGCAACTTCAGGTTCTCAGTCAGAACCGCTTAAGCCAAGTGGGTCTGAATGGCTCTGATGAAGGGCCACTGACAGACGAAAGCTATCAGGCCATGTCCAGCTTTTGGAGTGGCCTGCGTAACAACCTGGGCTATTCGGTTGATAGTCTGATGTTGTTTGACAGCCGCGCTCGTTTTCTGGATAGCTGGGGATATCAGACACTTCCTCTAGACAAACTCTCCCAAGACATGCTGTTTACACCAACAGCAAAGAATTACCTGCACTGCAGTAAAGAGTGTTATCTGGTGGCGGTTGTGCCATATCGATTCTCATCTGGACTCGCCGTGGTTCAGCGCTATAGCCTGGTGTATGTCATCAAGTTTAATCAGTTGATGCCCGTTATGGAGACTAAATTAGGCTCCATGCTGTTTACCGTCAGGGCGGATAAGGATTCGTTTGAACTACTGGAAGCGGCCTACAAGAAACGTGGAGCGCTGAAAGAACTGCTTAACCAATGGCATCCAAGCCAGTTGGCGCTCGAACCTGTGATGGTAGAGATGGATGACAGAGCACTTGAGATGCGCCTATCTTCTTTGCCGCTGGCGGTGACCAATCAAGAGTCTTTCTACATCGGCTCGTTGGTGGATATCGATGGCACCATGAAAGCGGTACAAAATGCCCAGCGCAATAACCTGCTGTTCAGCGTAGGTTCACTGGTTCTTTTGCTCGGTTCTTTGCTCGTGGTTCTAAAAGGCCCTCTGTTTCGCGTTCGAAAAGTCATTGGCCTGCTGCCACTGCTTGCCCAGTCTCGTTATCGTGATGTTCATAATGAGATCTCCACACTACCCAAAATGCGTTTTTCTGATGAAACGGATGACTTGGCCAATGCGACTTACCAGCTGGCAGACCAGTTGGAAAATATGGAGAAGGAGCTGACTCACCGAGCTGAAGAGCTGGAATGGCTGGCCTCCCATGATTCCCTGACCCGCCTGATCAACCGTCGTCAATTCGAAATCCTGTTGCGTCAGCAGCTGATGAAACATGAACGAGGTTGCCTGTTCTTTATCGATCTGGATAACTTCAAATACATTAACGATTACAGTGGTCACAATGTTGGAGACCGTATGCTGCGCGCCGTTTCTGGTGCATTAGAGCAGGTATTGTCTCCGAATGTTCTGTGTGCGCGATTTGGTGGCGATGAGTTTGCCTTCTACCTACCGGGCGTTGATACCGAACTGGCAGAAATGGTGGCCGCTCGTGTGGTTCGTGTCGTTTCGCAACTGCGGATTGGTGGTAAAGAACAGCTGCACTCAGCCTCCGCCAGTATTGGTATCGTGGCGTATCCAGAGCAGGGCGACTCCCTGGATGAACTATTAGCTCACGCTGACCTGGCTATGTACCAAGCGAAACAACAGGGTAAAAACTGCTATAGCCTGTATCAGCGTGAATCGATAAAAGACGATAAACGTCAGCGCGGTTATTGGTTGGAGCAAGCCCGCCGTGCGGTTGATCAGGAACGACTTCAGTTGGTGTTCCAGCCTATCCAAGAGATGTCCGACGGCAGCACCAGTCATTATGAAGTGCTGCTTCGTTTCCAGGATGAAAGTAACCGTTTGGTGTCTGCCTACCCATTGATTGTGGCGGCAGAAGAGGGTGGCTACATCTCTCGCATCGATTTGTTTGTTATCGAAAATGCTGTGCAGACTTTGCTTGGCCTGCCTGCGTCACAGCAGCATGTCAGTCTGTCGATCAACCTGTCTGGGCGTTCATTTGCCGATCAGCGGGTGATGCGGCAAATCGAAAAGATCCTGACCGCATCGCGTGTTGATTGTCGCCGCCTGATCTTCGAAATCACTGAGACTGCTGCCCTTAATAATCTCACCCTGGCGTGTGAAGCCATTGCAAGACTCAAGGCGCTTGGATGTCGTTTTGCACTGGATGACTTTGGTGTCGGGTTTTCGTCTTTCCATACCCTAAAAGAGCTTCCCGTCGACTTTATTAAGATTGATGGTTCGTTCGTTCGAGAGTTACTTAACAAACCGTCTGATCGCGTATTTGTTAAAGCCCTTGTTGAGATCGCTGGGCACTTTGGGTATCAAACCATTGCCGAATACGTAGAAAATGCCGCTCTCTATGAAGTGCTTAAAGAGTTGGGGATCGATTACGGGCAGGGCTATTTCATTGGAAAACCCGGCCCCATGCTTCATTCTGTTCAGCCTGCACTTGTCGAAGTGACTGCAAGTTAGACATAAGTTGGCGATTAATTCGTCGGCCAGTGTGATAAACCCCGCGAGTTGCTGCTCCTCCTATTCAAGCCTCCGCTAATTTCTGGCAAGGTATAGCGGCCTAACGAATAACAGATATAAGATCCTTGCCAGATGAGCGATTCCACCGCATTCAGCCTTGACGGTGTAGAGCAGGTCCCCCTGCGTCAGTTTACCGAAGAAGCCTACCTTAATTACTCCATGTACGTGATCATGGACCGTGCCCTGCCTCATATTGGTGACGGTCTGAAACCGGTACAGCGGCGTATTATTTATGCCATGAGTGAGCTCGGGTTATCCGCGGCTTCGAAACACAAGAAGTCGGCTCGAACCGTAGGTGATGTATTGGGTAAGTATCACCCCCATGGTGATAGTGCCTGTTACGAAGCCATGGTGTTAATGGCACAACCGTTCAGTTATCGCTATCCGCTGATTGATGGTCAGGGAAACTGGGGTGCTCCCGACGATCCTAAGTCGTTTGCGGCAATGCGTTACACGGAAGCGAGACTGGCCAAGTTCTCCGAAGTACTGCTATCAGAGTTAGGGCAGGGCACCGCTGACTGGCAGCCAAACTTCGATGGCACCATGAAGGAGCCAAAGGTATTGCCTGCGCGCCTACCTCATGTGCTGCTGAATGGTGTGACCGGTATTGCCGTTGGTATGGCGACAGACATTCCGCCACACAATATCAACGAAGTGGTTAATGCCTGTGTACATCTGCTGGATAACCCCAAGGCCGAACTAGATGCCTTGATGGAGTTTGTTAAAGGTCCAGATTTTCCAACCGAGGCGGAGATCATTACGCCTCGCAGTGAACTACAGAAGATTTACCAAAGCGGTCGCGGCAGTCTGAAAATGCGCGCCGTGTTCCAAATTGAGTCAGGCGATATCGTGATTCACGCGCTGCCACATCAGGTCTCTGGCGGCAAGATCCTGGAACAGATCGCGGCTCAGATGCAGGCCAAAAAGCTGCCGATGGTCAGCGACCTGCGCGATGAGTCCGACCATGAAAATCCCACACGACTGGTGATCTCGCCGCGCTCAAATCGAGTCGATGTAGAACAGTTGATGCAACACCTGTTTGCGACCACGGATCTGGAGCGCAACTACCGGGTTAACCTCAATATGCTCGGTCTGGATGGTAGGCCACAGGTTAAGTCGCTGGACCGCATTCTCAGCGAATGGTTGGAGTACCGCAAAACGACGGTTCGTCGCCGCCTGCAGTACCGTCTGGATAAAGTATTGGCGCGTTTGCACATCCTTGATGGTTTGCTTATCGCTTTCCTCAATATTGACGAAGTGATTGAGATTATTCGAAATGAGGATGAGCCGAAACAAGAATTGATGGCACGGTTTGGCCTCAGCGATAAACAGGCGGAAGCGATTCTCGAGCTGAAATTGCGTCACTTGGCCAAGCTCGAAGAGATGAAGATCAAGGGCGAGCAGACCGATCTGGACAAAGAGCGTCAGCAGCTTGAACTGACACTTGGCTCTGATCGCCGTATGAAGACGCTAATTAAAAAAGAACTGCAGGAAGTTGCTGAAAAGCACGGTGACGAGCGTCGTAGTCCGCTAGTTGAACGCATCGAAGCAAAAGCGCTGTCTGAAAAAGACCTGGTGCCAAGTGAAGCTGTAACCGTAGTGGTGTCTGATAAAGGCTGGGCCCGTTGTGCCAAAGGCCATGACGTTGATGCTCCGAATCTCAGCTATAAATCTGGAGACCAATACAAGGCATCAGCGGCAGGCCGAAGTAATCAGCCTGTGGTATTCCTTGATAGCTCAGGACGGAGTTTTGCTACCGATGCCCATACCCTGCCATCCGCCAGGAGCCAGGGAGAGCCGCTGTCAGGACGCTTTAGTATCGTTGCTGGTGAAACCATTGAGCATGTGTTGATGGCGACACCTGGTCAGCGTTATCTGATGGCCTCCGATGCCGGTTATGGTTTCGTTGGTAGTTTTGACAACATGGTCAGCCGCAACAAAAACGGTAAGGCACTACTGACGCTGCCCACTGGCGCCAATGTACTTAAACCATGCACTGTGAAAGATGTTGAGAGCGAGTTCTGTCTGGCCATCTCTAATGAAGGTCGCATGTTGGTGTTCCCACTGAGTCAGTTGCCAGAACTTGCCAAGGGTAAAGGGAATAAGATTATCAGTATTCCTTCTGCGCGCTCTGCGAGTCGGGAGGAGTATGTGAAGGTCCTTGAAGTGATCCCAGCAGATGCGGAAGTTACCCTGTGGGCGGGTAAGCGCAAACTGACCCTGAAGCCAGCGGATATTGAACACTATAAAGGTGAGCGTGGTCGTCGCGGTAACAAGTTGCCAAGAGGACTGCAGCGAGTTGACAGTGTTGAATGGACATTGGCATCGCCCAGCGACGATAGCGTCGATGGTGGCTCGGAGGATTCTGACCCTACCAATCCATCATCGGGAACAGGTGAAAGTGAAAACCTGTTCTGATCACTAGGGTCTGTTGGCCTTTAGTGTATGGATTTTGTTCGAATGAAACACGTTTTGAGCAAGAAATGAGCTACGTAACTTAGCGATCTAAGAAAGTAGCGAATGACGCAGCGCAGAACGTGTTTCAACGAATCCCATTTCCTTCAAAAGAAGGGGCAGCATTTGCTGGGAATTTATGCTTCGTTATCGGCTGCTTATTGAGGGCCACTCAACTTCACAGCCTCTGCCTCGCCTAAATCCCCAGCATATTGCTGCAAAAACATACAGCAAAGGTCAACAGACCCTAAATAACAAAGCGGCTTTAAAGCCGCTTTGTTATTACTTCGATACTTCCTGAACCTGTTTGTAGCCAGCAACCAAGTGCTGCCAATCACTTTCCTGCCAATACCAAGTGTCCACACGGCCAGCCTCCTTGCGACAGGAACGCAGTAATCGGTCGAGATTTGCTTGCTGCCACGCTGGCGATGGTTCGCGTTGTTCGCCACGGTCAAAATCGATCAGGTAAAGCTTGCCTGCGGCATCCCGCAGAATATTGTGAATGTTGAGATCTGCGTGATAGATACCCTGGTTGTGGAATGTCGCTATAAGCCTGCCGACCTGCTGCCACTCCTCCGGGGACATCGCACTGCTTTGCAACTGGTGATAGAGGTCCTGGGCGCCACTAATTTGCTCAATCAGGATATCTGCACGATACCAGAGAGCATGCCGTGAAATGCGACCAGCAATAGGTTTAGGAACCGGCAAGCCTTTGTCATGCATATCCAGCAGCAACTTAAACTCCTGCCAGACACGGGTTTTTTCACGACCAAAAAAGAAATAACTATCGTCACTCAGGTGCGCAACCAAGCCGCCACGTCGGTAGTGGCGAAGCACCCAGTTGTTGCCTTGGTAGTTAACAAAGTAAGTGGTTCCCCTGCCATGGCTGGTACCGGTCACGGCACCTTGCTGTTGCCAAAAGTTGGGAGTGAACCAGTCGACTTGCGGCGTGATTTCGAGACTGTCATTCCAAAGCAGGCAATCGGCGCCGAGGGTCTGGTGTTGCATTCACTAAGGCCTTGAATGGGTTGAGATCAATTAATACCAATCCGTATAAGAATATGACCATATCTTTATGCGGATTGGTATCATTGCCTATTTTATGTGGCGAAGCAGTTATATACCATGTTGGGATAAAGAATATCTCGAATAGCAGGTGAAAGGCCTGCTTGAACTGCAAGTATATGTAGAGATCAGAGGTGTCTATTGCCTCAACCAACGTATACTGCGCCCTCCAAAAAGGAACTAAGCGAGGAACCATGCTGGCTGTGATTCGGGTGTTGCTGATGCTCACCTACCTGATTATCTTCACCGTGCCCTGTGTACTGTTTTGCTTGTTGCGTCCGTTTCACCCTAATTTGATGCACTGGTGTGGCCGTCCATTCAGCTGGATGGTGATTCTTCTTGGTATGCGTCTGAGGGTTAAGGTTCCCGAGTCTGTCGCGCCGATTCAGAGTGCCGTTTATGTAGCCAACCATCAAAACGTCATTGATATTCTGGCGCTTGCGGGTGTATTGCGGCCACGCACGGTTTCAGTCGGTAAACAAAGCCTTGCCTATATTCCTCTGTTTGGATTGTTATACTGGGTCACGGGGAACATTCTGATTAACCGCAGCAACAGTCGCAGTGCGGCGGGCACTATCAAGCAAGTTGTTAAGGCGATTTCAGACAAACAGATGAGTGTTTGGATGTTCCCAGAAGGCACTCGCAGTCATGGTCGTGGTTTGCTGCCATTCAAGAGTGGTGCATTTCGTGTTGCACAAAAAGCAGGTGTGCCTATTGTGCCTGTCGTTGTGTCTGATCTGGAGCATGTCCGCTGGAATAAGTGGAATAATGGCTATCTCACAGTGGAGTACTTGGATCCTATCGCCATCTATCCCGAGGATGATGTGCGCAAGGTGATGAAAAGTACTCACGCACTAATGGCTGAACAGCTGGATCGAATTAACGGTAAGCCGACTGAAGACGCCCCTAAAACTGACGGTAACGCCCAAATAGGCTAGAATCCGCCGCATCTGAAACAGGGCCAATGCCCAGAGCCTGGAGCAACTATGTCTGAACTCGAACAAGAGATCGCAGAGCAGCTGGAAATTAACCGTGAAACGGTGGAAGCACTGCTGGAAGATGGCAGTGATGCAGACGCGGAGTATACGCTCGAACATCATTTTGCCAGCGATAACTTTGATCGTTTGGAGAAGCTTGCCGTTGATGCCTTCAAGAAAGGGTTCGAAGTAACAGATGCGGAAGAACTTGAGCTTGAAGAGGGCGGTATGCTGATCTGTTGTGACGTGATCGCCAAATCTCCGCTCAACATCGAAAAAATCGACCAACAAACTCAAGAAATGTTTGCCCTCGCCGAAAAGCATGATGTGCACTATGACGGCTGGGGTACCTATTTCATCGAATAATTCCCCCCTTTTCGACGACTGACGTACGACCTGCCGCAGATAATTGTGATGGAGTTATAGAAGTCAGCACGGTAACGCTATCAGTGCGTTTGATTGTGCTAACTTTTTAGCTCCAACCCCTTGGCTCAGCGAATAAAAAGGTCGTCGTTATGAGTTGGATCTACAACTTAAACTTTCGCGGTAAACAGCTTTTCCTATCCTCTCTCTTTGTTCTGGTTCTGTTTGTGGTTTCTGTGGTCGCCTATAGCGCCATCAGTGACTTAGTTGCCGAGAACGAAGAGATCAATAAAGAAACCATGCCACGGCTAGGATTGCTGTTACAGGCTGACAGGGACCTTTATCAAGCTCAGGTTGCCGAGCGTTCGCTGGTATTTGTGCCGCCCAATGACCCTTCATATGCGGTGTTTAAAAAGCAGCACAAAGAGAACATGCAGCAGAGCGCAGATCGCATAAACAAGTTTGCTGAACTGAGTAAAGACGACAAGTCGAAGCAGCTGTTCGAAAGCTATAAGCGTCTGCGCAGTACCTGGGAAAAGAGCACCCTGAAAGTATTGGCGATTGCCGATGCAGATTGGGAAGCCGCTAAAGAACTCAGCCTGGGTGATGCAGAAAAGCAGTTCCAGGCGATGCGTGACATCGTGGATCAGCTGACCGAACTGGTGGAAAGCCAGGCCGATCAACAGGTGAAAACCACTGATGAGCACGCCTCCTTTGCCTTAGCGCAGATTTTTATTTATGGCATCGGTGGTGCCATTGTCAGTGTACTGGTCGGGCTCTGGGTGGGCACTGTCGCAGGTAAAACCCTGTCCTATATCCGTGACCGTATGTCAGAAATTGCTGATGGTGAGGGAGATCTGACTCATCGTCTGCAAGTGGAAGGTAAAGATGAGGCTGCGCAGCTTGCTGAAACCTTCAATCGTTTTGTCACCAATCAGTCCGATCTAATCAAACAGATCCAAGCGTTGGTCGCTGGCCTCAATACTGAGCTGGAGCAGGTAAACAGCCTTGCTGATCGCGCCAAACAGGCGGCTAACGAACAGCAGGGTGAAAACGACCAGGTAGCGACTGCGGTGACGGAGATGGCAGCCTCGGTACAGGAAGTGGCCAGAAACGCTACTGATGCGGCTGAAGCGACTCACCAGGCTGATAACGACGTGGTTAACGGCCGAACTGTGGTTGATCAAACCATCGCCGGGATTGAGCAGCTTGCCGCAAATATTGAGCAGGCCGCAGGCGTGATTCAACGCGTGGAAGATGGCAGTAAAGATATCGGCACCGTGATGGATGTGATCAGCGGCATCGCCGAACAAACCAACTTATTGGCGCTGAATGCGGCGATTGAAGCGGCACGCGCTGGAGAGCAGGGCCGTGGTTTTGCCGTTGTAGCAGATGAAGTGAGAACCCTTGCGCAACGGACCCAGGATTCAACTAATGAGATCCGTGAGATCATTGAACGCTTACAAGCGCTCTCTCACGACGCGGTGCAGGCGATGGGTGAGAGTCAGGGCCGTGCGACCGAGTTGGTCGAACATGCGGGCCATACCGGACAGGTGCTTGAACAGATAACGGGTGCAGTGCAGGAGATCGCGGGTATGAATACCCAGATAGCCACGGCTGCTGAAGAACAGTCCAGCACCGCAGATCAGATTAGTGAAAATGTGGTTCGCATTAAACATATGGCAGAAGAGACCGATGCGATTGCCCAGGAAGTTTCTCACTCCAGTGTTAGAGTGCAGGAGCAGAGTGGTGATATAGCAGGTTTGGTAAACCGCTTTAAGGTTTAGTCATCACGTTTAAGAAAATAAAAAGCCGCCCTAATGGGCGGCTTTTTTAATCGTGCTTTTCTAATTCGCTAGAGTGCAGCGATCGTTGCTTTCTGTTCTTCCAGCTTGGCCAGCTGTTTCTCTGCATCTGCCAGCTTATCACGCTCCTTGGCGATAACGGCTTCTGGCGCATTGCTGACAAACTTCTCGTTGCTTAGTTTGCCTTTCAGGCGGCCCAGCTCTTTGCTCAGCTTTTCAGCTTGTTTTGCCAAACGAGCCAGCTCTGCTTCTTTGTCGATCAGACCCGCCATTGGGATCATCACTTCCATATCACCAACCAGCGCAGTGGCAGAGGCCGGTGCTTCTTCACCTTCAGCAAGAACTTTCACAGAAGTAAGTTTTGCCAAGGTACAGAGGAAAGCTTCGTTTTCTGTCTGTCGACGCTGATCATCGGCAGAGGCGTTGCGCAATAGCACTTCCAGCGCTTTATTTGGACTGATATCCATTTCGCCGCGAATATTACGAATACCGACAACGAACTGTTTAACCCACTCCAGATCCTGCTCTGCACTGTCATCAACCAAGTCAGCTTGTTTAGCCGGGAACGGCTGTAGCATCAGGCTGTCACCTTCGACACCCGCTAACGGTGCTACGCGCTTCCAGATGGTTTCGGTGATGAACGGCATCAGCGGATGCATGATGCGTTGAAGCTGTTCAAGCACGGTAACCAGCGTCTGGCGTGTACCACGTTGCTCAGCTTCGCTGCCTGATTGCAGTACAGGTTTAGTCAGCTCCAGATACCAGTCACAGAACTGGTTCCAGGTAAACTCGTACGCAGTGTTTGCAGCTAAATCGAAACGGTAGTTGTCGATATGCTGGCTGAACTCCTCAGTCATGCTTTGCAGCGCAGACAGAATCCAACGATCTGGCAATGATAGCGAAATGTCACCGCCGTTCTGGCCACAGTCCTGCTCTTCGGTGTTCATCAGCACATAGCGGCTGGCGTTCCAAAGCTTGTTACAGAAGTTGCGGTAACCTTCCAGGCGCTTCATATCCCAGTTGATATCGCGACCGGTCGATGCCAGTGCCGCCAAAGTGAAGCGCAGTGCATCAGTACCGTGCGATTCGATACCGGCAGGGAACTGTTTCTGAGTGCGTTTGGCGATTTTCTCAGCCAACTGAGGCTGCATCATGTTGCCAGTGCGCTTGTCCAACAGGCTGTCCAGTTCGATACCGTCGATCATGTCCAATGGGTCAATCACGTTACCCTTGGACTTAGACATCTTGTTGCCTTCGTCGTCACGGATAAGGCCGGTAACGTAAACGGTTTTGAATGGCACCTGCGGAGTACCGTCTTCATCTTTGATGAAGTGCATGGTCATCATGATCATGCGCGCTACCCAGAAGAAGATGATATCGAAACCCGTCACCAACACATCGGTTGGGTGGAAGGTTTTCAGGTCTGGTGTCTGCTCTGGCCACCCCAGGGTAGAGAAGGTCCACAGAGCTGAGCTGAACCAGGTATCAAGTACGTCGTCGTCCTGGCGTAGAACCACGTCATCATTCAGGCTGTTTTTGGCACGAACGTCGGCTTCGTCTGTGCCAACGTAAACGTTGCCTTGGTCGTCATACCAGGCTGGAATACGGTGACCCCACCATAACTGGCGAGAGATACACCAATCCTGAATATCGCGCATCCAGGCGAAGTACATATTCTCGTACTGCTTTGGCACGAACTGGATACGGCCGTCTTCTACCGCTTCAATGGCGGTTTTAGCCATCGGCGCAACACGTACATACCATTGGTCGGTGAGCATTGGCTCAATCACAACACCACCACGGTCGCCATAAGGCACTGTCAGTTCGTGGTCTTTAACCTCGTCCAGCAGGCCCAGTTCATCCATCGCGGCTACGATCGCCTTACGGGCAACGAAACGTTCCAGACCCCGGAACTGTTCTGGCAGCTGGCTCGAATAAACGTCGGCAGCTTCGCCATTGGTATCAAATACTTCTGCTTCGTCGCGGATCATGGCATCGAAGGTGAGTACGTTGATCATTGGCAGCTGATTACGCTTACCTACTTCGTAGTCATTGAAGTCGTGCGCTGGCGTGATCTTCACACAGCCGGTGCCTTTCTCCATATCGGCATGTTCGTCACCAACAATCGGGATCTTGCGATCAACAAATGGCAGTACCACATGTTTGCCGATCAACGCCTTGTAGCGAGGATCTTCCGGGTTAACCGCGACGGCGGTGTCACCCAGCATGGTTTCAGGACGCGTGGTAGCAACTACCAGATAGTCTTTGCCTTCGGCTGTGGTAGCGCCATCCGCC
Source organism: Corallincola platygyrae (assembly GCF_039544265.1). Taxonomy (NCBI): domain Bacteria; kingdom Pseudomonadati; phylum Pseudomonadota; class Gammaproteobacteria; order Alteromonadales; family Psychromonadaceae; genus Corallincola; species Corallincola platygyrae. Next base: position 101,587 of record NZ_BAABLI010000011.1, on the reverse strand, counting down.
AGTGGATAGCGGAAGTGCCACATAAACCCTTTTTTGTCTTTGTTCTCAACTTCGAGATCAGAGATAGCGGTGTGCAGTTTAGGGTCCCAGTTCACCAGGCGCTTGCCACGGTAGATCAGGTCCTCTTTATAGAGGCGGATAAACACTTCCTGAACAGCGTTGGAAAGGCCTTCATCCATGGTGAAGCGCTCACGCTCCCAATCCACAGAAGTGCCCAGGCGACGCATCTGGCGGGTAATGGTGCCGCCGGACTCTTTTTTCCAGTCCCAAATCTTGTCGATAAAGGCGTCGCGGCCAAGTTCCTGGCGGGTAGGGCCATTCTCAGCGGCCAGTTTGCGTTCCACTACCATCTGGGTAGCAATACCTGCGTGGTCGGTACCTACCTGCCACAGCGTGTTCTTCCCCTTCATGCGATGGTAACGGGTCAGGGCATCCATAATGGTTTGCTGGAATGCGTGGCCCATGTGCAGGCTGCCGGTCACGTTCGGCGGCGGGATCATGATGCAGTAAGGGTCACCTTTGCCGGATGGGGCAAAGTAGCCTTTGGCTTCCCACTCTTGATAAAGGTCCTGCTCGATGTTTTGCGGGGTATAGGTCTTTTCCATAAATCTTTAAATATCAGCTAGCTGTGGCATTCGAAGCGGCCAACTCATAAGTGTCGATGGCCAGACCGGACGCACGATATTGTTTGTAACGCTCACGAGCCAACTGTTTGTCAGCGTCGTCAGCGGGTACGAAATCGATAATGAGGCGGGATTTTACCGCAAATGAAGGCACTTGTGGGCAGAGATTAATCAGAACCGAACGTTGGCCTTTGGGAGCGTGAGTACCTATCTCGACCGGGGCACCACCATTAGGGCCTTCGCCGACTAAATTGTGCGGAACAAAGCTGTCTGGCTCAAAGCTGAACAGCAATTCATCAACTGCTTCTGCCTGTGCTTGATCTGCCGCCAACATGTAGACGCGCTCTTTGTCTAAATAGCAGCGCTCAGCGATTTGGCAGGCGGAAGAAAGCAACACAGGCGCACTTGGCGCCTGTGTTTGTTCGGGAAGCAGGTAAAAAACCACCTGCGTCATTTTATTCTCCCAAAGTTTCGTCTGCGCGATTCAGCAGGAACTGCGTCAGCATCGGAACCGGGCGCCCTGTGGAGCCCTTGTCCTTGCCGCTGCGCCAAGCTGTACCGGCAACGTCGAGGTGTGCCCAATGATACTTTTTGGTGAACCGGGCCAGAAAGCAGCCTGCGGTGATCGCACCAGCAGGGCGGCCACCAATGTTTGCCATATCTGCAAATGGACTTTCCAGCATTTCCTGGTAGTCATCCCAAATTGGCAGACGCCATGCGCGGTCACCACTTTGCTCTGACGCATTGAGCAGCTCGTGGGCCAGTGGGTTGTGGGTACTCATCAAGCCGGTCGCGTGTTTACCTAAGGCAATCACACAAGCGCCAGTCAACGTGGCCACGTCAATCACTAACTCTGGGTCAAAACGCTCAACATAGGTGAGGGCATCACACAGTACCAGACGGCCTTCGGCATCAGTGTTCAGCACTTCTACCGTTTGGCCGCTCATGGTAGTGAGCACATCACCTGGCCGGTAAGCTTTACCATCTGGCATGTTTTCGCAACCCGCGAGAACGCCAATGACGTTAAGTGGCAGGTCCAGTTCAGCCAGTGCTTTCATTGTGCCAAGTACACCGGCTGCACCGCCCATGTCATACTTCATCTCATCCATGCCTTCACCCGGCTTGAGTGAGATACCGCCGGAGTCGAAGGTCAGGCCCTTACCGACAAGTACGATGGGTTGGGCATCGTTTTTAACATCCCCTTTATAGTGGATGATGCTCATTTGGCTTTCGTTTTCTGAGCCGCGCCCCACTGCCAGATAACTGTTCATGCCGAGTTCGGCCATTTCAGCTTCACCGACGACATCAACACTGACTTTGTCGTATTTGGCTGCCAGTTCGTTCGCTTGCTCGGCCAGGTACGCTGGGTTACAGATGTTCGGTGGCATGTTGGCAACGTTCTTACAGGTCTCAATACCTGCTGCCACACTCAATCCGTGACTGATTGCCTGCTCGCCAATCGAGAGTTCGCGGCGGGTCGGAACGTTAAATACCAGTTTGCGCAGTGGACGGCGGGTTTCGCCCTTTTTGCTTTTCAGCTGATCGAAGCTGTACAGGTTGTCGTGGGTGGTTTCTACTGCCTGACGAACCTTCCAATAGGTGTCGCGGGCTTTCACGTGTAGTTCAGTCAGGAAACAGACCGCTTCCATGGAGCCGGTTTCGTTCAGTGTGTTGATCGTTTTGCCGATGATTTGGCGATACTGCTTCTCATCCAGCTCACGCTCTTTACCACAGCCAACCAGAAGAACGCGCTCAGACAGTACGTTAGGAACATGATGCAATAGCAGCATCTGGCCAGGCTTGCCTTCCAGATCGCCGCGGCGCAGCAGGTTGCTGATATAGCCGTCACTGATTTTGTCCAGCTGTTCTGCTATGGGGGATAAGCGGCGGGGCTCAAATACGCCTACGACGACGCATGCGCTACGTTGTTTCTCCGGACTTCCGCTTTTTACACTGAACTCCATAGTGACTCCTCAAACCTTAAAGACAAACCAAGGTGTTTGTTACATAATGCGTGCGACGCATTAGTTTGTTAGTGATAAAGCCCGCTAATTGCCGCGAACTTTTGGTTATGTACTATAGTCGAAGTGGTGGCAAAAGCACTGATTTCAACCCGAAAAAATATAAAAACGGTGCGTTAGCTTAAATTTACGCTTAACGCATCCAAAATGAGCAGTTTGTAGGCAGAATATTCGTGATTCTTTTTCGCTACCTGGCCAAAGAACTTCTGAAAGCGCAGCTCACCGTGCTGAGTGTTCTCATGCTGGTGTTTCTCAGCCGCGAGTTCGTGTCGGTTCTAACCAAAGCCGCAGAAGGTAAGTACCCCGCCGATCTGGTTACCAGCCTGGTGTTACTCAACATGCCCGGGTTGATCCTGATGATCCTGCCGCTCAGTATGTTTCTGGGGATCCTGATTGCTCTTGGCCGTATGTATGCCGAGAGTGAAATGGTGGTGATGCGAGCCTGCGGTGTCAGTGAATGGTACGTGGCACGTGTTACCTTGGTGGTTGCCTTTTTCCTTGCTTTCCTCGGCGGAGCAACCAGCTTATATCTGAAACCCTGGGCCGAAGAACAACAGTTACAGATGCTTGAAGAGGCTGATGCCAGCGCAGGATTGCGTACCCTGGTGGAAGGTCAATTCAAACAAACCTTTGATGGCCGGTCTGTGGTCTTTGTTGAAAAGATCAGTCGTGACGGCAAAACCCTGTTCAAGATTTTCTTAGCGCGAACTCCCAAAATTAATGAGCGCCACAAGAATTTTGAGATCGTGGTATCCGATATGGGGGCGATCCAGGAAGCTGAAGGCGAGCCCAGCATGTTGCACCTGAGCGAGGGAACTCGCTGGGAAGGTAACCCACGGCGGATGGATTACCATATTGTCGACTTTGAAGAGTATCAGGTACTGCTCAAAGATTTCGATATCGACGAGAAAGGCCGCAAGATGGATGCGTGGCCGCTGACCAAATTGATGGAAGAGGGCTCTGTAGAGGCAAATGCCGAGATTCACTGGCGTTTAGCTGTGCCGCTCTCTATCCCGATTCTTTCTCTGATTGCAGTGCCGCTTGCTGCTGTAAACCCTCGTCAGGGTAAGTTTGCCAAGATGCTGCCAGCGATTTTGCTCTATTTGGGTTATTACGTGTTGTTGATGTCAGGACATAAGGCGTTGAAAGATGGTGCGTTGCCCAGTGGCTTGGGCCTATGGTGGATACATGGATTAGCTCTTTTCTTCGGTGCTGCACTCCTGATTAAGGGCCGTCCCTTGGGCGTCAGACTTATGGCGAGACTAAAAGGGAGACAGGCATGATTAAGCTGCTTGACCTCTATATCGGTCGAACCATTATCGCTACCTCTTCGCTCTGCTTGGTAGTACTGGTTGGTTTATCTGGCATCCTCAAGTTTGTGGGTCAGTTGCGCCGTGTAGGCAAAGGCACCTATGAGATGACAGATGCCTTGCTGTTTACCTTGTTGAGTGTGCCCCGTGATATCGAAATGTTCTTTCCCATGGCGGTATTGCTGGGTGCATTGATTGGCCTGGGCATGTTGGCGTCCAACAGCGAACTAGTGGTGATGCAGGCGGCGGGATTGTCTCGTTTGCAGATCACGGGGTCGGTGATGAAAACCGCCATCCCACTGATGCTGCTGGTGATGGCGCTGGGCGAGTATGGCGCCCCTGTCGCCGAGCGTATGGCGAAAGAGTTGCGGGCTCAGGAGTTATCCGGCGGTAGCCTGATTACGTCGGAACGAGGGATATGGGCTAAAGATGGCGACAGTTTTGTCAATATTGGTGAAGTGGTTGATGAGAACTCATTGGGGCAGGTCACCATTTATGAGTTTGACCGCAAGTTAGATCTGCACCGCATCGTTTCCGCGCGTACCGCGGAGTTCAAGGGCAGTGTTTGGCAGCTTGAAGACGTCAACTTCACCCAGTTTGAAGAGCTTAAAGTGAGTCATCGCTATCAGCCTACCGACTTCTGGAACTCGTATCTGACCCCTGAAAAACTCAGTGTGGTAACAGTGAAACCTGAAGCGCTGTCGCTGCAAGGGCTTTCTGACTACATTGCCTATCTGGAAAACAGCAACCAGGAGCCGTCCCGCTATCAACTGGCGTTTTGGCGCAAGTTGCTACAACCCATGACCATTGCTGTGATGATGCTGCTGGCGTTGTCGTTTGTGTTTGGGCCACTGCGATCAGTGACCATGGGGGCGAGGATCCTGATGGGAATTGTGGCAGGTTTCACTTTCTATATTTGTGAGCAGATATTCGGACCGATTGCGCTGGTCTACCAAATGCCACCGTTCCTGGGAGCTGCGCTGCCGGGTATCTTGTTTACCGGAGTTGCGGTGCTACTACTGCGGCGAAATACCTAGTTGCACCGACACTCTCTTCATTGGCAGGGCCTGAATATGCTAAACACCCTGCCAGTTTTTGAGTTGATTCGCCTCTTTGCTAAGCACAACAACCACACAATCCGCCATGTAATCTTGAAATGCGCGCTTTTGGCGGCGGTCAAAAATTACTAGAAGATTGCCCAACCCCATCGCTGCGGTAAACAAACGAATAAGTGCCTGAGTAAAAGTGATAGGCGTACCATCTTCATTTTGCACTTTCAGGCGCCAGGCGCGCATGCCAAGGGTTTGACCACTGCGAACCCAAAACCAGCAGAAAAAGCTACAGATACACACTGCCAGATAGAAACTGAACCAAGGCTGAACGCCCAGGTACTCAGCCATATCCTGATATCCTTCAAGTGAAATCAAACCGAGTTTTTCCAGTATTACCGTAAACAGCATGGCAACGGCGCCTGCAACCATATAAATGGCAGCAACCAGCAAGGCGTCGTATATAAAAGCGCCTAATCGACGCAAAAATCCGGCACGGGGAAAGTCAGCATGAGGGTGTTTTGGCATAGCTCGCTCTTATCAAGTTGGCGTTAGTGCGCAGCTAGTGTATCAGATGATTTTTCTTCGCTCTGTATGTTATTTGTGCGGTCGCGCAAACGGGGCTTGTCAGCGCAACATGAATACGTATAATGAGCGCACTTCGTTACTGGTGGACACCAATTCACCCCGGTAACGTCAGGCGGAAGCCTTAAAATTCATTGCCAGTGTGATGGAATTGGTAGACATGACGGATTCAAAATCCGTTGCCTTTGCGGGCGTGGCGGTTCAAGTCCGCCCACTGGTACCAAATTCGGAAACCCAGCCTTATGGCTGGGTTTTTTCGTTTTGGATTATCTTCTCGAGGAGCATTCCTTGATCTGCTTACTCTTTTCCAGCTGTACCTTTACACTTCAGCGATCTCTTCTTCGCTTCAACCATTCGAAATTGCCCCAATGACTGCGTAAACTAGCGCCACAACAATTAAAACTTAAACCATTCCAGAGTTAACAAGGAGCCATTCATGCGCAAGAGCCTGCTGTTATTGCTGTCTCTGTTCGCTGCTTCCGCCGCAACATCGGTTCACGCCAAGCCTCAGGGCTTAACCGTGGACAAAATATCCGAACTCAACAAGATTCACAGCGTAGCTGTATCTCCCAACGGTCATCACCTGGTGTATGGCGTGAACTCGCCAGCCGTCGGTGACAAAGCCAAAACCAATTACCTCTACCTGAAACCGCTGAGAGAGAATGGCGTCGCTCGCCAAATCACCAGTAGCACAGGTGAGCACAATGTTGTTTGGGCACCCGATAATAGTGGTATCTACTTTCTCACCGGCCGTAGCGGTTCCAGCCAGATCTGGTTCCTCAGCCTGACGGGGGGCGAGGCGGTTCAGGTCTCTGATCTGCCACTGGATATTGAAGGATTTAAGATCGCGAAAAACGGCCAAACCTTTGTCCTGTCTATCAGCGTTGATCCTGAGTGCGAGACATTGGATTGCACAGTAAAAAGCAAACAGAAAGCTGCTGAAGAAAAAGCGACCGGTCGTGTCTATGATCAGCTGATGGTGCGCCACTGGGATACCTGGCTGCCTAAATGGAAACGTCATCTGTTTAGCGCCACTCCCGACGCCAAGGGCAAAATCACAGATGCCACTGATTTGATGCCAAACTGGCAAACTGATGTGCCTGCCCGTCCATTCTCAGGAATGGAAGAGGTTGCGATTACCCATGATGGTGCGCAGGTTATCTTTACTGCGAAGGCGCCTGGTCCAGATCAGCCTTGGCATACCAATTACGATCTATATGCCGTCAAAGTTGGTGGTAACAAGCCTCAAAACCTGACAGAACAAAACAAAGCGTGGGATGCACATCCTGTGCTGTCGCCAGATGGTAAAACGCTGGCTTATCTAGCCATGATAAAGCCAGGTTTTGAAGCGGACCGTTTTGGCATCATGCTGATGGACCTGAAGAGCGGTAAAACACACGAAGTGGCGGCTGATTGGGACCGCTCTACCGGTGGCTTAGTGTTTTCCAACGATGGTAAAACGCTTTATGTGAGTGCGCAGGACTTGGGTCAGCGCAGCATCTTTGAAATCGATATTGCCAACGACAAGGTCGAGCGCCTTTATGCCGATGGCTATGTGGGTGACTTGCAGTTTGCAGGTGGCAAGCTGGTGTTTACCCGTCACGCTTTGAATGCGCCAAAAGAGATTAAGGCACTGAGCTTGGCGAACAATAAGGTTTATGCGCTGACCGCAGTGAATGCTGACCATTTGAAAGAGATCAGTTTCGGTGATTTCGAACAATTCACTTTTAAAGGCTGGAACGATGAAACTGTTTACGGCTATTGGGTGAAACCGGTTGGCTTTAAGAAGGGCCAGAAGTATCCGGTAGCGTTCCTGATTCACGGTGGTCCACAAGGCTCATTTGGCAACATGTTCCATTACCGCTGGAATGCTCAGCTTTGGGCGGCACAGGGCTATGGCGTGGTGATGATCGATTTCCACGGCTCTACTGGCTACGGCCAGGAGTTCACCAACTCCATTTCTCGTGATTGGGGTGGCAAGCCACTGGAAGATCTACAGAAAGGCTTTGCGGCTGTTGCTGAGCAACAGGCGTGGCTGGACGCCAATAACGCTTGTGCACTTGGCGCGTCTTACGGTGGTTACATGATCAACTGGATCGCAGGTAAATGGAACGATGGTTTCAAGTGCCTGGTAAACCACGCGGGTTTGTATGATCTGCCTGGCTTCTATGCCACCACCGAAGAGCTTTGGTTCCCAGAGCACGAGTGGGGCGGCCCACAATGGGATGGCAGCGAAGACTACACCAAGTTCAACCCGGCTGACTATGTTGAGAACTGGCAGACGCCAATGCTGGTCATCCACGGCGAGAAAGACTTCCGTGTACCTTACGACCAAGGCCTGGCGGCATTTACCGCGCTGCAGCGTCGTAACATTCCCAGCCGTTTGATTATGTACCCAGAAGAAAACCACTGGATCCTCAATATGGATAACCTCAAGCAGTGGTATTCCGAAGTGTTCCGTTGGATGGATGCCTGGACTGAAAAGTAAAGTTCCCAGTTAACTGAATACCTTTGTTTACCCAGGAGAGCGGTTTAGCTCTCCTGGGTAGGCAGAGTTGCTCCCGCGCGGCATTTCCCATTTTTTAAGTCGCTCAACTCTCACTTTCTGCGCTTCATTTCTTGCTTTACTCATCGTCAAACTCGATGACCTGCCTGTTGATCAGCATGGTCGTTGCATCACTATATTAAAATATTGAACGAACGGTCGGTATTGATCTATGCTTTTATTAGCAGATGAATTGAGAACGTTATGAATAAGAAAGAACTTGCAGCGATACAGATGAAACAGCGCGTCATTGAAAAGACCATCGAGCTCTTTGGTACAAAGGGGCCGATTGAGTTTTCGGCAGCCATGTTGAGCAAGGAAGTAGGTGCAAGCAAAGGCGCGCTGTATCACCACTTTGAAAATCTGGATGCCGTCAAACTCGCTGCGCTGCAGTCATTAATTGATAGTTTTATGTATACCGGCGCTGAGGAAAAACCCTCTTATCCCAGTTTAGAAGCGTACCTGACCGACATAGGTGAGCAGGTGTTTTATCTGATGGAGCAGGAGCCGGTAAAGGTAAAAGCGATGCTGGCATTCGTTCAGCAGGCAGTATTTGAGCCGGTTTTTCAAGAAAAAGTGCGCAAGCTGTTTCAGCATAGCCTTGCACAATATTCCGAAGTTGTACGCTATCTGTTTCCTGACTTAAGCGACAAACAAATCACGGCTGCCGTACAGATTATAGACGCCCATTTAGGCGGAACCATGTTGCATTGGTACTTGTTGAATACGCCAGAACAGTGTCGTGAAAACTGGCGAAGTTTCTGCCGAATATTCTGCAACAGTATTGCTCAGGGGGTTGTGTGATTCGGATGTGGCTGAGCTTAGTGATGGTGCTGATGGTAACCGCCTGCGAAGAGAAAATGGAGGCGGAAAAGGTCTCGCTGCCGTCTGTTAAACCGATCCCGGTTGAAGTCATCACCTTAAAACCCCGTCAGCTCCAAGGCTCGCTCAATCTCTATGGTGTGCTTGAGCCCACGTCGTCCGTTGCCATCAGTGCAGACTTTTCTGCGCCGGTAGCAGAGGTGCTGGTGAAAGAAGGCTTGCGGGTATCGAAAGGTCAGCCTTTGTTGCGATTTGATATGCGTAAAATCTTGCTAAAGCGCCGCCAAATCCAGCATCGATTGGAGCAAGCACAAAGTCAGCGCACCCATGCCGAGCTGTCACTGTCTCGACAGCGTGAACTCATCGTCAGCAATACGGTATCTCAGCAACAGCTAGACAATGCGCAAGCTGATTTTGATTCGGCCCAAGCGCTGGTGATGACTTTGGAAAGTGAACTACAAGTCGTGTTGCAAGACCTCAACAATGCTGAATTACGAAGCCCTGCCGCTGGTGTCATTCGTACTCGCTTGGTTGAGCCTGGAGAAAACGCCGAAGCGTATGCGCCACTGTTCGAACTGGAAACCGACAGCAATTTGCGGGTGTCTGTGTTTGTTGGTGAGAAAATGCTGCCGCTATTACGGTTGGGGAATAACGCCATTGTTGACACCGTGTTTGGTGAGGCGAGCGCCAGGATCACATCCATTGCATCGAATGCTTCTTCAAATACCGGAAACTACGAAGTAAGACTGTTATTGGATAATGCTGATCATCGCTTCAAGGCGGGGATGAGTGTGAGCGTCGCTGTGCAAACCGTGCCTCAGGAAGGTGTCTTGCTCCTGCCTGAGTCTGCGGTCGTAGCCGACGGTGGTGAACATGTCATATATACGGTAAAGAATGAAAAGGCTCATCGCCGAGCCGTTCAGTTGGGATTGGGATTGAATGACAACCTGGTCATTTTATCTGGTGCAAAGTCAGATGATGTGGTGGTTGTGATTGGCGCTGACCGCCTGACTCAGGGCAGTCCCGTTCAGATTGAGGTGGACCATGCACCCCAATAAAAGCAGTGCTAAAAACTACTGGCTAAACCTCTTTATTTTACGTCCAAAACTTGGACATCTGGTCATGGCGCTGGTGCTGGTTTTGGGCCTGATGAGTTTGGTTGTGCTGCGCTATGAAGTGGTGCCGAAGATAGAGATGGGCATTATCAATGTCACAACGACCAAGGCTGGCGCCGGGCCAGAAGAGATAGAGCTGTCCATTTCTGCCCCCCTTGAAGAGGAGATACTGAAGGTTAATGGGGTCAGTAAAGTGTTGTCACGAAGCATGGAAAACCTTTCTCTGATTACAGTGATCTTAGACCCAGACACCGAGCAGGCGCAGTCGTTTAAGCGCTTGTCTGACGTGCAGCGCGCGGTTGATCGAGCCCAATCAAAACTGCCCAGCGACCTGATTGATAAGCCCTTGGTAGAGGCCCTCTCTACCGACAATTTAGCGGTGGCAGAGTTGCATATTACTGGGCCGGCCTCAGAACTTGTGCTCCGACAACAGGCCCGGTTATGGGAGCAAAAGCTCCGGGCGACACCGGGTGTCGCTGGTGTTGAGAGGTTAGGGTATCGACGCCCAGAAATAAGTATTGAACCTGACCTGCGAAAGCTGTGGCAGCTCGGCATTGGATACAGCGAGATCCAACAGGCGATACAGCTCCGAAATGTCCGTGACAGTGGCGGTTCCTTGGCTTCTCTGGTTGGCGAGAAAAAGGTGCTGACAGTGGGCCAGTTTGATGACCCGCTGGAGGTGGCTGATGTCATCATTCGAAGTGCGCAGCCGGGGAATGAAGTTCGCCTCAGAGATGTCGCCCAAGTAGTAAGAACGTTTGAAGATTGGTCGGTGCAGCTCCGCAGCGATGGTCAACTGGGGATCGCCCTGCTGATTAAGAAACAAGGCTCTGCTGACGAATTGAAAACCATCGCCAGCATTCGTGCGTTGCTGGACGAGTCATCTCCGGCACCTGGCGTCGAGCTTAAACTGGTTAACGACGTATCTCGATTTACCTACGACATGTTGGATGCGTTGGTGAGCAATGCTGTACTTGGGCTGATATCTGTTTTTCTAATCTTGTGGTTATTTTTGGGTGGCCGCATGGCGTTCTGGGTCAGTGTCGGATTGCCATTTGCGGTCTTGGCCACTTTCTGCGGCATGTTGATGTTCGGGCTTTCTGTTAACAGCCTCACCTTGATGTCGATAATCCTGGTGTTGGGAATGTTGGTGGATGATGCCATTGTCACAGGCGAAGCGATTCAGGTACGAAAGGAGCAAGGGTTAACATCGGTCGATTCTGCCATTCTCGGCACTAAAGATATTGCGGCACCCGTTCTGGTCAGTGTGCTTACCACCATACTGGCATTTGTACCCATCACCTTCCTGGGTGGGCTGGAAGGCAAGTTTGTTGCCGCAATTCCTCTTGTGGTGGGCATGACACTGTTGGCGTCATTGTTTGAGAGTAAGTTTCTGCTACCTGCTCACCTGGCACATAGCGAGTTTAAAGTTCGTCCCCGCATTTGGCTCAATCAGCTTCAGCATCGCTATCAAAAGGTCATGCGCTACTTATTGCGACGGCGCAAGTTGGCAGTGTTCGGCATGGTGACGGTTTTTATCGTGGTCACTGCAGTGAGTGGCTCTTTGGTAAGGTTTCAGCTCTATCCTGAAACCGCCGTCGATACTATCCATATTTCAGTCGAGCTGCCCAATGGCACTGCTTTCGAGCAAAGCGTGGAGCGGGTAGAAGAGATCGAACAACTCGTGCGACAAACCGTGCCAGCATCGGATCTTTTGAACATCACCAGTCAGATTGGTCACCATGATACTGATCCCTATGGCGGATCCATGGGAAGAAACCAAGCCTGGGCGATTGTGACCGTGTTTTTAAAACCACAAAACCAGGTGCAACAAGACCAAAGACAGACGCTGGCTGAGCTCAAGCAGGTGACACAATCTCTTCAAGGCTTTGTCATGCTGAGAGTTGAACCAATGAGCGATGCGCCCATTATCGGTAAGCCGGTTGAATTGGAAGTGATGTCAGATGGCACAGATAAACGTGTCATTGCAGCCAGTATTAAGCAGTATCTGAAGCGTGTGCAAGGGGTGACGCAAGTCTGGGATAGTGATCGTACCGGCAAGGCGATTGTGGACCTTCAGTTCAATCATCACAACCTGGCGTCCTATCATTTGAGTGTGAAGCAGGTCGCTGATGCCGTTCGTATTGCGATGGATGGCCTGTTGATTTCTGAGCAACAACTTGCCGCAGAGCGGATCTATTTCAGGCTGAGATTGCCCCCGCAGGCGAGAGAGAAACTCTCAACCCTGAGGGATCTGTTTGTGGTCAATGAGCTTGGCAAAGCCGTCGCCCTGAGTTCTGTCGCTGATTTTTCCCTTCGCCCGGGTGAGGCAGATATTAAGCGCCATAATGGTCGCCGCACTGTGACTGTATATGCCGAAATAGATCGCAGCCAGACAGATGTTGTCACGGTGAATGAGCAACTCAGTCAATTTATTGCGGCCCAGGATTGGTCTGTACGCTATCCCGATGTCACCTTCTATCAAGGAGGCGAAATTGAGCAGCATCGGGCCAGTTACACTGAGTTAGGGTTTGCGTTTGCAGGGTGTCTGATGCTTATCCTGCTGGTGTTAGTGGTCCTGTTTAACTCCTTTTCCCAACCACTGCTGGTGATGGCCGTGTTGCCTTTCTCAATCATGGGCGTTTTCCTGACCTTTGCGATTCAAGGGCTTCCGCTGAGCTTTATGGCGTTGATCGGTGTCTTGGGGCTGGTGGGTGTGCTGGTCAATGATGCCGTTGTGATGATATTCACCTTGAACAAAGAGGCGCATGGTGGTGATCCAGAGAAAGTGGCAGTGCTTGCCACCCGAAGGTTCAGGCCGATTGTGATCACCTCCCTTACTACGCTAGTAGGTTTATTGCCTACGGCATATGGGTTAGGTGGCTACAATCCCTTTGTGGCACCAATGGTGATGACCATGGCGTGGGGCGTCGTCTTTGGCACCCTGATTTCACTGCTACTGCTGCCTTGCTTGTTTATGCTGAATGATGATCTGAGAGTGGCGCTTAAAAATATCTTTCACGCCCACGATACCCAGCAAGCCGATCCGCCTATAAACAAATAGCTTCCACATGGATGCTTGTATTGCCCGAGAAACCAGCAAAGGGGTAGGATTACCGACCTCCGTAGGATGAAGGAGTCTGTTCTCGAATGTCTACCCGTTATCATCAGCGACTGATCCCGGTTATTCGGCATCTGGAAAAAAACTATATGTCGCCACTGAATCTTCAGGAGCTGGCGACGATAGCAAACCTATCGGCTTTTCACTTTCATCGTGTGTTCTCTGCGGTTACCGGAGAAACGCCAAAGGAGATGATACGCCGGTTGCGGTTGGAGAATGCAGCGTTGGATCTTTACTGCACCAATCGCTCGGTAACAGAGGTGGCGCTTGATTATGGCTTTTCCAGTTCGCAAAGTTTGGCGAAGGCGTTTCGTCAGTACTACGCTCTAACGCCCTCTGCTATCCGAGATTGTCAAAACTACGAACAACTTAAGGCAATTTTGCAAAACAGCAAGATTGGACACACTTTGCGCAAGTCTGGACACGCAGACAGCCCGGTGGCTTTACATAATGCAGATGAAACTAGTCAACGGAGTCATCTAATTATGGAAACCTGTCATTTTGAACCCGGAAAATTGGCGTACATTCGTGTTACTGGCCCTTATGGCGAGGGATACGATGTTGCTACCAATCAACTTTATCAGTGGGCGGGTGCTAAAGGGTTGCAGGAGTGCACCTGTATTTTTATTTACCACGACAACCCTGAGATAACCCCCGCTGAAAAATGTCGTACTGATGTGTGTCTGATGGTGCCGGAGGGGACTGATGTCTCTGGCCCGGTCGAGTTGCAGGATTTTCCTGGAGGGAGCTATGCCGTGGTCAGGGAAACGATTACCGACCAAAGCCAGTATGGCCAAGTTTGGCAGAGCCTGGTCGATCAGGTTGTCAACTCGCAGATGGAGATGGATGATCGGCCCTGTTTCGAGCTTTATCACAGCTACGACAAACAAAATAATCATGCCGATGTCAGCTTCTGTAATGCAGTGAAAGTGTGAGTGGAAACAAAAAGGCGCCTCAAGGCGCCTTTTTCCTAGCCGGGAGACCGACTGCTCAGTTCTACGAGAAGAGTGACAGTGCTTTTTAGTTTGAAGCCATCCTGTCACTCGCAAACAAGCGATAGGCGAAGCCCAAACCGACAGCGTAGGTTGTCTCGTCGATAAACAGCGGGCTATCTTCGTTTTCTGCGCCTTGATGAAAGCTTACCCGGCCACCCAGGAACACGCGGGCGCGTTTCTCCATCAGGGTAAATACCAGGCCAAAACCGACGTCTGTACCCATATAGCCGCCATTCGCATCATAGGCTTCACGATCAGGGCGGACATCTCTATCATCGACCTGATAGAAGTAGTCAGTTAGCTTTTCTGTGCCCCAAACCGGGCCAACCGTACCGACAAACCTTATCTCTCGGCCAAACAGGTTGTCATGCTCGTAACGCAGCTGGGGTTCAAAGGCATAGCCACGTTGTTCTAGGTTGGAAAAATCGGTAGAGAATACCGCGCGGGCCTGCAGTTTTAGGTCGAGTTTTGTTTGCTCATCATCTGCACGGTAGATTTTGTACTTGAGTTCTGGGCCGATACCGAACAGATAATCCAGATCCTCCATACCCTCACGGGCGTCGTTCTCATCGGAGTCGGCATTGAATGAACCATCAAGGGACAGATCTAGTTCCCAGCGGTCGTCTTCAAATGCCTGCGCCTTTAGTAAGCCATCTTCACCGGCGCGTATCACTTCGCCACGATAGATCAGGTAGGGCAATGCAATCTGGTTGGTATGGCTTTGGCCCGCTGCCGGGTAGTCTGGTCCATAAACGATACCGCCTGCCAGACCGACTTCCCAAAGGGGCTGCGGGCTTTCGGTTTTGCATGGGCTTGCTGTCACACACTCGACTTCCAGAGACTCTGCGCTAGCTGGCACACTGCAGATCCCCATCAACCAGCCTATCGCAACTAATCTCTTGTTCTGTGTCAGCATCTTGCTCTCTCACCAGTTTTTCTTTGATTCTATGGCGCTATCCCAACGTTAGATCAGTGGGCGCTGATAACTGGACCGGCAATGTGTCAGAGTTATTACAGAGAGCGGATCGCTAGTTTCAGATTGAATTAAAAAAAAGCCCAGTACTGAGACTGGGCTGTTTAGAATCATCGGCAGAGCAGGTAACAGGTAGCGACTAGCGAGGTTACGAGAATCTGAGTTGGTGATTGCCATGCTGCTTTTTTGCCTTCAGGTAATCTGAGTTACCTGGTTTCAGGTGGACTGAGGTATTTACCATGGTCTCTACCGTAATGCCGGCGGCCTTCAACTGCTCAGTTTTGCGTGGGTTGTTTGAGAGCAGGCGGATATGGGTGATGCCGAGTGCTTTTAGCATCTCTGCCGCTTCACTGAATTCACGCTGGTCTTCACCGAAACCCAATTTGACGTTGGCTTCGTAGGTGTTCAGCCCAGTGTCCTGAAGCTCATATGCATCGAGCTTGTTATACAAACCGATACCACGACCTTCCTGTCTCAGATAAAGAAGTATGCCGCCTTCAACATGGAGCAGTGAGATCGCTTCGTTCAGCTGCTCACCGCAGTCACAACGAGAGGAGTGAAACACGTCGCCGGTCAGGCACTCGGAATGCATTCTCACCAGCGGGATGTCGCTGGTGGTGCTGTTGGTTCCAGTGTTGTGGGTATGAGTCCCTTTAAATCTCATAGCGACATGTTCACAGCCGGACTCGAGTCCGTTGAAAGAGATGATCTCAGCCTCAACCTGCGCCGCTCCAACTTTCAGTGGCACCGCTTTTCTTACTTCTACCATGGGGTTCTTTCTAACCTCAGCTTCTAACGCTTTGTCTGACACTTGCTCTAACTCTAAATAGCTTGTTGTTTTGTACGATGGCTAAAGGGCATTGGACTGCGACCAGATCCGCAACTTATCCAATATCTCCAGGGCTGATTGACCAAACTCGGTCAGCTCATAGGTCACGGCGACCGGACGATCGTTGATCACTTTTCTGATCACCATGTTATTGGCTTCCAGCTCCTTCAGGCGCTGGTCCACCATCTTCTTGCTGGCGCCACCTAACATGCGCGACAAATCGTTGAATCGTACCGGGCCATCCTTGAGGTGATAGATGATAGAGCCGGTCCACTTTCCGCCGATTAAACGCATCCCTTTTTCGATGGCGCATGGTTCCAGGCAGGGATTCTCAACTTTTTTTCTGCCATATGCGTCTGTTTTTACTTGGCTTTCCAATTCTAACCTCGAAAAACTTAGTAGGTTACTAAAAGTATACTAATTGATTAATGTTTGGAGGTTACCATAATAAACCGCATGTCAACAATCCAAACGAACCCTATTTACTTATTCACGTACTAGAGTGATTGACTGGGTCATTCGATGTCAGGAGCAAACAGATGAGCAACGTTCTAATTATCAACGCCCACGAGCCTTCACCTTATTCAGAGGGCAAGCTGAACTCTTCACTGGTAGAAAAAGCCAAAACGCGATTGCAGGAGAAGGGACACGAGGTGCGCGTGGTAACCATGCAGGACGAGATCGTGGTTGAGGAGCAGTTGGCGCACTTTGAGTGGGCTGATCGTGTGATCCTGCAGTCTCCTATCAATTGGATGACCATCCCCTGGTCGTTCAAGAAGTATATGGACGAAGTTTTTACCGCAGGCATGGGTGGTGCCCTGTGTAACTTTGATGGCCGCACACCGGAACAGCCGAAAAAGAACTACGGTACCGGGGGCACCCGCACTAATACCAAGTACATGTTGTCTGTGACGTTTAATGCACCGGCTGAATCGTTCGGTGATGACGATGAGTACCTGTTCCGGGGCAAGACGGTTGATGACCTGCTGTTGCACATGCACGCGAACTTCCGTTTCTTTGGCATGACTGCACTACCTACTTTTGCCTGCTACGACGTGATGAAAAACGCCGATATCGAAAACGACTTTAAGCGGTTCGACGCCCATTTGGACAAAAACTTTTAGTTGTCAGTCATCACTTCGGGTGGCGCATGTCGGGGGGCGCATGTCCGGTGGCGACCGCAGGCATGTTGCTACCCACGTGAGACAACCTGTTGTGTTCAGAGAGGCAAAAGATGAGAACGCGTAATAGGAGAGTGCACCCCATGAATAGACACATTAACCGAGTGCTGAGCAGCGGCGCTCTGCTGCTCCTGTTTATGCTGCCGGGGCTGTCGATGGCATCTGCGTTTAAACCCGCACATATTGCGTCGCCAGAACAGTATCAATTGCTGCTTGAGAATGAGCAGGTGTTGGTACTGAAAATGGTACTGCAGCCGGGAGAGGCGGACACGATACATCGTCATCACGACGAAACTGTCTACTTTGAAAAAGGCGGCACGCTGACCATCACTGAGGGCGATGGCAAGTCGATAGTCGCCGAAGTCCCTGATGGTCATGTGATGTGGCATCCGGCTTGGGTCCATCAGGTGACCAACTCCGGCGACACCACGGTTGTTGCCATCATCGTCGAGAAAAAACCGTAAGCGTGTTTTGTTAGCTATCTCATTACCAATTCAGACTGACTGAGAGGGAAAGTGATGTTTACCTACTACGACATTGATAACGCTCCGGAAGCGTCTAAGCCGTTGATGGAGCAGTCGCTTAAAGGCTTCGGCATGTTGCCAAATCTGCACAAGATCCTGGCCGAAGCCCCAGCGACCTATGAAGCATATAACACCATCTTCAACCTGTTTATGAAAAGCACCACCTTGTCTCCGGTAGAGCAGCAGGTGGTCTTTATGACGGCGAACTTTGAGAACAACTGTCACTACTGTGTGCCTGGCCATACTTGGATGATGAAAGCAGGCAAGATGCCCGATGAGGTGATCGAAGCGCTTCGAGAGGGCACGCCCATTCCCGATCCTAAGCTGCAGGCACTGCATGACTATACCAAGGCGCTGCTTGATCAGCGTGGTCATATTGGTGACGAAAAACTGCAGGCGTTTTTGAACGCGGGATACAGCAAACGACAGGCGCTTGAAGTGCTTACCGGGCTGGCATCCAAACTGATCTCTAACTTTACCAACGCTCTCACTCACACCGAAGTGGATGAACCGATGAAGCCATTTGCTTGGACTCACCCGTCAGAGCGCTAAGGGAGTACCCGGAAACAGATACCTGACAATCGACTGAGTATGCGGCTGACATGCGCCGTTGGCATATGCCGGTAACACATATAGGTAACAGTGCGCACAGACGGCCGATGACTGATTAAGGAATTCTAATGAGTAAACAAAAAGATATTCACCTCTACACTGCATCGACCATGAATGGGTGGAAGCCGGTGATTTTTCTCGAGGAAGCGGGCGTTGAGTATGACCTGACGCCCATCGATTTTTCCAAGAAAGAGCAAAAGGCGCCAGACTACGTCAAGCTCAACCCCAATGGGCGTATTCCAACCATAGTCGATCGTTCAAACGATGATTTTGTGGTGTTTGAATCGGGCGCCATCCTTTGGTATTTGGCAGAGAAATACGGCAAGTTTCTGCCCAAGGACCCTAAGGAGCAATCACGCACCTTGCAATGGTTGATGTTCCAGATGGGAGGGGTAGGGCCAATGATGGGCCAGGCCATGTATTTTCAACGCATTGCCGCCAAACAGGGCGAGGAACATCCGTTTGCCATCAAACGTTACGTCGATGAAAGTCGTCGCCTGTTTGAGGTGCTGAACACGCACTTAGAGGGGCGTGAGTATCTGGTGAATGATGAGTTCACCATTGCAGACATCGCGACTTACCCCTGGGCGCGTGCCTTCTACTGGGCCAATGTCTCGGTTGAAGGACTGCAACACCTGCAAGCCTGGTTTGGTCGTATTGATGCCCGTGAAGCAACCCAGCGCGCATTAGAGATCCCCAAACCTTTCTGGGCATTCTTTGGTAAGGGTGATGTGGCGGCACAGGAGCGTGAAAACGCCGAACGCTTTAAAAGTGATGTGAGCAAGCAGTCATGAGCCAATCGAATACAGCAAAGAAACATGTGCGCATTGATATTGTGTCAGATGTGGTTTGCCCTTGGTGTGTCATCGGATACAAGCGCCTTGAAAAGGCCCTCTCGACCATGGATTCAGAGATCGAAGCTGAGATCCATTGGCATCCTTTTGAGCTGAATCGCAAGATGCCCGAGGGCGGTGAAAACCTGCGTGCCCACTTAGCCGCTAAATATGGCACCACGCTGGAAGGGAGCATTCGTGCCAGAGCGAATTTGACAGAGCTGGGTGCAGAGTTGGGCTTTCGATTCGATTACTTTGATGAAATGAAGATGTTCAATACCTTCAAGGCGCATCAACTTCTGCACTATGCCCGTGAATATGCCCGTGAACAAGGCAAAGAGACGGAGTTAAAGCTCCGCCTGTTCTCCGCGTTTTTTGGAGAGCGCAAAGAGATCGATCAAAACGAGGTGTTGGTGGCGGAGGCCGTTGCAGTCGGTTTGGATGAAGGCGAGTGTAGGGCGCTGCTGAGTGACGGCCGCTTTGCTGATGCCGTGCGAACTGAGCAAGTCACTTGGCTCAACCGTGGGGTGCATGCTGTTCCTACCTTCGTGTTGAATGGCGAGCGAGCCATTTCGGGGGCTCATGAAGTCTCTGCGATGCAGCAAATGTTGGAAAGTTGTGCACAACAGATCGAAAGCTAAAGCCAATGACTTAAACCAAAAAAGCCAGCCTCGTGCTGGTTTTTTTCTGCCTGACGATTGGCGTTAGCTTGTATTTCAAAAGGTTAGCTCTGACATTCTGGTAACGATGACAAATATTAGCAAAATCAATTTATTAAACGCTGTTCAAAACCTGTCTTGATTAGTGAAGACTTCAATTTTTAAGTGTGACTGAGTTCAAATAAAAGTGGTTAAAAATTGCGCATTATCGCCGCTGCTTGTGACTGAGGCTTCCAGTGGTTTGTTGAAGCCGACGTGGCGAGTGAAGGACAAACTAATAATAACTCACAATCACTTAACCTAAGGAAAGTGTTTTGAAATCTATAAAAAAAATGGTGTTGTCAGCTTTAATCGGTCTGGGCTGTATCAGTACCTCTGCTTCTGCAGAAGTTATCCTACATGCGTTTAACTGGAAATACTCTGATGTCGCAGCCAGAGCGCAAGAGATTGCGAATCTTGGCTACAAAAAAGTGCTTGTTTCCCCCGCTTATAAGTCCTCTGGTGGCGAGTGGTGGTCGCGCTATCAACCACAGGATTATCGTGTGATTGATAGCCCATTGGGTAACACGCAAGATTTTAAAGCGATGATCAATGCGCTCAACGCTGTGGGCGTTGCTACCTACGCTGACATCGTTTTCAATCATATGGCAAACGAGACCTGGAAACGGGAAGACTTGAATTATCCAGGTACCGAAGTGCTCAATGAATATGCGTCAAACAGCGGCTACTACAATCAGCAGATTGTGTATGGCGATTTGCTGGATAACTTCCTCGGCGCGAATGATTTTCACCCTGAGGGCTGTATCTCCAACTACAACGACGTAGGTGATGTTCAGTACTGGCGTTTGTGTGGCGGCAACGGCGACCGTGGTCTGCCAGACCTTGATCCAAACAACTGGGTGGTTGCGCAGCAACGATCTTACTTGAGTGCGCTTAAATCGATGGGCGTAAAAGGCTTCCGTGTCGATGCGGCGAAGCACATGACCAATTATCACCTGAACGCTGTGTTTACGCCCCAGATTAAAGCGGGCATGCATGTGTTTGGCGAAATCATTACGACCGGTGGCTCAGGTAGCGGTGAGTACGATAACTTCCTTGCGCCATACCTATATGACACCGATCATGCCGCCTATGACTTCCCGCTGTTTGCAACACTGCGAGGAGCATTGAACTTTGGTGGCAGCATGAGTTCTCTGGTAGACCCTGGCGCCTATGGCCAGGCGCTAGAGGGGGGCCGCGCTATCACCTTTGCTATCACTCACGACATTCCGCTTAACGACGGTTTCCGTTATCAGTTGATGGATGGTACCAATGAACACCTAGCCCACGCTTATGTGATGGGTCGTGACGGTGGTACTCCGCTGATCTACTCGGACAATAACGAGAGTGGTGATAACCGTTGGGTTAACTTCTACAAGCGTGGCGATATTCAAGGCATGTTGCGCTTCCATAACGGTGTGCAGGGCACAGGTATGCGGATCCTGAGTCACAACGAATGTCATATCCTGTTCTCTCGTGGTGACAAAGGTGTCGTCGGCATCAACAAGTGTAGTGGCGGGCAGGATGCATGGGCTGATGCGAGCAGCGCTGGACTCTGGTGGTATACCAGTTACCGCGACACGCTCGATGGCGGTAATGTCGAAACGATCAGCAGCAACTGGCATAAATTCTACCTGCCGCCACGCAGCGCCAGAATGTGGTTAAGAGACTAAATGTGGCTGAGAAACTGATAGTTATCAGGTGAATAAAGGCGGACTTAAGTCCGCCTTTTTGTATTAACGGCATAACGAAACTGGGTTGAACTGTTTACAACTGATTCTCTTCATCCTCTTCGCTGGGATCTTCTTCCATGGACAAGGTGAGTCCGGAAGAAGTGGTTTCACCATCACCGGTATCATTGTTTGCCAGCTTGAATTTCAGTCTCAGGTTATTGGGTGAGTCGGAGTTTTTGAGCGCGTTTTCTTCGTCAATTTTTCCTGCTCGCTCAAGCTTGAACAGTGCACTGTCAAAGGTTTGCATCCCCAGTGTTTCTGATTTCTCCATGATCTCCTTGATCGTAGAAAAGTCGCCTTTCTGGATCTGCTCCTTAATGGTGTGGGTGCCGATCAGCACTTCAACAGCAGCGCACCGCTTGCCATCTACGGTGGGTACCAGGCGTTGAGAGACAAATGCGCGTAAGTTATTGCCCAAGTCATTGAGCAATTGGGGGCGTCGCTCTTCAGGGAAGAAGTTAATGATGCGATCCAACGCCTGATTGGCATTATTTGCGTGCAGGGTAGAGATCGCCAGGTGGCCGGTTTCAGCAAATGCCAGCGCGTGCTCCATGGTCTCGCGATCGCGGATCTCACCAATAAGGATCACATCCGGTGCCTGGCGCAGGGTGTTCTTCAACGCGGCATGAAAACTGCGGGTATCTACCCCAACTTCGCGTTGGTTGATAATGCATTTCTTGTGGCGATGAACGTATTCGATCGGGTCTTCGATAGTGATGATATGACCACTGGAGCTGGAGTTGCGCAGGTCAATCAATGCGGCCAGGGATGTCGACTTCCCTGAGCCTGTGCCACCCACAAACAGCACCAGCCCACGCTTGATCATGATGACTTCTTTAAGCACTTCCGGTAGGCCAAGATCAGCAAATTTGGGAACTTCGGCTTTAATGTTCCTGGCAACAATAGAAACTTCGTTGCGCTGTTTGAAGATGTTAATCCGAAATCGACCAATGTTAGAGAGCGAGATCGCCAGGTTCATCTCAAGTTCATGATGGAAGATCTCCCGCTGCTCCTCATCCATGATGCCATCAGCGATTTTGGCAATCATGCCAGTGGTCATAGGCTCTTTAGCCAGTGGTTTCAGTACGCCTTCAAACTTGGCACAGGGTGGTGCGCCGGTACTCAGATAAAGGTCACTGCCATCATTTTTGGCCAGGATCCTGAGCATGCCATCAATGTCCATTAAATCCATATCGGTTCCATTTTTGTTCTTTTGTCTTATTAATGTAGACACGGTGGTGAGGTTCGTCGTGAGCAGAAACGAAAAGGGATTACTGACGCTCTAAGTATTCATCGAAACTATGAATACTCAGCTACGGGGGAAGGCGCGATACCGGGGCGGAATTGGCTAAAAAATGTCAAAAAACTTGCCATCTGTCGACTTTTTCCGGCTATTGTTAGCTAACAATAGGAACTGGTTTGTGGACCGACCTTGCTGCGCGTTAAGTGACTTGGGCGAGGTTAGTTTTCGGCAGAGACAGGGAATCAAATGGAATTACGTCGTGCTTTGGGGAGCTGCGTTGTTAGCTTAATAGCTGTCCTTATTACGCTCTGGATACCGCTAAGTGTCGATGCCAGTGAGGCTGCACCACTTCGTATTGGCTATCGAATCGATAGTGCGCCAATGCAGTATCAAAATGAGCATGGAGAGGCCAGTGGTATCCTGGTCGACTACTGGCGTACCTGGGCCGAGGTGGCCGGTACACAGGTGGAGTTTGTTGGCGGCTCTAACGCTGATACGCAGGCCTGGTTGGTTGATGGTCAGATCGATCTGATTGCGGGGGTGTTCGAAAACGAAAAACGTGCCCGGCAGATGGTGTTCTCGAAGCCTCTCCTACACAGTGAATATTTTCTCTACTTCAACACCGCGCAGGTTAATTTGCCCTCCGCCAATGCGATTGAAAATCACAGCATTGGTGTCACCCGCAACAGCTTCCATCACGACTGGGTTGAGCGCCATTACCCGGGGGCCGATCTGCGCACCTTCGATAGTTATGGCGACTTGTTCTCAGCAGCAGCGCGAGGTGAAATCGAACTGTTTGTTTCCCAGCCACTCTATCTTGCAACTTATCTCAAGCATCACCCCTCAACCGTCAGGTTTGAGCCAATTATGCCGGCGCTATACGGACGTCCGTACCGAGCAGCAATCAGCAAACATAATCTGCCGCTGCTCAAGTATGTGGATCGTCATATTGTCCAGATCGATAACAAGCAGAAGGATGCGATTTCCGCCAAGTGGAGTGGGTTTCATTGGGAATATATGCGCCATGAAACTCAGGCGACTGAACAGGACAAATTCCGTGCTCGCTTGAGTGCAATGGAGATCGCCTGGTTAGAGGCTCACCCTGTTATCCCGCTGGGGGTTGATGGCCGCTGGCCACCTGTGGATTTTGTTGATGACAGCGGTGAACTTACTGGGGTTCTGGAAGAGTACCTGACACTGCTGGAAGCGAGGCTGGGTGTGACCTTTGAGCCTCGGATCTTTGGTAGTTTTGGCGATATGGTATCGGCGCTGGAGAAGGGCAATATTAAGGCGGGCGCGACTATCGTGAAAACGCCCGATCGTAGTAAGGAGTTATGGTTTACCTCGCCTTATTTCAGCGCGATTAAGGTGATTGTCAGCCGCAGCGATCAGGCACCCTTCCAATCATTGACTTCGTTGCATGGTCATAAAATAGCGCTGGAGCAGGGCTTTTATCTGGTCGATGAGATCCGAAGTAGCCATCCCCAGATTGATGTCCATGTTTATCCCTCCACAGAAGATGCATTAAAGGCGCTCTCATTTGGTCAGGTGGATGCGTATATCGGAAACCAAGCCGTGGTCTCCTGGTTTTCCCGCAGCCTGCAGCTGACTAATTTAACCTTTAGTGGTGACCCCGAGTATGAGCCTGCTCATCAACGTTTTGCTGTGCACCAGGACCCGCAATGGCAGCCTTTGGTTGGGATACTGAACAAAGCGCTGGATAGCATCGATGTCTCTAATCGAACACAGATTTATAAGCGCTGGATCAGTGATGATGCACAACAGTTCACCCTGAACCCCATTATGTTGTCCCACAATGAGCGGCAATGGTTGGAGCTGCATCGCACTTGGCGTTTGGGTATTGATCATGCCTGGCCTCCGTTCGAGTTTGTCGAAGATGGCGCTTATCGCGGCATATCTGCCGATATCATGGCACTGCTGGCCCGTAATCTGGAAGTGGAGTTTGAGCCCGTGACATCGCTCGATTGGCAACAGACCATGACCGCGTTTGAGCAGGGTGAATTGGATATGTTGGCGGCGGTGGGAGCTACCCCTGAACGACGCCAGAAGATGCTGTTCACCAAACCCTATATGGAACACCCATACATGATCCTGGTGCACGATGACACGCGATTTGTCACCGAGATGAATGACCTTCTGGATAAGCGAGTTGCTGTTGTCGAAGGGTATGCGATCCAAGATATCCTGCGTGCCGAATATCCTGACCTGGAGATGAAGGCCTTTAACAACAGTGAAGCGGCTCTGTTGGCTCTGAGTGGCGGCGAAGTGGATGCTTATATAGGCATTCTCGGTAGTTCAGCCTGGACACTGGAAGCACTCGGTATTCGCAATGTTAAAGTCGCGGCACCCACACCCTATCGGTTTGCTCAGTCGATAGCGGTACGAAAAGATTGGCCAGAGCTTATTCCCATTCTTAACAAAGCGATCAGTTCTCTCTCTGATCACCAACGTAAGGCGATTGAGAACCGTTGGTTCTCAGTGCAGTTTGAGCATCACGCCAATCACTATCAGATCTGGCGGGCGATCATTATCACTTGTGCCATCGCACTGCCTATCATCGTGGTTGTGCTGATCTGGAATCGGAAGCTTAATCATGCAAAAGATCGTCTGAAGGAGAGCCGGGCGCGCCTGGCTGAGGCTAAGCTGGCGGCTGAACAGGCAAGTCGCTTTAAAAGCCAGTTTTTGGCAAACATGTCCCATGAGATCCGCACGCCAATGAACGCCATTGTTGGCATGACCCACCTGATGTTCAAAACCTCGCTTGATAATAAACAGAGGGACTACGCCGAGAAGATAAACCGCGCTTCACTGACCTTGCTGGGTGTTATTAATGACATATTGGATTTCTCCAAAGTAGAAGCTGGCAAACTGGAAATAGAGGATTCTGAATTTCAGTTGCAGGAGATATTCGCCAGTCTGTCGGGATTGTTAGCGACCAAGGCCGCGGAAAAAGGGATTGAAGTACTGCTGGATATTGAATCTGGCTTGCCGGATAAACTGGTTGGTGATCCTCTGCGCATAGAGCAGGTGCTGATTAATTTAACGCAAAATGCGATCAAGTTTACCGAACGTGGTGAAGTGATTGTAAAGGTCAGGCAGAAGGAACTGACAAACTCTCATGTCACACTGGCATTCTCAGTCAAGGATACCGGTGTAGGCATACCGTCTGAGCAGCTGCAAAAGCTGTTTTTGCCCTTCACTCAGGCAGACGGCAGTCGAACCCGGCAACATGGTGGTACCGGCCTGGGGCTTAGCATCAGCAAACAGTTGGTGGATCTGATGGGTGGTGAGATCCACGCCTCCAGCGAAGTGGGTAAAGGCAGCATTTTTGGCTTTAACCTGACACTTGCCTTAGCCGATGCAGATACCGACTCCTCCAGCGTATTTCGTGTGGATCCTGATCTTCGGGGCATTCGGGTATTGGTGGTGGACGATAATGCCAGTGCGCGTCAGGTGCTGCATGAAATGCTGACCTCCTTCTCATTTAAGGTTGATACCGTTGCCAGTGGCTCGGAAGCGATAGATCTGGTTCACCGCGCCAATAGTGAGCCGGATGGCACTCCTTATCAATTAGTATTGATGGACTGGCAGATGCCGGGCATGAATGGCATTGAAGCGTGCCGGGCAATCCGTTATCTGCCGTTGGTCCATAACCCGGTGGTGATTCTGGTGACCGCCTATGGACGCGAAGATGTGGCACAGGAAGCCGAGTTGGCTGAACTGGATGGCTTCTTGATTAAACCGCTGAACGCATCGTTGCTGTTTGACACCATAGTGCGCTTGTTTTCTGGTGAGCAGGGGACCGCTTCTGTCGAGAGTGACGCGGCTGAAGCACAGCTCAAGGGCCAGGTGCTGCTGGTAGAAGATCATCCGGTAAATCAGCAGGTGGCTGAAGAGCTTCTTCAGTTGATGGGGTTGCAGGTTACGGTTGCAGGGAACGGTGAGGAGGCGATTGCCTGTTTGGCCAAACAACCGTTCGAGCTGGTGTTGATGGATGTTCAGATGCCGGTGATGGATGGCTTCACCGCAACTCAAAAGATCCGCGAAATGTCCGCCTTTGTTGATTTACCCATCGTGGCCATGACCGCCCATGCGATGAAGGGCGACCGGGAACGGTGCTTGGCTGCGGGTATGAATGAACATATCCCTAAACCCATAGATCCAAAACGTCTATACGAGGTGCTTAGCCAGTGGCTTGATGTTGGCCACCCTGTGGCCAACGATGAAGAAGCCTTACCCAAGCCAGAGCAGATAAAGATAGAAGGGCTGGATACCGCATGGGGCATATCAAGAGTCGGTGGAAACCCTGAGCTTTATCTGAAGTTGGTCAGTGAGTTCTTCCAACGCCATCGTAATGAACTGCTGCATATCCGCAAAGCGGCTGAGTGTGGTGACCTTAAAGAGGTCCACCGAGCGGTGCATACCTTGAGGGGCGTCGCAGGAAACATTGGCGCCAAACCGTTGGAACATGCGGGGGCGAGGTTGGAGAGTCGGATCCAGGTCGAGTCATTCAGTTTCTCTTTGGCTGAATGGTCGGCATTTGAAGATGCTTATCAGCAACTGTTTGATGCCTTGGCTGAACAGGTCGCAACTGAGCAAGAAGATGAACTAAATGAGCAGGAATCGCCCACAATCGTCGTTCCCCCCGACCAGTTGAATGAGTTGCTCGGCCCGTTGATGCGTTTGTTGAAAGAGGGCGATCCCAGCGCCAAAGGGATGGTGAAAGAGTTGGAGTCTCAACTGGACCAACGTCTCGCCGCCCAGCTCACCGATCTTATTAACGAGTTCGAGTTTGATAAAGCTAGAGATGTCATTGCTGAAACCTTGAGTCATGCAGAGTAAGGAAATAGCGAAATGGAGCAGTTAGCCACGGGACGTGTTCTTATTGTTGATGATGAAACCTTCTACATAGATGTGTTGGTTGAACTTCTCGGAGAGCACTATCAGGTCTCTGTCGCCAAGAGTGGCGAGCAGGCAATGAAGCGGATTAATGATGGTTTCAGACCTGATCTGATCCTGCTGGATGTATTGATGAAAGGCATGGATGGTTACCAGGTGTGCGCCCAGCTCAAAGCCACGCCAGCATTAGCAGATATTCCAGTGATATTTCTCACTGTGAAAAGTGATGTAGATTCTGAGATGCATGGCTTTGAACTGGGTGCATCTGACTACATTGTTAAACCATTCAGTCCGCCAATCGTGCGTGCCCGGGTATCTACCCATATAGCTTTGGCTAAGTCCCGACAGGCGTTAAAAGCGAAGAATATTCTGCTGGAAGAGCGAGTCCAGGAGCGAACTGAGGAGATCGCGCGAACCCAGGACGTGGCTATCTATTGCATGGCGTCATTGGCGGAAACCCGTGACAACGAAACCGGCAAACATATTCGCCGTACCCAGCATTATGTGAAGTCTCTGGCGGAAGCCTTGGTTGATCACCCCAGATTTCAACAGCAGCTGAACGAGGAGTACATTGACCTGCTGTTTAAGTCCGCACCGCTCCATGACATAGGTAAAGTGGGGGTGCCCGATGCGGTGCTTCTCAAACCCGGCAAGCTTGATGCTGCCGAATGGGAAGAGATGAAAAAACATGCCGAGTATGGCAAAGAGGCGCTGGAGAATGCCGAGAGTGAGTATGGCAGCTCAGATTTTCTTTGTGTCGCCAAAGAGATCGCTTACGGCCACCATGAAAAATGGGATGGCAGTGGTTATCCGCAGGGAATATCAGAAGAGCAGATCCCGGTATCTGCTCGGTTGATGGCGGTCGCCGATTGCTACGATGCGCTGATTAGCCGTCGGGTATACAAACCTCCTTTCACTCATGAGCAGGCGGCTCAAATAATTCTGGATGGGCGGGGTAAACACTTTGATCCGGCGGTCGTTGATGTTTTTGAAGCGATTCAAGACAGGTTTATTGAGATCGCCAAAGAATATGCCGACGATGATTACGAGTAGCCGAAAACCGGTGGACCAGCGGAATTAGGCTTATCAGCTCTGATTCAGAAACAAACGGATATTTGAAAACCAGCACTCGCTGGTTTTTTTGTGGGCGCTGAAAATGGGCGGACGGAGGTATGTAAACGCAAATTTCTAATCGGCTCATAAGGATAGAAAACGGCATTCCCTCGTGTCCGTAACAGTGTGCTTGATTTAAAAAATACCGTGTTAAATAAATGTGACAGATTTCAAAAACAGGCGGTTAAAAAATAGGCATTATCGCCGCTGCCTTGCGCACCAAATGAGTGCGCCCTGCGTCCACAGGGAAAAGGCGTATGACTATAAATCTAAAAACTAATAACTACACAAACAAAGGAAAAGTGTTTTGAAATCTATCAATAAGTTGGCCCTGTCAGCCTTGTTTGGCTTGGGTTGCTTCAGTGCATCTTCTTCCGCTGAGGTTATCTTGCACGCGTTTAACTGGCAGTACTCAGATGTGGCGGCTAAAGCACAAGAGATCGCCAATCTAGGCTACAAGAAAGTATTGGTGTCACCTGCCTATAAATCATCAGGTAATGAGTGGTGGGCGCGCTATCAGCCCCAGGATTATCGTGTTATTGATAATCCTCTTGGTAACACCCAGGACTTTAAAGCGATGATCAACGCGTTGAGTTCTGTCGGTGTTTCAGTCTATGCCGATATCGTTTTCAACCATATGGCGAATGAGACTTGGAAACGTGAAGACCTGAACTATCCAGGTACGGAAGTGTTGAACCAGTATGCGGCAAATAGCGGCTACTACAACCAGCAGATAGTGTATGGCGACTTGCTCGACAACTTTCTGGGGGCAAACGACTTCCATCCTGAAGGTTGTATCTCCAACTACAACGATCCCGGTAACGTTCAGTATTGGCGCCTGTGTGGTGGCAATGGTGATCGCGGCCTACCGGATCTGGATCCAAATAACTGGGTGGTTGCTCAGCAGAAGGCCTATTTGAATGCCCTCAAATCTATGGGCGTGAAAGGCTTCCGCGTCGACGCAGCTAAACATATGAGCATGTATCATCTGAATGCGGTGTTCACTTCGGACATTAAGTCAGGTATGCATGTATTTGGCGAGATCATTACCACGGGCGGTTCAGGTAATGGTGATTATGACAACTTCCTGGGACCCTATCTTTACTACACCGATCACGCAGCCTATGACTTCCCGCTGTTTGCTTCCATCCGCGGCGCGCTCAACTTCGGCGGCAGCATGAATCAGTTGGTTGACCCTGGCGCTTACGGTCAGGCTTTGGAAGGCTCTCGTGCCATTACGTTCGCTATTACGCATGATATTCCGCTTAATGACGGCTTCCGTTACCAGCTGATGGATAGCACTAATGAGCACCTGGCTCATGCATACGTGCTGGGTCGAGACGGCGGTACTCCGCTGATTTATTCAGATAACAATGAGAGTGGTGACAACCGCTGGGTAGACTTCTATAAACGTGGTGACATCCAGGGCATGTTGCGATTCCACAATGGTACTCAAGGCACTGGCATGCAGATCTTGAGTCACAGTGATTGTCATATTCTGTTTAAGCGTGACCACATGGGTATTGTGGGCATCAACAAGTGTGGCAGTGGTTATGATGCCAGGGTGAGCACCGCTAATTCAGGCCTCTGGTGGTATACCAACTACCGCGATACGTTGAACGGCGCCAATGTAGAGAATATCAGCAGCGATTGGCATAAGTTCTACCTGCCGCCTCGCAGCGCAAGAATGTGGCTGAAAGATTAATCGATAAACAGGTATGAGAGAGGCGGACAGATGTCCGCCTTTTTTGTGTCAGCTCGCAGTGGTAGCTTTCACAAACTGGTTAAAGTCAGACTCAGGCAGTGGGCGGCTGTATAAATAGCCCTGCAGGGTGTCACAGCCCATCTCTTTCAAACGTGCCAATTGTGGCTCGGTCTCAACACCTTCGGCCACCACTTTCATCTGCAGGTGATGGGAGATACCTATGATGGTATTCACCAACGCTTCGTCTTCACTCTGTTCAAGCATCTCAACAATAAAGCTACGATCGATCTTCAGCTTGTTGACCGGAAATTGGCGCAGGTAGGCCAGTGATGAATAACCAGTGCCAAAATCGTCGATGGATAAACCCACCCCCAAGGCTTTGAATCGGTTCAGTACCGCCAGTACTTCATCCTGCTGATGCATGGCAACACTCTCGGTGATCTCCAGTTCAATCAGTTCAGCAGGTAGTTGGTGACGTTGCAGTGCTCGCTCTATCTGTTGATACAGCTCGGGATGTTGAAACTGACGGGCTGAGATATTGATAGCGATGGGAATGGCTTGGCCTGCATCCAATAGGTTTTTGGCAACACGACAGGCCTGCTCAATTATCCACTCGCCGATCTCTATGATAAGGCCGCTTTGCTCTGCCACCGGAATAAACTCCACGGGTGACACCATGTTTTCACCATGCTGCCAACGTAGCAGGGCTTCGGCACCGATGATTTTTCCTGTGGCTATGTCCATCTGCGGCTGGAAATAGAGTCGCAGCTCGTAGTTGGCGATCGCTTTTCTAAGCTGTGCCTCCATGGTCAGACGTTGCTGGCGATGGTCCAGCATGTCGGGGTGGTAGTGCACAATTGTTTGATTGGATACCGTAGCCTCATCCAAGGCTGTGGTTGCCTGCAGGATAAGGTTACTGGCATCTGTGGCGAGCGCTGGGAAGTGACTTATCCCCATCTCCAGCTCCAGCTGGAACTCACCAAAGTCGGTATCCAGTGGGTCTGCGGCCCGAGTCATCAATTGTTGAGCTACTTCGGCTAATTCTGTGGGGGATGAAAACGGCCAGATCTTCAGGGCAAAAGCACGGCTACTGATGCGATAGAGTTCAATCTCGCCATCAAAGCGGATCTCATCCAGCAGGCTGCGCAGACGTTTGCTCATCTGCAGCAAAATGGTATTTACCTGCTCATGACCATAACCGGACACCAGTTGGTTAAAACGCTGGATCTCAAATACCGCTAACCCCACAGGCTGCTCTGGCATCTGCTCAAACTGCTGCTCCAGGCGACCCGTCAGACAATACAGATTGGGTAGCTGGGTGCGGGCATCATTGTGGGCCAGAAACTCAAGCTCTTCCTGTGCGGTTTTGAGCTCACTGATATCGCTGATATGCAGGTCAAACTGCTTTTGTTGGTCGACATAACCGATAGAACAGAGCAGGTGTTTTTGGTTTAAACGGTATTCGAAACGCTGTGAACGCAGCCCATAGTCGTTAAGGATCTGCTGCTTATAGTGGTCCAGCTTTTCTGGCAGTAAAGCGTTTAAGTTTTCTGGGGCCAGGCCAGCCTGTTCAAGTAACTGATAACAGGCGGCGTTACTGAAAACGATCTCGTTATCTTCCGTGACAGTGAGTACGGGATTGGGGTTACGTTTGGGGTATTTTGCCAAGCGTTCGTTTTTGCTGGCGGCACTGAGAAAACCAAACACCAGTCGGCCGCTGAATGCGGCAATCACTGCAATACCGATGGCAAATACCACCGCCCAGATTCTTGCCAAACCCAGATCATCCTGCACATGCATAATCGTGTTGTTGATATCCGCTGAGCGTTGCTTCATTAGCTGCTGAGCACGTTCCTGGAGTACGGCTACATCCTCGCTGATCATCGCCAACTGGGCTCTGGCCAGATCCCAATCGGTACTGGCGTGCTGCATGTTCTGGTTGAGCTCGATGGCATGTTGTTTCAGCAGGCTTAAGTCGAGCACGTACATATCATTGCCGACATTCTGTTTCATCACGAAGTCATCGGTTTCGATCTGTAAGCGTTCAAAGTCAACGTAGTAGTCGTTATCACTGGTGGCGTATAGTTGATAAAGCTGTTGCTCCATCTCCTTAATGGCGGCACGAAAATATCCCAGCTTTTCCAGCTCAGGTATTGAGTTTGAGACCAGTGCGTTGGTATCCCGATTAATACTCGATACGGTATGTATCGCTGCGACACTGAGCAGCAGCGCCATGGCGAGCATGATCCCGTACAACACACTGGTGCGCTTTTTCAGGGCGCGAAGCTTTTGGCTATTCACAACCTAACCTCTACTACTTTGGCTATTCGTATAAAGGACCTGATAACCACTAAAGATATTCAAGCAATAGCGAATAAACTAGGAGACTGAGATCAAACAATGGCAATAATAATTGCCAAACGCACCTAAGCTAACCGGATCGGAGTTAGGCCATCACTTGAATGCCGTGGCGTTGATTAAGCCTCAGATGACGATTTAGCGAGAATGAATCTGCTCAGAAGGCCCAGTGGAACGCCACAAATAGCGCCATAAAGGTGTGCTTGAATCGCGATCTGTCCCGGCATCAGCTCACTGCTGCTCTGCAATGGACCTAACGTTTGCTCCCAACCGATTTTGGCGATCACAAACAGCAGCACAAAAGGCGCGAACGGGTTACGTCCGAACAGTTGGACCGCCGCGCAGGTAAGTAAACCGTAGAAAGCCCCCGAGTAACCTATGTACCACTGGTTGCTGGTATCAAAAAGCACTAAGCCGAGGCTAACGGCGATAGGGCACAGTAGCAGTGGTGGCAGTAATCGTGATAGCCGAGTCATCTCTGGAAACAAGCTTAACGCGGCGATTAGTGAACCGATATTCAGCAAAAAATGTGACCAGTTGGCATGTAACCAGTGTGCGGTGAATAACCGCCAGGGTTGGCAAAACCGAACATCAACACGATGGTTTGTCCCCTGAGTTTCAGACTGCAGCAGGCCTTGTGCTAACTCCAGTCTAAGCTGGGGCAGTAGGTCGTCCTGAAACAGTTGCAACAGGGTCAGCAGGAGCAGTAAGCCAGCAACAAACAGGTAACCCGAGAGCTTTTCCCCCGCTAGAGACTTAGCTCCTGCAAAAGACTTAGCACCGGCCAGTGGGGTCGTGAGTGCAGCCAGCCATCGTTTCATCGCGACGCACGTGTTTTTGCTGAATCTCCAGTCGCTGCTTGCCCTGCAACTGCCTGCCCTGAAACTGATAGTCCAGTGGCTGGAGTTTGTTCCATTGCCAGCCTAAGCGGGCGCATATGGTAAGTGTGCCGGGTTTGTGAATGATCAAATGCGGCCATCCAAAGATAAATGCCGTCTTCGATGGGCAGGTCGTGTTGGTCATTCGAGTGAAGCTTGCGGCGCAGTTCCAGTGTCCATTTGCCGTTGTTCCAGCTGCCAACTGCATCGACGCCACCGCGGCCCATGGTAAAACGTCCCAGCGAGATAACCGACGGTATCACGGTGCCGATAGGGAATGTATCTGCGTCAGGTGAGTAGCGTACGGTATCGTTCCAGGCCAACCACCAGCGACCTTGATCCGATTGGGATGGATCCATGTTTGGTGTGCCCATGCGTGCCAACACCTGCTGGTTCTTGGGCAGGCGCAGTGGTTGGACTATCTCATCTGAATAGATCTTCCAGTTCATCAGATAGCCGCCACACTCGGGCTTAAGGCGAAAGTCATTGCCCTCAAATCGAACCTTGTGTTCACAATCCAAATCTTTCTGGTAACCACCGGTATAACGTTTGTACTCGGACTTGGACGGAAGCGGGCGACCAAAGTGATTGTCATCGGCCTGGCCGATACCGCCGGTGCGTACCGCTTTCCAATGCCAGACATCAGTGATGGAACCGTCGGTGGTGTAGTGCAAACCGCGTCCGCCCATGGATGCAGGGCGTTCACTATGTGGCTTTTTACCCAGGTGTACAGTTCCGGCCCCTGCCAGCTGACTGGTGCGAGACAACATCACCGCGAACTTATCTTCATAGAATTCGTTTTCATCGGCTTTGCCCGCGCCGGTTTGCTGAACCCGCCAGCCTTCGTCAGTTTTTATCAAAGGGAGGTGCGCGAGACTGCGCGTCTTATCGGCCCACTCAAACAGGAAATAGCCATACTCGCCATCATGCAGCGCCCGGACATTCACGATGACGCTGCCATTTTCATGATTGCGACCATTAAAGGTTTTTACCGATACCGAGGGGGCATGATTCCAATCGGTTTCTCGCGCTTCACCGTCCAGCTCTATGGCTTGCTGAGTGAATACAACCTGCAGTGTGTTTTGAGTGGATGGTGTCAGGGCGTAAAGCGTGGCAGGCACTGCCAACACGACAACGCCTACCCATACTAAAGATGACGGTAGAGGTTTGCGGGGGATAAAAACCGTCAAGGCGCCAGTAAATTTGCGTGCCAGTACCGCGACAAGAATATGCAGCACAAGAAACACGATGCAGGCCCAGGCACTGAAGTGATGGATCTGGTTTAGCTCCGCTGCACGGTTGTTGGTCAGTAAAAGGGTCAAACCGGTGGCCGCAGAGATCAGAAGACAAATCAGACCGAGCCAGATCAAACCTCTCAGAACGGTCTCTGCGTTTAAAAACAGTTTTTTGCCTTTGAGCTTTAGACGCTGGAAGCGACCACTGACTGCCTGGTGGATCAGATAGAGCAGGGTAGCGGTGAGAAAAGCGCCGGCAAACAACAGGTGCCACTCATGCATTTCACCCATTGGCAGGTACTGACGGATCGCGTGAGCGCTGCTTTCGAGTTGGTTAGATGCGGAGATCTGTAGTCCGGTGGCAAACAGGCCGATAAGCGCGGGTAACCAAAGCAGGTGAGATAACCATACGGGCAACTTGCTGCCTTTTACCTTTTTGCTGGTCGCCTTTCTTCTGGTCGCCTTTTGGGCGGTCACTTTTTTACTGACTTTGGAATTCTCTGTCACTCGGTTGGGTTGTGCTGGTTTCACGGGGGATCTCTGGACTTCAAATCACATCAACCAGCGCAGTCTAGAGACATACCATGAAGTTTATATGACAGGTCGGATCTCCCGGTCATTTGTCACACATAACTGGAGTGCAACATTAAAGAAACGCAACTGTAACAGTAAGCTGCGAGCTTCCCCGCGTCTCTGGAGTGAATAACTCTTTATTCTAATAAAACGTGGAGAAACGTATGAAAATGCGTCTACTGCCTTTGTTGATGGCGGGATTAGCCCAACCAGCAATGGCCGCAAGCGATTTACCGCGCATCGCTTGGACTGATGATCCCACTTCGACCGCTACCATCGGATGGCGTCAGGTGAGTGGTACAAACCCCGAGGTTCGCTACGGCACCGCTGCTGACGGCACCGGTTGGGCGGTACATGCCAATGACGGTTCCAAAACCTTCGTGCATCCAGATGATGATGCCGGTGTTGAGCTGACAACCTGGTTTGCCAATCTGACTGGCCTGACGGCTGATACTGCATACTACTTCCAGATCTGTGACAGCGAAGGTTGTAGTGATACTTCATGGTTTAAGACCGCGCCAGCAACGCCTGGTGACTTTACCTTTATTGCCGGTGGTGACTCGCGTACTAACGTTGAGCCACGCCAGGAAGGTAACAAGCTGGTTGCTGCATCACGTCCACTTTTCGTACTTTTCAACGGTGACTTTACCGATGATGGTGACCACGAGCAGTGGGTGCA
This sequence comes from Corallincola platygyrae, assembly GCF_039544265.1. Lineage (NCBI taxonomy): Bacteria > Pseudomonadati > Pseudomonadota > Gammaproteobacteria > Alteromonadales > Psychromonadaceae > Corallincola > Corallincola platygyrae. The sequence goes on along the minus strand of NZ_BAABLI010000011.1, from coordinate 65,314 downwards.
ATGGCTGCAGGACTGGCAGCTGACGCGCAGCGAAGATGGTCGTATGTACCCGATCGTGGCGAGCCACGGTAACCACGAAAATGATGTTTACGACATGCTGAACTACGTGTTTGGCTTACCACAGAGCGGCTATTATAAGCTGAGTGTGGGCGGTAGCATGTTAGATATCTTCACACTAAACTCAGAATCTGAGCCAGGTGTTGGTTATGGCGCATATGACGACCAGAACAGTGATGCCTGGGATGCGCAGACCACCTCATTTAAAGCTGATGCAACGGCGTCGACGGCGACCTGGAAACTCGGTAACTATCACCGTCCAATGCGTCCGCACACCAGCGGTAAGTCGGAAGGTACTGGTCGTATTGAAGCCTGGGCAGAAACATTCCGTGACCAGGGTTTCAACCTGATCGTCGAATCAGATACCCACATGGCGAAGTACACCTTCCCTGTGGTGCTGAGTAGCGACGAAGGCAGTTACCAGGACTTCAAACGTGATGATGCCAACGGCACCATGATTATCGGTGAAGGTAGCTGGGGGGCACCGACTCGCCCAACCGATGATGATAAGCCGTGGACCATGGATAGCGGTTCATTCTGGCAGTTCAAACTGATTCACGCGTCGCCGACCAATATGAAGATCCACACGGTACGTTTTGGATCTGAGCATGAAGACCTGGCAGGAGACACGTATAGCGCAGACGCGGTCACACCACTGACCCAGGCCGAGCAGGATGCAGACGCATTTGCTGTGGCCGGTGATCTGCCGCTGTGGAAGCCATTGTCAGGTGCGGTATTGGACCTGCCTGCGACAGGTTTTGTTGGCGCAGATATCGACAACCTGCAACTGGTGGGCTCTGGTGCGATGTGGAAGTACCTGGACGACGGTTCTTCTCCCGCTGACTGGCAAACCACAGGGTTTGACGACGCTGCCTGGGCGCAGGGTAATGCACAACTGGGTTACGGTGACGGCGACGAAACAACTGAAATCAGTTACGGCGACGATGCGGATAACAAACACATCACCACTTACTTCCGTCGTGCATTCACCATTGCCAAGCCGGAAGATGTGATCAAACTGACCCTGCGCATTCTGCGTGATGACGGTGCCGTGGTTTACATTAACGGCCAGGAAGCAGCCCGCAGTAACATGCCCGGTGGTGATATCACTTCAACGACACCTGCCGCCAGCGGTATCGGTGGTAGCGCAGAAACCACTTATTACGAATACGCTTTGATGCCAGAGCTATTGGTTGCTGGCAACAACGTGATTGCGGTAGAAGTTCACCAGTCTGGTGGTACCAGCTCAGATATGAGCTTCGACCTCGACCTGACTGCTGTGGTTTCTAACATCGCTGACACCGCCGCAGTTTCGGCCACCACTATTGAAGCTGCGCCAATCTCTATCAGTGAGATTGAACTGAGCTGGAACGACGATGCCAGCTTTGATGAAGTGGGTTACCAATTAGAGCGCAAAGTGGGTGATGGCGACTGGGCGGTTCTGACCTGGCGCATTGAAGCGGATACCACCACTTACACCGACGAGAAACTGAACGAAGGTGAGGCCTACAGTTACCGCATCCGTCCATATAACGCGGCTGGCCTGTCTACCCATAGTAATGAAGTGGCATCAGCCACCCTGTCTAACCCGGTACCACGCATCTTCTCTGAAGACTTTGAACTGGGCTCTCTCGGTGAGATGACCGCTTATGATGCCGCCAGTGACGCGGCCTGGGCTATCAGCACCACAGGTAACTGGGCTTACATGAATGGTTACGGTGCAGACACAGCATCAGATGACTGGCTGATCACGCCTGCGCTGGATCTGTCTTACTACTCAGATACCTCACTCTCATTTGAGACCAGTACCCGTTACGATGGCCCGGTACTGGGTGTGAAATATTCGACCGATTACACCCTGGGTGAAAACCCTAATGACAGCACCTGGACTGATATTCCAGAGTGTTCAACCACGGATGCAGCTGTTTGCTGGACCAAAGTGTCTATTGATGACTGGAGCTTTGAAGCGACAGATGTCGACATTTCCGGAATCGATTTCGGCGGTAAGCCGGTGCACTTTGCCTTCCACTACACCTCAACCGGTACCGGTGGCGGTGATGGCGCAGGTTGGCAGGTTGATAACATCACTGTGCGCGGTAATTACAGTGCCTCTGAGATCGTGGGTGACTCCATGGCCGGTGGCGTACCAGCAAGCTGGACTAACCACAATGCGGCGAGCACCGCGAACTGGGACGCAGTGACTAAAAACGAGATCCCTGCTGCCTACATCAACGGCTACGGTGCAGATGCTGCCAGCGATGACTGGTTGATCTTCCCTGGCGCAGAGCTGACCGCAGATGACCGAGCCACACTGGCATTTGATTACTTCCAGGAGTACTCAGGTCCAGCATTGAAAGTGATGGTCTCTACTGACTACACCGATGGCGCAGATCCGGCGACAGCGACCTGGGTTGACCTCAACGTTGAGTTGCCCGCTATCCACAAAGAGTGGGCGAGTATCGGTCCTATCAGCCTGGCGGGTTACGAAGGCACTGTGCATGTCGCTTTCCATTACACCTCAACGGGCACCGGCGGTGGTCAGGGTGCAGGCATAGGTATTGCCAACGCCAAGATCGCTAAGAACCTCGACGGTGTATATCTTGAAAACGAAATCCTGGAAGAGAAGTTCAACAGCCTGGATAACCTGGGTACATTCGAAGCTTACTCTCGTAGCTCTAATGCAGACTGGAAAGTTGAAGAGCGTGGCGGCGATCTGGGTGCCATCATCAGCGGTTACGGTGCTGATGGCCCAAGTGACGACTGGCTGATTTCACCAGAGTTGAACATTCTGAACTGGCAGAATGCCCTGATCACCTTTGAGATCTACACCAAGTACGGTGGCCCAGCGTTGGAGGTCTACATCTCCAACAACTACAGTGGCAGCGATGATCCGCAGGCGGAAGGTGTCACCTGGACCAAACTGGAGATTGACCAGTCTGCCGAGGTGGAAGACACTTGGAACCCTTACACCGTTGATGTTTCCGGGTACACGGGGCAGGCTCACGTCGCCTTCGTATACACCTCAACCGGCACGGGGAGCGGTGAAGGTCGTCGTAGCGGTGTAAACAACTTCCGCTTCGTTAGCACTTACGGTCAGGAAGGTTTGAAAGCTAACTTCTCACTGGGTCAAACCCTGTATACCACTGTTGAACCCGTCAGCTTCCAGGCCACAGTTTCTGGTGGCGTTGCCCCATACACTTATCTGTGGGCATTTGGTGACGGTGAAACGTCGACAGACGCTGAATCCACTCACACATACAGTGAAGCGGGCAGTTACACTGTGACGCTGACAGTGACTGACACAGAAGGCACTGAGCAGGTCAGCACCCGAGAGAATCTGGTTGAAGTGCTGCAGTCTACGCAGGAAGAAGTGCCTGTAATGACTGGCGATGTGCGTATCGCAACCTTTAATGCCTACCTTAACCGCAGCAGCGAAGGCCAGATCCTGGAAGACGCGTTAGCCGGTGACGACCCGCAGATCGCAAACGTTGCCGAAATTATTCAACGTGTTCGCCCTGATATTCTGCTGCTAAACGAGTTCGATTATGTAGCGGACGGCTCTGCCGTAGACGCGCTGAAACAGAACTACCTGGAAGTGAGCCAGAACGGTGCTGATCCCATCGAATATCCTTACATGTTCCTGGCGGCATCGAATACCGGTATCGCCAGCGGCGTGGACCTGGATAACAACGGTGAAGTCGGTGGTCCCGGTGATGCCTTTGGCTTTGGTGAGTTCCCTGGCCAATACGGCATGGTGATACTGTCTCGCTACCCGATCCAGACTGAAAACGTACGTACCTTCCAGAACTTCCTGTGGAAAGATATGCCGGATGCGATGCTGCCGGTAGACCCTGAAACAGGTGAGAGCTGGTACAGCGCCGAAGCGTTGGACGTATTCCGTCTCTCCTCTAAGAGCCATTGGGATGTGCCAGTAGAAGTGGATGGCGAAGTTATTCACGTGCTGGCCAGCCACCCAACACCGCCAGTATTTGATGGTGAAGAGGACCGCAACGGCACACGCAACCACGACGAAACCCGTTTCTGGCGTGATTACGTAGATGCCAGCCTGTCTGACTATATCTACGACGACAATGGCAACACGGGTGGTTTGGGCGAGAACCAACGCTTCGTGATTATGGGTGACCTGAATGCCTCTTCCGTTGAGGGCGATGCGACCGGTGACCCCATTAGCTTGCTGACCGAAAGTGCGTATATCGACGGCACCATGGTACCGATGAGCACCGGTGGTGAAGAGAACGACGCAGGCAACGAAAATGCACCGATGCATACCGCCGACTGGAAGATGCGTGCTGACTATGTGTTGCCATCTATCTTCGGATTCGAGATTGAGCATACCGCAGTGTTCTGGCCTGGCCGCGCAGACGTACTGTACCGTCTGGTTGGCCCTGGTGTAACCAGCTCGGATCACCGTTTGGTGTATGTTGATGCGACCCTGACGGAGCGCTCTGACAACAGTGGCACACCAAGCACTGACAGCGATGATGACGATGACGGCCTGTTCGGTTCTACCGGCTACGGCATGATCATTTTCGCTATGCTGGCTGGGTTCTGTCGCCGCGTGTTTGCTGTGAAAAAGCGCAAATAAACAGCGTTAATCGCAGTTAAAATTGAATCAAAAAAGGGCGCTTCGGCGCCCTTTCTATTGGTTGGAAACTGATTATTTCTTTTTTAGGTTCATGTACAGCGCAAGTCGTTCGGTAATATCTGGGTTAAAAACACCGGGTATTATTTGATCGCCTGAAGCGACCAGCCTGCATTCCATCTTGGCCTGCTTTAGTTGGTATTTTAGGCAGTCTTCTATTGCCGCTAAATCTGCTTCTGTCTGGGAGACTTCGCTTCTGCCTTCGCCAAACTTAAACTTATAACCGGATACTGTCATGGCAAGCGCCTTGTATTTGCGCGCCCCTCCATATCGGTAAAAGGTGACGGCACTATGAAATTGCATCGCAGCGAGGTCCGGCTCACTTTTTACGGTGTGAAAAACTGAGCCATTGGTGTTTAGAATGTTCCACTTTCCAAATTTCCAGAAGTCTTCTGTGCCTTTTTTTGTTCTAAAAGCACCCGTGTGCATATTGGCAAGCTGCTTGTCGTAATAGACATAAAATGCGGGTAGCCCAGAAATAAAGAGCTTTTGTTTTAGTTCTGGGTAGTCATTGACCTCGTTTAAACTGTTAAAACCGACATAGATATGACGATAGCCTTGGTCAAATTTATCTGTCATGCCTTCGAGTATCTTTTGAGAATCTTCGCAATAGCGGCAGCCTTTGCCATCAACGCTCATAAAGATGTAGAGCGGTGACTTTACTGACTCTTCATCCAGGTGTTTCATGACGTCACCTGGGGGCACACGAGTAAATATACCACTGGTGACGAGGGGATTGGTCTCTGGCTGCTTGTCTGCAGCAAATGCTTGGGAAGAGCTGGATAGCAGGAAAGCGGTAAACAGAAATCGAATCATTGAAAAGTCCTTTTAGGCGGTGACTAATGGCATTTCCTTACTGCATTAGTATGGCGGAACACGACGGTACTTAAGTTGCTCTCAAGCAAACAGCATTAATAATTATCATCTTAAATTCAACTGCTAAAACAGACCCCAGTTACTGCTAAACACTACTTACCGTTACAGCCAAAAACGCATGTAGCGTTTTGTTACGTTTCTTAATCACTTGTTGGGCAGGCTATCGGTACTCTGATCGCGAACGAGATGAGTGATATCGAAGGAAAAGAATGAAAACTCTCAGCCTGACATTTTTGGTGCAGATCATGGCTTTGCTGCTTACAGCCTGCAGTGCTCCACCTAAATTGGATGCACGCATTGAGATCACTGTCGAGCAAAATCGCTCACGTGCAGATTTTCCTAATTCGATATTACCCCTGCTGGAAAAGAAGTGGGCTCACGGTGAGCAAGATTGCATGGCAACGCCAGACACTGCCGTTGATGTCTATCAGCATAGCGAGACCAGCTACATCTTAAGGGTCAGCAAATGCATCAGTTTTGAAGCGCCATTTCTCTATCTGCTTATCGGAGATGACAAGGTATTGCTGGTAGATACCGGACCGACCGATGATGAGGTCATGCTGCCGCTTTACCAAACCGTTAAACGTCTGGTATCCAAACACAAGGACAGTGAGAGTAAACCTTGGTTGGTGGTTCATACCCATAGTCACGGTGATCATTACGCGGGTGATGCACAGTTTAACGGATTGGCAGGGGTGACTTTGGTATCGCCCAAAGCAAAACAGATGGCCCAGTTCTTTGGGTTCGATAATTGGCCAAAGGGGCAGGCGACCATTGAGTTGGGTAATCGAACCTTGACCGTATTTCCAATCCCAGGTCATCAAGAGGAGTCGATAGCCATCTATGATCCGGAAACTCAGTGGCTGCTGACTGGTGATACGGTCTACCCGGGTTTGATTTATGTGAAGCACTGGCAGGATTACCGTGACAGTATTCAGCGTCTGTATCAGTTCACTAACGAACAGCCTGTAAGTGCAGTGTTGGGTTGTCATATCGAGATGACCACAACACCGGGATTGTATTACCCCATCCGCACCCTCTATCAGCCCAATGAAGCACCGCTGGCGTTGAGTGTTAAAGACCTGGCATTGCTCAATGACCAACTAAAAAGTACCCCACAACCTACCGAGATAACATTTGATAACTTTGTCGTCATGCCCATGAGTGGCCTGCAGAAACAGATAAGTAATACCGCACGGTGGGCGAGCCAGTAATGTGAATCTACAGGTTTAATGGAGAACCGCTGAGATACGAGGCCGGTCAAAAGTTAGCAGGGATATCCTTCCTCAGACAGCCAAGCCTGTGCTTCTTGGTCAGTATCGAAAAAGCGTTGCAGGCAGATGTCTGCATCCGATGCTTGGTAGACCTTATTAAACTGCGTTTCGATGACAGAAGAGATCGCCTTAGATTCTGGCTGCGCAAAGACAATAGCGATGCGTCTCAAACCGTGCTTTATCCGCCACAGGTGCAGCGACTGCAATAGAGGTAGCGAGTCTGGGGTGTAAATACCATCTCCATGCAGCCTAGCGAGCATCGCCCACTTAACACCAGCTAAGTAAGTTGTTACGGTTTTTTTCACGCCCACTTCAAAGGTTCTTGCCGCTTCGAGATTAAACGGACCTCGAGCCTCAACAATCAGCACATGGTTCTTCACCGAGAAATCAAATTGGCCGTGAGCTTCAAATTTCATCTATGAGCTACCTCATGCCGTTAAAGACATCTGCTATCGGCTTCCCTTTAACTATACGAGTATTTTCCCAAGGAGAAGGTGTAAATCTCTGGTTTGAACTGACCAAACTGAAGAATAATCAAAATCTTGACTATGCTTTTCATCAGGAGCGAGGCTCCGAAAAGTGTCTCCTGACTAAAAAGGTGAAGCAATGAAAAAAGTACTTTCCATGCTAATTGCTGTGTTTCTGGTGGGATGTTCAGCCAAAGGCTCTACACCCGCGGAGCAAAGGGCTGAAGTTCAAAAAATGAATCAGGAAGTTATTAGCGCCGTCTACAAACAGGAACCCGCGGCCAAGAAATTGATGAGTACCGCAGCGGGTTACGCGACCTTTTCCAATGCCCAGGTAAATATAATTTTTGTTGCTGGTGGTGGCGGTTATGGCATGGCGAAGGATAACTCAACAGGCAAGATCACCTACATGGAGATGGGTGAGGGTGGTGTCGGTTTAGGACTAGGTGCTAAAGATTACCGTGTCCTGTTCGTATTCCACACCAAAGCAGCTTTGAACTCATTTATTGAGGATGGCTGGGTGTTTGGCGGTGAAGCGGATGCTGCTGCAAAAACCAAAGATAAGGGTGGTGAAGCCAGCGGCGGAGCGAAATTTGGTGACGTCACCGTATATCAACTTACAGAAGCTGGTTTAGCGATACAGGCAACGGCGAAAGGCGCTAAGTACTGGAAAAGTGATGAGCTGAATTAAGGCTTACATCAGTAATATCGGAATTACCTTGTTCAGTGCAATAACTTAAAACGTGTCTTCGACGGGTGTATTTCGGGGTGCTTGCCCACCGAGGCAGTCTCAAGCTGACTGACTCGGTGGCACGCCAAACATGCGCTTATATTCACGGCTGAACTGAGACAGGCTTTGATAACCTACCTTGTATGCTGCATCACTGATACTTCCCTGAGGCATAGAAACCAGCTCCTTGGCTTGATGAAGCCTTACTTGTTTTATGTATTGCAGAGGTGACACGTTGGTGACTGATTTGAAGTGCTGATGGAGTGAACTGACGCTCATACTTGCCTCACCAGCGAGTGTGGCGATATCTAATGGGTCGGCATAGTGAGATTGGATGTAATTGATCACATGGGCGATCCGTTCATGGTACTTACCCTGTGTTACGAAGGCGGCCAATTGCGCACCTTGAGGGCCGAGCAAGGCATAGTAGATAAGCTCTTTGACCACCATTGGGGCCAATAAACTCGCTCTGTTTGTGTCAGTTAGGGCATCTATTAGTCGCACGAGCGCGTCTTCCATTCGCTCTGTCAGTGGACTGACGCATACCCCTCGATTCGCCAAAACATTTTCTTGCATCGCAGGCACTTGCACCATCATCTCCAGTATCATCTCTTTCGTGAATCCAATTTTTATTGCCAGATAAGGCTTTTCTGGAGAAGCCTCTATTACATGCCCTTCCATAGGCAGTGGTACCGACAATGCTAGAAAGTTGAGAGGATCATAGCGATAGCACTCAGAACCCAAATAGCTCTGCTTACTCCCTTGCAGCACGATGTACAAGATAGGCTGATAGATGATGGCTTGCCTGCTGGTTACGTGATTACTACGAACTAGCTCAATGCCATCCGATAGCGACGGGTAGAGGCCTTCGTCGGGTAAGAGGATCTCCAATTGTTCGACCAACCGGTTGCGTTGCTCAGGTGTCACAGATATCTCTCCCAGTCATTTAGGGGCGGTAACCATTGCCGATTTGAGCTTAACGGGAAAAGACCTTGTGTAAATAGCTTGATTAGGCATAAACCAAGGGTTTGGAGGATTAGGCAAACAATACGGAGAAGTGTGCTACCAACAAATCGCAGCGACTATCAATACTGTTGGCGATTCATCACCTTATCGGGAGCAAACGTATGAAACGTCGTCAACTTGGAAATAATGGTCTAGAAGTCTCTTCTGTTGGACTGGGCTGTATGGGCATGTCTGACTTTTATGGCAGCAGCGATGAAATGCAAAACATGGAAGTTTTGACACATGCACTGGATATTGGTGTTAGTTTTTGGGACACCGCGGACATCTATGGTCCTCATACGAATGAGCTGCTCTTAGGGCAGTTTTTCAAACAAAACCCCAGTGCACGTCAACAGGTTCAACTGGCAACAAAGTTTGGGGTTGCAAGGACAACCGAGGGCGAGTTTGTAGGGGTAAATGGTCGGCCGGAGTATGTCAAATTGGCCTGTGACGCTAGCCTCAAGCGTCTGGGGGTTGATCACATCGATCTCTATTACCAGCACCGTATTGACCAATCGGTACCCATTGAAGAAACCGTCGGGGCCATGGCTGATCTAGTGAAAGCTGGAAAGGTACGTTATTTGGGATTATCTGAGGCCAGTCATCGGACAATTCAGCGGGCGCACCAAGTTCACCCTATTTCAGCGGTACAGATGGAGTATTCATTGTGGAGCCGCGAAGTTGAAACGGAAGTGTTACCCACGTGTCAGAAGCTCGGCATAGGTTTGGTCCCTTATAGCCCTTTGGGACGAGGCTTTTTAACGGGCGCAATTCGTCAAAGGGAGGACCTGCAATCAGATGATTGGCGTTTGAACAACCCCAGATTTGAAGAGGCTTCGCTGCAAAAGAACCTGGCACTGGTGGATGCTGTGATGCATCTGGCTGAAGTAAAAGGGTGTACGCCTGCCCAATTGGCATTGGCCTGGTTGTTAGCACAGGACCCGGCCATCGTGCCGATTCCCGGGACGCGCAAAATCAGCCGTCTAAATGAGAATACTGGGGCTAGTGGGATTGTGCTGTCTAATCAGGAATTGACCTCATTGACTAACGCTATCAGTGATTTATCTGTATCGGGGGCTCGGTACCCTGTTGACCATCACTCTTCACTATTTGCTGACACACCAGAGCCAGTGGAGGAGTGATGGTGATTCAGCCCTCCCGTTGGACCGGAGGGCTAACTTGTTGAATATGGATAGAGGATTCATGTTTTGTGATGGGAGTAGTTAATTGATCTGAGTCAATTGATTCAGATCAAATGTTCTACCAGTTAGTCGCTGGATAATCGCCTCGAAATAACAACAAGTGGTTAACACAATGAAAACAATAATTGCATCTAGTGTTCTCAGCGCATTACTCCTTACAGCTCCACTTGCTCAGGCCCACCAAGCGGGAGATTGGTTGGTGCGTGGCGGTATCATCAACGTGTCGCCAGACGATAGCTCAGGTAACGTATGGGTCGATGGTTTAGGCTCTACCGATATGGGCGTTGGCGTCGATGACGACACGCAGTTAGGTCTTAACTTCGCCTACATGGTGACAGACAATATTGCGGTTGAGCTGCTGGCAGCAACACCTTTTACCCATGATGTAAATTTGGAGAACTCACAGCTGGGTTTGGGTGACGGCAAGTTGGCTGAAGTGACGCATCTGCCACCGACTTTGTCTGCTTTGTACTTTTTTGGTGATAGCCAGACCAAGTTCCGTCCTTATGTCGGCTTAGGTCTTAACTACACCATCTTCTTTGATGAAGAGTTCACTGGTAGCCGCAAAGAGCAAGGGTTCAACGACCTGGACTTGTCTAACTCATTCGGTTGGTCGGCTCAGCTTGGTGCTGATTACAGCTTAAACGATAACTGGTTTATCAACGCCCAGGCGCGTTACATCGATATCAGCACCGATGCCGACTTTAAAGTAGGTGATTCCAAAGCCAGTGTCAGCGTAGATATCGATCCTTGGGTGTATATGGCCAGTGTCGGCTATCGCTTTTAGACAGGGCTGAAGCATTTGCAAAATGGCGGGTATATCCCGCCTTTTTTATGCCCTAGATCTATTCGCTTTTTTCCGGCGACTCTTTTGGCAGGCGGATCTCAAACACAACACCTTGCCCCTCAGCACTGTCACAGTGGATCTCACCCGCCAGATTTTGCGTGATCAGGTTATAGATAATATGCAGACCCAGGCCACTGCCGCCGTCGCCACGCTTAGTGGTATAGAAAGGCTCAAAGATTCGACCAAGGTGCTCTGTGGCGATTCCTTTGCCATCATCTTTGTAAGTAAACAGTAGATGGTCGCTCTGTTCGGCGACGTCGATGGTTATGTTGCCCGCTTCGCTGGGAGTGAAGCCATGTTTGTAAGAGTTCATGATCAGGTTAGAGAAAACCTGCCATAGAATGCCCGGGTAACTCATCATCTGCAGATTGCTACCACAGCTTATTTCTAATTCTACTTGGTAGTTTTTGAACTGTGGCTGCAGGCTTCGTTTTACATCATTGAGCGCACATTCCAGGTTCAATAACTGCCTGCTCTCCTGATGTTGGTCGACGGCTACCTGTTTGAAGGTTTGCACCAACTGCGCGGCTCGATGCAGATTGTCATGGGCGAGATTCAGAGCAGTTAAATTCTCATTAAGGTAGTTCTCCAGCTCGCTCTTTCTCATCTTGCCGGATTCAAGCAATTTAGTTTGTTGTTTGGTCTTTTCAGTGACCATGGAGCAGGCAGTAATGGATACGCCCAGAGGTGTGTTGATCTCATGGGCGACACCGGCGACCAGGTTCCCCAGCGCTGCCATTTTTTCGCTTTCTATCAGCTGGTTCTGAGTTTTTTTCAGGCGTTCATATGCTTTGGCTAACTCACGCTGCTGTTCACGCTCCTGACTGACGACCTGATTGTAAGCGTTGTACCAGTCCACCAACCGCTTGATTTCAGTAATTGAATACTGACTATCGATAAAAACAGTGCTGGCGGTTTCATTGGGGTCGTTTTTCCTATCCGTGATGCTTCTTATCGGTAGAATCACGCGACGAGCAATGTACACAGTCGTGATGGCCATCAATGCCAATGAGAATGCCAGACATCCAAGGGTAAGATGGCTGATTAATATGGCATTTTTTTCCAGCGTGTTAAGTGGAATGATGCCTACAATGTGCCAGTCTGTGTTGGGTATCTGACTGACTACAGCACGCGCAATTTCGTCCTCATAGGTGACCACTTCCTGGCCAGTAGTATCGGAAATGTCGTTCAGTTTTAACTCTGGCATCGTGCGGCCGATACGGGACTGCAGTGGGTGATACACCACGCGGTTCTTACCATCGAGAATGGTGTGGTACATCATCGATTGATTTTTGGCGTAGGTGAAATCGTAGAAGGCACCCACCGAGTACTTCAGAATTAAGCTACCCGCGCTGATATAGCTTGCAGATGCTTCATCAAATCGTTTGATCTGATAGAGTGCTGGAATGATCAGCCCTTCATTGGATTGCTCATGGGGGTTTGACTCTAGCCCGAGCCAGCACAGAGAGAGCTCAGTTGATTCACAACGTTGCTGCCAGTCTGCAAGCAGGGCTTTATCCGTGTAATTTTCGGAGGTCTCTCCAACACCAAGGATGGTGTCGCCCACCACGATCTCAAGTGCCAAAAGACTGTTAGTGTTGAGCAGTACCCGTAATTCTTCTTCAATTTGAAATTGAATTTTTAGTCTCTCAATACCGCTGGGCTCTCGTGTCGTCAGGGTTTCCAGCAGCGAGTTGACGGTGGCGTTTTGGCTGATGTTGTAAGCAAGGCGAGCAGCGCCGCGAGTAAAATGCTCAATTGACAATGCGCGTTCTTCAATAATCTCTTTTGTCAGGTTTTCTGCCTGGTGGGTAAGGCCTGTGACTGATAGGTAGTAGCTAGCACTTCCGAGAAAAATCAGGGGTAAAAACGTACTGAACGCCATATAAACAATCAATCTTGATTGCAGGCGTGCAAACCACCGAATTAACTTCCCCATCTACTAAATATCCTTGGCTGTAATCAGTTTCACATCAACTATCACTTCGTCCTCAACCTTTTCTCCTCGCAACTGTTTGGCGGCAGCAACAACACCCGCATAACCCTGCATCTCGGCTTGTTGATCTATGGTTGCCATCATCCAGCCATCCTGGATTGCAGTACGCGCGTCGGGAATATCATCGTAACCTGCAATTTTGATCTGCTTGAGCTTGTTCTCCTGCAGGTAAAGCGCCGCGCCCAATGCCATCATATCGTTAGCACAAAAGATCAATGCCAGATCTGGGTGTTCATTGTGAACTCGCTTGGTGATCGCATATGCCTGCTCCAGATGCCAGTTGCCAACCTCAGAGCCGACTATGTTGACGCTGGGTGATTCGGCAAAAGCCCGTTTAGCCCCTTCCCGTCGCTGCCTGGCATTAGCTGCAGCGCGTGGCCCTTCAATAATCAAAGCCTTTCTCTGGCCCAGCAGTTTTGTTTTTTCTACCAAATGCTGGGCCGCCAGGTACCCGCCCTGATTATTGTCCACAGATACAAAGGGGATGGGTGACAAGCCTGCGTTGGCGACCGCTTTTTGACTAATACGGTTGTCGATATTGATTAGTTTTATCCCTGCCAGACTTGCCTTTTTCAATACGGGAACGATCCGGACCGAATCAGCCGGGGCGATCACAATGGCATCGATCCCCATTCTCAGTTGTTTATCGATCAGCTCCGCCTGTTGCTCTACCAGTGTCTCATTGGTGCCTGAGCGAACGATCAGTTCAATGCCTTGCTCTTTTGCTGCGCGTTTCGCCCCCTTTTCCAACTCAAGATAAAAAGGGTTAACCAGTGACTTCATCACCAACAATACTTTTGGCTTAGCGCCTGTGGCGGCATCGGGTTCGGTAGGAGTTGGATCGCTACAACTGATAGCAAAAAAGGAGGTGAGTACGACGAGCAGACGACTGACATAGGACACGGCAACGACCTCACTGATATTACTAATGCTAATAATAGGATGTTTTAACATGCCTGTTTGCGCTTCCCTTACGAAAAAGCCCGGCACTGGCCGGGCTTGAGCAACAAGGTGTCTGTAACGTGACTAGAAATGGCGGTAGGAGACACCCAGGTAATACTCATCGCCTGGTGTGTTATAGCCGTATACGTTCTCGTAGCTTTCATCAAACAGGTTGCTGGCCTTGGCACGGACAGTCCAACTATCAGTCACAAAGTAAGCAACGCCTAAGTTGACCAAGTGGTAGTCGTCGAGGCGTTGGCCTGCGTCGGTGCGTTCGCCGTGATACTCATATTGGGCGAGGAATTCGAAATCCTGCCAGTCATAAGTCACCTGATAGCTACCGGTCTTGCGAGCGCGTCGAATCAGTTGTGAGCCGGTGGCTTTGTCTTCAGCATCAACGTAGCTGAGGGTGGCTCGGTGACCCAGACCCAGCGCACGATAACCCAGGGTTACTTCGCCGCCCGTGATGGTTACTTCACTTACATTCTCAGGGGTACAGTTCCAGAACTCGTCGCAGATCCACTCGATGAGATCATCCACTTCGGTGCGATAAAGGCTGGCGGTGGCATTAACGCCCCAATATTGTGAACGTACCAGCAACTCGTAACTGTCGGCGGTCTCGGAGGTCAGATCCGGGTTGCCCTGAGAACCAAAGGATTCAGGGTAATAGAGGTCGTTGAAGGTGGGTGCTTTAAAGCTGTGTCCAGCATTCAGTGCGACCAGCAGTTTGTCGGTAACGTGATAACCCAGACTGGCGTTATAGGTAGTTTCAGAGTCGATGTTTTCAACATCGTCATAGCGAATTGCTGCCTCAGCGATCCATTTCTGATCCTGGAACTGAGCGTTGGCAAACACCGCGGTGACATCACGTGAGTCTTCAGCAAAGTCAGTATTGGCACTGACCTCTTCCTGGTAATAATCGATACCGGCGGCTACGCTGAAGGCGCTGTATACCTGATATTGATTGATCCAGCTGACCTGGTCGCGGCGGGTTTCAAAGAAGTCGCCATCACCTTTAGCGATGCCATTGCCGTAGTTTTCGTTGTAGTCACGGCTTTGGGCGACGGACAATACGCTGTTCCACTCATCACGTTGGTAGTGCGTGCGCAGCTGCCACAAATGGTTTTTGTAGTCGGTGCGATTTGCACCAAAGCTATTGTCATAGTCGTTGGCGCCGTCATCGATTTGTGCAACCCAGTCCAGCGTCAGTTGGTCGTTGATGCTGTAGTCACCACGAATCGCAGCAGAGAGACGGTCATAACCATCATCATCGGTTTCGTCGTCCTTGCGGGCATCAAAACCGCGGCTGTCCTCGGCGCTGGCACTCAGGGTGGTGGTGCCGCCGGCGTAGCCGATACCTACCTGACCATCACCAGCGATGAAGCTGTTGGTGCCGGTTTCTACACCTAACTGGAACTCTCCAGCGTTCAGTCGACGAGTAAAGATATTAATGACACCACCCAGCGCATCAGAACCCCAAAGTGACGCGCGAGGCCCCTTGATCACTTCGATTCGCTCGATCTGCGCAATAGGCAGATTTTCGATCGCTTTGTTACCCAGAGTAGCGGAGCCAGTACGAACGCCATCGACCAGAATCAGGGTATGGTCTGAGCTGGTGCCCCGGGTAAAGAGTGAAGTCTGTTGGCCTGCGCCACCTTGTCTGGCAACATCAAGACCTGCCACAGTGGATAGCAGGTCAGCCAGTGACTGAGGTTGAAGCTTGTCGATATCATCGCGGGTGATCACTTCAACCGCCGCCATGACGTGATCTACCTGCTGTGGTACTCGGCTGGCAGTCACAACAATATGTTCAATATCGTCGCTTTCTCTGGGCAGCACATCGTCTGCCATGGCTGAGGATGAGATCAGGCCACTGAACAATAGAACGCCTGTTGCCCAATGAGCTTTAGCTGTTTTGCCGCTTAACAATTGAAAGTGCATTGTGTTCCTCTTTGTTGGCGCCCTCCGCGCCTGTTGTTATGTATGTGGTCTTTACACCACTATTTGCATTGCGCCGGTTCCGGACTGACACCTGAAAAATATTTCAGATGAATACCGTTGCGGGGGCAGTGCCAGAGTCTCGCTGGCTTCCCGTGCGCAATACCCTTTAATTGGCGCGCTTTGCTGTTGCTGCACGCGCTGTCATTAACACCTCGCACATCCGATGCATGCCATCGAGTGCGCGCGGTGAGAATCTGTGTAACAGATCGCCATCAATACTGTAGATCTGCTTGTTTTTTACGGCAGGTAGCTCCTGCCATTTATCCCAAATCATCGCCGTGGCCTTGGATGTACCATGGTCCTCGGGGCGAACAATGACTTCTGCGTCAGTGAGTAGCACTTGCTCCAGACTGACCTGAGGATAAGCGGTGCTGGCATCTGCCATCACGTTTACACCACCGCAGCTATGAATCATTTGGTGGATCCAGCTCTCTTTGGAAATGCTCATCAGCGGATTGCTCCAAAGTTGGTAGAAAACTTTAATTGGTGGCTGTTGCGCATACGCATTACGCAGTCCCGCCAGACGTTCTAAAAATGCCGTGGCTGCCTCTTTGGCTTGCTCCTGATGACCCAGCATGTCACCCAATTCACTGATCTCGTCGGCGATCTGCTCCAGAGATTCGGGCTCGCTGTGGTAAATAGTAAAACCAAGCTTTTTGAGCTGTTCGATATCACCGGGTTGGTTGCCGCCTTTCCACACCACGATCAGGTCCGGCTCCAATTCCAGAACTCTGTCGAGTTGAATGCCGTGATAGCCGCCGATACGGGGAATGCTTAAGGCTTGTTCGGGGTAATCTGCATACTCTGTGGTGGCGACGATCTTATCGCCGGCACCGATAGCAAAAAGCATCTCAACAGCGTGTGGGGAGAGGGCAACTATCCGTTCAATATTTCCTTCAACAGTCCGTTCAATAGGACGTTCGATCGGTTTTGCCATCGTTAGTGCTGGGCTCAGCGTGAGCAGCACCAACAGTATCCACTGCTTCATCCTTGGATTCATTACGGACGCTCCTTGTTTGATGAGGAAAGGCCAGCGATAGCCATCAGTTTATCGATATCCAGATGTTGTTCGAACTGGTCTGCCAGGTGATTCAATTGCTGCTCGCGACACTGAGCGATATCCAGGGTTTCAACGGCTTTTCCATAGACCCAGCTGAGTATTGCAGCGCATGCATCAGGCTTATCAAGTAGCCCATGCAGGTATGTGCCAATGACTTGGCCATCATGGCTGATAGCGCCATCGGCTCTGTCACCGAGCAGGATGAGAGGTTGGCTGAGTGCCGGGCCATGACTTCGGCCCGCGTGGATCTCATAACCGGCGACTTCCGCTTGGCTGTTATCCAGTTGCAGCTGCCCCTCACAGTTCACCAGCGCCTTGTTTGCTGTTAGCTCTGTGTGCATCGACAGGTAGCCTAAGCCTTGGCTTTCGCCTGCGGCACTTTCAATGCCCTGAGGATCTTGAATTGTCTCTCCAAGCATCTGGAAACCGCCACAGATCCCCAGCAGCTTGCCGCCATAGCGAAGATGACGGGCGATCTCTTTGTCCCATCCCTGGCTGCGGATAAACGCCAGATCGTCTCTTACCGATTTACTTCCCGGGAGTATGATAAGGTCAGCTTGTGGCCAAGACTGCCCCATGGTTACCCAGATTAGATCGACATTCGGGTTTAAGCGCAGCGGATCCAGATCGGTATGGTTACTGATCCGGGGTAGCACAGGCACGGCCACTTTGACGACAGCGTCCTGAGTTGACTGGTCAGCACGGATCGCATCCTCGGCGTCTAACTGCAGATCATGCAGGTAGGGCATGACCCCCAGCACCGGCTTGTTGGTGGTTTGTTCCAACCAGTCCAAGCCTGATTGCAGCAGGCTGATGTCACCTCGAAAACGGTTGATGATAAAGCCTTGGGTACGAGCCTGCTCTGAATCCGACAGGAGTGCGAGAGTGCCATACAAGTGTGCAAAAACGCCGCCACGATCAATGTCTGAGACGATGACCACAGGACAATCGACTGCTTCGGCAAATCCCATATTGGCGATGTCTCGGTCACGCAGATTAATCTCGGCGGGACTGCCTGCACCCTCAACCAGAATCAGGTCATATTGATCTGATAGGCGCTGATAGGCATTGAGTACGGCAGGCATGGCGATCTGCTTGTACTGGTGATAATCCGTGGCATCCATTGTGCCGACCGGGTGGCCATCCACAATTACCTGCGCACCGATATCCGTGTTCGGTTTGAGCAGCACCGGGTTAAAGTCGGTATGTGCTTCGACGCTTGCCGCCACCGCTTGCAGGGCTTGTGCTCGACCTATCTCGCCGCCGTTAGCGGTGACCGCACTGTTCAAAGCCATATTTTGCGGCTTAAACGGCGCGACTTTGTAGCCTCGACGGGCAAACACTCTGCACAGACCGGCAACCGTAATACTTTTGCCAGCGTCTGACGTGGTTCCTTGGACCATCAGGGTAGGAGCATATTTACGCTGGCTCATCAGATCCCCTTACTGGCACGGCGGCGCAAAATGATCAGGAAGAACAGGCTGCCCAACGCCGACGTAATGACGCCAACCGGCAGCTCCTGATCGGGCAGTAGCTTCCTAGCCAGCACGTCGATCCAGACCATAAACAGGCCTCCGGTCAGACAGGTAGCCAGCAGGTTGCGCATCACATTGACGCCCAGCAGCATGCGCACCAGATGTGGGATCATCAGACCAACAAAGGCGATACCGCCACAGTAGGCCACCAGGGTCGCTGTTATCAGTGAGCTGAGCAGTAACATGCCGATGCGAAGTTTGGCGACATCGACACCCAGAGTGCGTGCACTCTCTTCACCGGCTAAAACGGCGTTTAATTGGCGAGCAAAGCCGAGAAACAGCACTAAGCTGGCGCCGGTTATTAGCAGCGGCAACCAAAGCGTGTCCCAGCTGGCACGAGTAAAACTGCCCAACGTCCAGAACAACACTGAGGCTGTGGCTGACGGTTCGCTGGTGTAGAGTGCTAGGCTGGTGACGGCGCTGAACATAAATGAAATAGCCACACCAGCCAGCAACATACGCTCGATTTGGTTGCCTCCGGGGCGGCTGCTCATGGCGACTACCAGAGCAACCGACAATGCACTGCCCACGAAGGCACCCATGGGCAGGGCGATAGTTGCGCCGAGGCCAAGGACTGCAATCACCATGACGGCACCAAATGAAGCGCCAGACGAGATCCCAAACAGGTAGGGATCGGCCAGAGGGTTACGAGTGACGGTTTGAAGCACTGCGCCGGAAAGTGCCAGGCCGGCCCCAGCGATAAACGCAAGCAGAACCCGGGGTAGGCGAATGTCGATAATGATCTTCTGTTTGATATGGCTGATATCGCATCCGCCACCCAACTGCGCGCAGGTGGCGCGCCATACATCGGCAAACTCTATTTGCGCGGCGCCGAAGCTGGCTGCCAGCATGGGTGACAGCAGGGCGATAATCACGAGAGCCGTGATGGCCGAAACGCGAAACATCGGAAAGCGCCAGAGCAACTCAGTCATCGGACACCCCAGACGAGTTGTTGCCATGATCGCCGGAACGGTATCCGTAATGGTAAGTGATCCTTGGGTGGCCATGGTCTGGGTGGCGGTCAATACTGCTGCAGACGCCAAATACGTTGGCCAGAGTGGCCTCAGTTAGCACTTGATCCGGAGAGCCTTGCTCAACCAGTTCTCCCTGATTGAGTAACAGCAATTGATCGCAGAATGCACTGGCTAAATTCAGATCATGGATGGAGGAGAGCACTGTGGTTCCCAGATGTTTGGCTAGCTCCAATACTTGGATCTGGTACCGCACATCCAAGTGGTTAGTGGGCTCATCCATCAACAAGAGTTTGGGGCGTTGCACAATGGCGCGGGCAATAAGTGCACGCTGTTTTTCACCGCCTGAGAGTTGGTCAAAAGGCTGTTTCGCCAATGCCGTCAGGCCGACCTGATCAATTGCATCATCGACCAGCGCGAGGTCCGCGGCGCTGTCAAACTCGAATGCGCGCTTATGCGGGGTGAGTCCCATGCGCACCACATCGCGCAACCTTAAACCAAAGTTGCCTGTGGTTTCCTGCAATACCACAGCAATCTGGCAGGCAATTTCACGGGCCGAACTGTGCCATATATCTTGACCATTTAGCTGTATACGCCCCTGCGTAGGACGGTTAACTCGGTACAGACAGCGCAGCAAACTGGATTTACCGGCTCCGTTGGGGCCAATCAGACCGACAAAGCTACCTGGGGCGATTGCAAAACTTATATGCTCAAGAATGGCACGCGCATCTGCCTGCCAGTGCAGATTCTCAACCTTAAGCAGTGAGTCTGCATCAGCATTGGCTGACTGCGACTGTCTTTGCGACGTTCGGGTGGATGTTTGCAACGTGATCCGCCTGGTACCTGTATCAGTATGCGTATACGGACAGATATTTGCTGAATACCAAATACGGGTCAGGTGGCGGGGTCATCAGGTGGCGCGCAGATGGCGCAAGACTGGATAACACTGCCCTGAGTAACCCGCTCAGGAAAAGCAAAAAGCCGTGTTTATACTTGCAGAGGCAGGTCTCCTGGCTCACAGCATTAGGACGTTTCGTCCCGGCTACATACCTTCCCAAACAACACAATCTGTTCAGTGGTTTCTCAAGTTGAGATTGTAGCGCTCTGTTCACAGTTGCGGGTACAGCCGCGGTATTACACCGCGTTCCCTTTTAAGCCTGTATGGCACCTTTGCAAGGTGTGTTGCTGCTGTCTCTGAGTTATCAGTTTTTGCGCAAGCCAACACATCAATGGGGCGAGATTATCCGGTAAAACTTATGTAACAACAAGTTTAGAACGCTCGTTTATGTAAAGGCTAGTGAGCCCAGGCCAACCCCACTACCGAGCCATTTTCGTAATGCCCACTGCGAACAGGGTGCAGGGGGAGAGAAGCTAACCCTTGAAGCAAGATCGCCAGTACGGATCCGTGAGTGACCACGGCGACGGCCTGGTCAACATGGTTGCCAGCGATATCCGCCAAGGTTTGTTCGCTGCGATGCCAAACATCTCTGACACTTTCGCCTCCCTGCGGCGTCGCGTCTGGTGAGCTATCGACGTGCAGATTACATAAGGCCAGTTGTTGTGCTGTCATTTCTGTCAGCTGCATCCCCTGAAGTGGACCGAAGTGGCGTTCTCGCAAACCTGGTAACTGGGTCAATGACAACTGGTGTCGGTTGGCAATCAATTGTGCAGTATCGTTGCAGCGTCCTAGGTCACTGGTGTAAATGGCACTCAATTCGGTACCTTCTAATAGCCTGGCGGCTTGTTTTGCCTGGTCCCAACCTTTATCGGTTAACGGGCTGTCGAGGTGCCCTTGCAGGCGAAGGGATTGATTCCATTCCGTTTCGCCGTGCCTGACCAGGTAGAGGTGTGTTATCGCCATCTCAAATCATCATCCATGTTACGTCTTGGGTAGCAATAGTGCTGCCAGCCACATGCTCATCGTGATGCTGGCTAACATCGTAGACAAAAGTACCGCGGCTGCCACTTGCGGTTCAGCCTGTTTATGCTGATGGGCAAATGCATAGGCGTTTATTCCCACCGGTGTAGCAGCTAAAAGAATGACAACTGCACCCACCTCGTAATCACTCGGCCGCCACCAATACCAAGTCATGACCCAAACCAGTAATGGCATCAAAATCACTTTAAGAGCGCTCATCACTATGACCCGAAAGCCGATGCCTTTAAGTGAATATTTTGCTAACGCTATGCCCAACACCAATAAAGAGCAAGGAATGGCGGCATCACCCAACCACTCAAGGATGGTTACCATACTTCGTGGTAGTTCCAACTCAAGCAGTTTTGCCAGCACTCCAAGCAATATCGAGGCGACCAGTGGTGTGGTAATGGTATTGAACAAGGCTTTAAGAAACGCTTTCCAATGTGGGCCTTGTTTTTGGCCTAGCTCTAACGCCAGGCCGCTGATGGTAAACAGCAGGGCGCTGTGAAAACCGATAATGAGAAAAGCTGGCGCCAGCGCTTCATCGCCGAATACTGCGAGAATGCAGGGGATACCAATCAGTACGTTATTGGAGTAGGTGCTGCCCAGCGCCACACAAGACTTTTCCGCCCCAGTCAGGCGCCACCCACAAAGGCACCAGGCCAGGATAAATATTGCTAGTTGTGGCAGGTAATAACTGCCGAATAAACCCCAGGGGATCTTACTCGGCCACTCAGCATTAAAGCTGCCGTAAAACAGCAGAGCGGGCACTAAAAGGTTAAATGTCAGTGCTGCAATGCCCTGATAGTGTTGTGTTGCGAAGCCGGCAAAACGCCCCATCAGCCAGCCAATTAAGATGAGACTGAAAACGGGCACAAAGATAGTAAATACCGGCAGCATGGCGTCACTGGTTGGATGTGTGGGACAGATTACTCTAGCGACAAACCTATGCTTTAACAATGAATTAGCAAAGGCTATAGGAACTAATTTGGTGAAAAAATGAACGCAAGGGGAAAACTCTGAAATTGATCACAGGTTTGCCCATTTTCTAAACAAACATGTCGGTGAAGCGCCTGATTGTTGCGTACGCTTGAACACCTAATACCAATAAAAATCTAATCAAGCTAATCAATTGGGGAAAAGCAAAATGAGTGACAAACAGGAACTCTACCTGCCATCTGAAAGCGTGAAAGAAAACGCCACAATTAAAGACTATGAAGCCTTGTACAAGCGCTCGATCGAGGATCGAGAAGGTTTTTGGGCGGAGCAGGCCAACGAACTGGAGTGGTATCAACCCTGGGACAAGGTGCTGGATGATAGCAACAAGCCGTTTTATAAATGGTTTGTCGGTGCCAAAACCAACATCGTTCACAATGCCATCGACCGTCACCTGCACTCGGCAACACGGAACAAACTGGCCATTATCTGGGAGAGTGAAGCGGGTGAGATGCGCAGCTACTCCTACTATGCGCTGAACCGTGAAGTCAGCCAGATGGCCAATATCCTTAAGAGCATGGGGGTCAAAAAAGGCGATATTGTCACCATCTACATGCCGCAGATCCCAGAGCTGGTATTTGCCATGTTGGCCTGTGCCAAGATCGGTGCTGCACATTCTGTTGTGTACGGTGGTTTCAGTTACGAAGCCCTGGCGGCAAGGATAGAGGATGCCAATAGTCGCGTGTTGATTACCGCCGATGGCGGATGGCGTCGTGGTAAACCCTCGAACCTGAAAGCGATCGCCAATGAGGCGATGAAACGCTCGCCGACCATCGAGGTGTGTATCACGGTGAAGTACAACGCACTGGATGTGGAAATGGAGTCAGAGCGGGACTTCTGGTATCACGATTTGAAGGCTCTCCCCATCGCTTCGCCCAAGTGTGAAACTGAAGTGTTGGACTCGGAAGATATGCTGTTTGTGCTCTACACATCGGGTACAACAGGTAAACCTAAAGGTATGGTGCACACTCATGGCGGCTATAGCGTTTATACCTCGACCACCCACCGTATGGCATTTGATATCAAACCTGACGATCGTTGGTGGTGTGCTGCCGACCCCGGCTGGATCACCGGCCACAGTTACATTGTCTATTCGCCACTGATCAATGGTTCAACCATCATGCTCTATGAGGGCGCACCGAATTATCCCTATCCGAACCGCTGGTGGCAGATGGTCGAGAAATACGGCATTAACGTGCTGTACACCTCTCCGACGGCTATCCGTGGCCTGATGCGTTTTGGTGACCAGTGGCCGAAGAAACATGACCTTACCAGTCTGCGTTTGCTGGGCAGTGTGGGTGAGCCGATAAACCCTGAAGCGTGGCGCTGGTTCTATGAAGTGATTGGTGGCAGTCGCTGCCCCATCATCGATACCTGGTGGCAGACTGAAACCGGTGGTTTCATGATCTGTCCGCTGCCTATTACCCCACTCAAACCGGGTTCGGCTACCAAGCCGTTTTTCGGTAATGAGATCTCTGTGGTTGATGACGAAGGTAACGAGGTGCCCGCAGGCGAAGAGGGTAAACTGGTTATCAAGAATCCGTGGCCCGGCATGGCGCGCACCATTATGGGCGACGATGACAGGTACGCCGACCTCTATTGGGGGGATTATGGCGATAAGGATTACTACAAGGCCGGTGATTCCGCCAAAATCGATAAAGACGGTTACATCTGGGTGATTGGCCGTATGGATGAAGTACTTAAAGTCTCCGGTTATCGTCTGGGTACTGCTGAGATTGAGAGTGCCTTGGTCAGCCACCCACAAGTCTCTGAAGCTGCGGCCATTGGTTTGCCTCACGAACTGAAAGGTAACGCGATCCACACCTATGTGATCCTCAAAGACGGTGTGGTGGGCACACCAGAGTTGTCGCAGACACTCAAAGAGCATGTGGGCTCCGAACTAGGCCGTATTGCCCAACCGGAGGATGTTGCTTTTGTGGATGCGCTACCTAAGACCCGTTCCGGAAAGATTATGCGGCGGGTGCTTAGAGCCCGTGCGTTGGGGCAAGATGAGGGCGACCTGAGTACCCTTGAGGAGTAGGCGATTTATCTGCTTGGCCCCGCTCAAGAGCGGGGCTTTGCCCTATGGTTCCAACTCGTAAGTTTTGCTCAGTCTTAGATAAGAGGTTCAGATGCCTGTTTGTGTGGTGACCGGTGCAACCGGGTTTGTCGGCAAGTCTTTGCTTCGTCAGTTGGTAAGCGCAGGGTGGACAGTGCATGCACTGAAGCGCTCAGGCAGTGATCTTTCTGAGTTGTCGGATCTCAATGTCACCTGGATTGAGGCTGACTTACTGGACATAGAGACCATCGAGGATGAGTTCCCGTCGCCTTGTGATGCATTATTTCACCTTGCGTCTGATACCAGCGCGTGGCGTAGAAACGATGATAGACAAACGCGCGTGAATGTCGATGGCACGCGTGCATTGCTAAAGCTTGCCAAGCGAATGAAAGTCGGCCGATTTATCTATACCTCGAGTATCTCGGCGTATGGTTTTCATAATGAGGCCATTACTGAGTCTTCTGCCAAACTCGGGCGCAACAGCGGCATCAACTACCTGCATACCAAATGCCTGGCCGATGAAATGGTGATAGCGGCAGCCGATGAGCTGGACACCGTGGTACTTAACCCTTGTCATATTATGGGCCCCGGCGATCGCCATAACTGGGCGCAGCTGTTTGACTTGATAAAGCAGCAAAAGCTACCAGGTATTCCTGCTGGAGGTGGCCCGTTTTGTCACGTGGATGAAATCGCCAGAGCCCATTTGCTGGCATATGAAAAGGGCAAGCGTGGTGAGAACTATATTCTCGACGGTGAATACCATTCCATGGCAGATGCTTGCGCTTTGATTGCGGAGCAACTGGGAGTGCCATTAGCTGCAAGGGTGATATCGCCAGGACTGTTGACCCTGCTTGGATACCTTAAACAAGCGGTGGCGGGAATAACCAACAGGGAGCCTGACATTACGCCGGAGAAAGCTGCCATGGTGTCTAAGTTGATACGGGTTGATAGTCAGAAGGCAGTTGATGAATTGGGGTATAGAAATGATATTCCACTAACGGTCATTATTGCTGATGCGCTATCTGACCTTCAAAGCTCTTAATTGGACTGCAGCCCGTTGTCTAGATTGGAACTGATGCCTCGCTGAAACCTCTTTTTGTGCTGTTAACCCCACTTCGACGTTTAAATTTTGACCAAATGCTTCGTTTGTCTAACGAAGTGTAAAAACAACACTAGTATTTAGGTACTTCTATGCCGATAGAGGCATATGTTTGCTTGTCAGCGAGCCCAAGAAGTTCGCGACCAATAAATTAAGCGCAATGACCCACCCCATTTAGTTTGGTAAAGGCCTGGTTTATGAATTTGTTAAGTAGTCTCTCCATCGGTAAAAAGATCTCAATTATAACGGTGGTCGCTGTCGTCAGTTTTGTGGTGTTGCTAACGGTGATCAGTGCCAACGTCAGCTCAAATTCCGATCGACTGAGTCAGCTAAAGAACCAGCTCTATCCTATCTTGCAAGAGGCTCAGTCCAATGTAGTGATGTTGGATCAAATGGCTGAAAGTCTTCGAACCGCTGTGATGATAGGCGAAGTGGAAATGCTGGAAGGTGCGGACCTCCAACTGGAGAGCCTTAACCAGAGTTTATCGACACTTGCAGAATTGGGTGCCGAAAAACAAGACTTGCTACCTATCACTCAAGAGTTGAAGAATTACTATCAAAGTGCAAGGGATCTGGCATTTGGCATGATTGATGGCAGCGTTTCTATGGATCAAATGGCAACGCAGGCGGCAAAAACTAATCAGCAGCTTGAGCAACTCCAAACACTGCTTGCTGATTTTAAAGCAACAGCGCAACAGAAGGTTGATGAAAGCATTGAGCAGGCCAATCAAACCTCACAGTCGACTCTTACATTTTCTTTAAGTCTAGGCATTGGCACCGTGATTTTGGTGGTATTTATCGGCTGGTCTGTGTCTGCCAACATCACCCGCGGTGTCCGCCGACTCAGCCGTTCACTGGAAGAGATTGCAAGCGGCGATGGAGATCTGACTGTTCGAGTGAGTTACGAGGGCAAAGATGAACTCGCGGACTTAGTTAACTATTTCAATCAGTTTATTGAAAAGCTACAGCGTCTTATCAGTGAAACGGTTTCCAGTGCCCGGGCATTAGGGGAGATGGCTGATCAGCTTTCTAGAGTCAGCGCTCAAGCCAACGCCAACATTGCCTCCCAAACCAATGCAATTGAGCAGACGACAGGTGCACTTAACGAGATGTTTATAAGTGTCAGCCATATTGCTGAGCATGCTGCTGAAGCATCCAGTTCCGCAACTCAGGCGAGTGGCGATTCAAGCCAAGGCTTGCAGTTGATGGAGGCGAGTGTCAGTACGATTAACGAGTTAGCCAGCGAAGTAGAAACTACCGCTGCTGAGATTTCTAGATTAGAGAGTTACACCAGCAATGTTGGCATCATCCTCGATACTATCCGTGGCATCGCAGAACAGACAAACCTACTGGCCTTGAACGCAGCTATCGAAGCGGCTCGAGCCGGGGAGCAGGGCAGGGGGTTTGCTGTAGTTGCAGATGAAGTGCGTTCACTGGCATCGCGAACCCAAGATTCTACGCAAGAGATCCAACAGGTACTGGAAGAACTACAGACTGCTTCTAAGTCCGCTGTGGAGTCTATGGGGCGCGGCACCGACATGGCCAACCACAGCGTGTCTCAAGCAGAAAATACGGGTACCTCCTTAAACAATATTACCAGTCAGGTCGAAGCTATTTCGGGCCTGAATGAGCAGATTGCTGCGGCGACAGAGGAGCAAAATCAAACGTCAGAGTTGATACGCACCTATGTCGAGGAGATCCAGCAAATGGCGCAGGATGCGATGAGTAGCACCTCTGAACTAGAGGGGGTTAGTCAGTCGCTGCTTGGTGTTAACCAGCAGCTTTCCCAAGTGGTTAACCAGTTCAAGGTGTAAAAACTATAAGGTGCGGGATACGCACCTCCCTATTTCCTTTGGAGTTTATGATGAAAGCAAGTGCCCTTTCAGTGCTGATTGCAGCCTCCCTGGCTGCACCATCAGTGGTTGCTGACGACTCGGAGTCAGCCCGGATAAAAAGTCTCGAGCAGCGAGTTTCTGAACTCGAATCAGATGCTCAGCTAAATAGTTGGCTAGAGCGGTTTCATGTCAATGGTTTCGCTTCTATGGCTATCGGCCGTGCAGATAACAATGCTGGTTACGCTGGTTATGATGATGAAGACTTTGACTACGAGCAGGGTAGCCTGTTCGCCGTTCAGACTACCTATGACATCAATGAAAATATGGAAGCGACCATGCAGCTTATTACGCGTGGTCGTCAGGACTGGGAGCCAAAGATCGAATGGGCGTTTGTTTCATACCAGTTTGATAATGGTACCAAGGTGCGTGGCGGTAAACTGCGACTCCCATTCTATATGTTGTCCGATTACCTCGAAGTAGGTTATGCCTACCCTTGGGCGCGTCCATCAGAAGAAGTGTATGGCGTTGTGCCTGTTACCAGCTACACCGGTATCGATGTACTTCACTCGGTAGACTTTGAAGAGTCAACATTGACCTTCCAACCGATTTTGGGTGAAGCCACCGTCGACTCCGATGACTCTCGTCTTGGGGTGGAAACTGACTTCGAAAAAGTCATGGGTATGGCAACAACCTATGACTGGGACGAGCTCACACTGCGCGCCAGCTACTTCAGATCTGATACTAAGTTTGATGACGCCAGCCGCCCGGATCTGGTGGATTTGTTAGATGATAAAACCGGCGAGTTCTTCGGTGTTGGTGCCCGCTGGGACCAGGGTGATTGGATGGTAATGGCCGAATTTACCCGAATCGAAGTAGATGACGCTTATCCTGATACCGATTCGGTATATATTGGTGCCACTTATCGCTTTGATCAGTTTTCGCCCTACCTGATGTACTCCTGGGTGGAGAGTAAAGATAACGATGAGCGTGAAATCCCTATTCCTGGTTTAGTCTCTGCGCTTGATGTAGAACGTGCGGCATACAGCGCGGGTGTGCGTTGGGACTTTATGACGGGCATGGCATTGAAACTGGACCTGACATACACCGACGACTTTGATGAAACCACAGGTGGATTACCTGGCAATATCGGTGTATCACCCGATTTCCCGCAGGTTGGTGCGATAAATACCGGCGAATATGACGATAGTTTCGTTTATTCAGTTGTACTCGACGTGGTGTTTTAAGGAGAAGAAACATGAAAAAGTTATTGGCGGTTTCTCTTTTTTGTGTTGCTAGCTTTACTGCCCAGTCAGCGGTGGTATTGATAGGCAATCCAGCGGCCTCTGAGTTGAGTAAATCTGATGCAAAGAAACTGTTTTTAGGCAAACTCAAAAAAGTGCCAGGCGGCGGTAAAGCACAGGTCATTGAGTTTGAGGATGGCCACCCACTGCGAATCGAGTTCCACGATAAGGTTACGGGAAAAAGTGAGTCCCAATTGCAGTCATATTGGTCTCGTTTGATCTTCACTGGTAAAGCAACTGCGCCATCACAGTTGGCATCACCCGATCAGGTGAAGCAAAAGGTTGCATCTAACCCAGGAGCGGTTGGCTATGTGGACGAAGCGGATGTAGATGCCAGCGTTAAGGTGTTGTTTAAACCTTAACATTAGGTGTTAGAAGCGAACGAAAAAAGCCCGCTTTAAGCGGGCTTTTTTACAAAACATGGAGTTCTATTTATTCAAACGCTCAAGCATTTTTTGAGCACGCAGTGAGCCTTCTGCAGCTGCTTTTTCAAACCAAGTTTTGGCTGATTCGTTACTCTTTTCTACACACTTGCCTACCAAGTGCATTGCACCCAGCTGGTTCATCGCTGCAGCATCTTTGTTTGCTGCAAGGGTGTTTAGCGCTTCAACTGCCTGATCACAGTTACCTGCTGCAACAGCGCTCTGAGCTTCTTCTAAAGTTACCGCTGATACAGAAGCGTGAAAGCCAAGAGCAAACAGAGGGAGAATAATCGCGCGCATAGATACATTTCCTTGTAACAAAATTGTAAATGAGCGCGCATGCTAGAATTAAGTGTGATGTATGTCAAATAAATGTATCGGTATGTGATTAAAATCCCGCGGATTTTTGGGCTTACTTCCGATTCTGTTTATCTCTGAATACGCCTTCTTGCATGGTCGATGCCACTAAACGCCCCTGGCGGTCAAAGAATTGGCCTCGGACAACTGCTCTGCCACCGCCACTGGATGGGCTGTCTACGTGGTAGAGTAGCCAATCATCCATTCGAAAATCACGATGGAACCACATGGAGTGATCTATCGTTGCCATCTGTATATTGGGTTGCATAAAGCTGACACCGTGTGGTTGTGCAGCTGTAGGCAGGAAGTTGAAGTCACTGGCATAGGCAAGCAGGTACATGTGGATCCTTGGATCGTCTGCGAGTTTGCCATTAGCTCGGAACCAGACATCGCGCACCGCTTCCATTTTTTCCGGTTGCAGTGGGTTAAATGGTGTCGCACTGCGCATTTCGATCGGCATTTCACAGGCATAACGGTCTCGAATTGCTTCCGGTAGCAGGTGCAAATGACGTTGGGCGAACTCTTGTTGTGATTCCAGCTTCTCTGGTGCTGCCACATTTGGCATCTCTGCCTGATGATCAAAGCCCGGCTCTTCCTGGTGGAAGCTCGCAGTCATATAGAAAATCGGTTTACCGTATTGAATCGCTTTAATTCTACGGGTGCTGTAGCTTCGCCCATCACGGATAACTTCAACGTCGTAAACGATGGGCCTGTTAGCATCACCCGGCAGGAGAAAGTAGCTATGGAAGCTGTGAACTCTCCTTGATACATCAACCGTTTGTTTAGCCGCAGCCAACGCCTGACCGATGACCTGGCCACCAAACACCTGCGGAAATCCCAGGTCCTGGCTCTGACCACGGTAAAGGCCAGCTTCTATCTCTTCTAATGTAAGTAACTGAGTTAATTGATCGAGAACTTGGGTCATGGTGATCCTTGGCTATCTGGTCATACCTGCTATTTTAGCGAGAAGTTAAGCTTCAGGGCCAATGGGTTTCGCCTGTTCCGCCAGATTGAACACCAGTTCTGCCATTTTTGTCTGTAATTCAGCCAGGTGAGGGGCCAATCTTACCTGAATATGTGGGTGTGCCTTTTGGCACTCTGCTACTTCTTCAGGGATATCTTCGACCACATGTCGCCCCGCTGCCAAAAAGTAGGGAACCACATCTATGTGTGTTGCTCCCTGAGCAACCAATGCCTCGAATCCTTCACCTATTGATGGTTTGGCCAATTCTAAAAATGCTGACTCGCAAAAAGCGTAAACGCCCTGGCTGGAAAGCAAGTTGGCAAGCGCTGAAACCTCATCATTTGAGGCCTGCCTTCGGCTGCCATGTGCAACCAATAAAAGTGCGTTTTTTGAAGTGTTCGACATAACAGAATTCTAATCTTCTTTTTTTATATGAAGTCATACCTGCAGGTTATAAGGAAACGTCTAAACTCTTGGGTATAACTGTCGATAATAGTTAACAAAATAGTGTGCAGTAAATGGATGTTGTTTAGCACCGTGTTATTTCAATGAGCTGTATTGGCTCAAATTGCCCGAGTAAAAACATGAATAAATTGTCCATAGTGCATCGTATCTATCTAGCTTTTGCTGTTTTGGTACTTATGTTTGCCATTGCTGGGGGTATCACTTTCCTCCAACTAGGGAGCGTGAAGTCGAGCTTTTCCTCAGTCACAGCGGATGCAAACATACTTTCGGCTGAAGCTAATCGCGCTAAGATCCATGTGCTGGATCTGAATCGTTTGGCCAACAATGCGGCAATAAGCACGTCAACTGACGACCTGACCGCGACGATCGAAGCGATACAGGTTGAAGCTGATGCTTACAGCGCCAATCTGGACAAGTTATCGAGTCACGCTGAACTGTACGCACATTCTCAGGTAGCAGATCAAATTAACGCGCTCAGGGCTCGGTTAGACACCTACCTGCAAGGCGTTGAAATGATTAGGGATAACCGTAACAGGGTATTGACGGAAAGTAATCAAATTGCGGAAGAACGCAGTACCTTCCTATTCAAAACTTCGGTCGGTAAAAAAGCGATCAATTCGGGAAGTGCCAGTATGGCCGCGTATGATGGTTATATTCAGGGGCTACTTGATACTTTCAATTCTACGCTGGAGTTGATGGAGTTCATTACCACCAATCTGTTGGTCAGCGATGACATTGCCAAAATGAACGAGATGTTGGAGCGCATCAAAGTTAACGCTGTCACGTTGGATGATTACTACGTTTCGATTATCGATGAAGTGCCTGACCTCTCAGGTAACTCAGATGTGAAAGAGGGCATGGATCAGCTGTTTTTCAACGTTAATGACCCTAATGGCATTATTGCTAGACATATCGCCAACGTTGAACGCTCCAAGCTTATCGATCAGCAGCTGGATGTGATGGCCGACGAACTTACCGGCGATCTCCAGTTATATGATCAAGTGGTTTCTTACAGCGGTGAGAGAACTCTGTCTGCGGAAGAGGCTGCCACTTCCGCGGTCTCGACCACGACCACACTTACTTTGATTACCCTAATTGGTGCCATTGCCATCGCCGTTGTGGTGGCTTGGTTTATGGGACAGGCAATCCGTGGGCCGCTGCAGAAAGTGATGCACGTCTTAGATTTGATGGCCTCCGGTGACTTCCGAGAGCGTATCCAACATAAAGGTGGCGATGAGTTCTCTCAGGTTGCCGATTGGGTCAATAAACTGATCGATAACATGAACGAAGTGATTGCACGCTTGCGCGACTCTTCGGCCCGCCTAACGCAAGTGGCGTCTGATAACAGCGATACAACATTACGAACTCGAAGTGCCCTTGAGCGTCAGAATGCTGAAGTGCAAGGGGTTGCGGCGGCAATTACCGAAATGGAAAGCGCCGTAGCTGAAATTGCACGAAATACTGACGCCAGTCGAGAGCGAACTCTGGAAGTAGAGAGCGAAGCACAAAGCGGCAGTGGCGTTATGACTGACAGCATCGCTATTCTGGAAAACCTTTCTCAGCGATTGGATGAGTCAAACGAAGTTATTCAGGAAGTGGACAATCTAAGCCGTGAAATTAATAAGATTGTTGAGGTGATTACAGATATTGCAGATAAGACCAACCTGTTGGCATTGAACGCGGCAATCGAAGCAGCCCGAGCAGGTGAGCAGGGCAGGGGCTTTGCGGTGGTTGCTGATGAGGTTAGGCAGTTAGCCAGCCAAACAGCATCATCTACCGAAGAGATCCAGAACATTATTGGTCAACTCCAGCGCCAGAGTAAGGAAGCGGTATCGACGATGGCGACCAGTGTTGGAGAGATGAATAACACCCGTGAGCATATAGAACAGGCGGGCCACTCGATGGAGCAGATTCAGGCCAGCATGACCTCTGTCCGTGATATGGCGAACCTAATCAGTGAAGCAGCCAGCCAGCAGCAGATTGCTGCGGAAGAGATCACCCGAAATGTGAATGTGGTGTCTGAAGTCTCTCACGAGAACTTTGAAGAGATTGAAAAGATTGCCGCAACCACAGAAGAACTTAACAACATGGCGACTGAGCAGGACGCGCTATTGAGCCGATTCTCAGTTTAGTGTGAATCGGTTGTAAGACTAAAAAAGCCAGCCCATAGGGCTGGCTTTTTGGTTTCGATTGCGAGTTTACATCATCAATCAATGCAGAGTTTAATGAGTTTCTTCCTTTGCTTTGAAGTTAATGATGTTGTCTACGCTGGGTAAAATAATTGGTCGTAACGAGGGTGATACTGACGCGCGCTCTTCGCTTTGTAAGCGTGTCCAGCGAGACTCGTCTATGGGGGCTTCGAAATAGACCGCCCAACGGCTGATGTGGCCATCCTCGCCCAAGTGTGCTAATCCGGCACTGCGTTGATCAACGCTATCTCGGTCAGCCTGCAGATCTGGTGGCATCAAGCAGGGATCAGCAATCAAACTCAATGGTTGCCATTGCACAATGCCGCTGGTTGTAAATGGGTTGAATTTGCCATAACAAATATCGACTGCCGCCTCAAAACCGTCCGCAAGTAACATGAACTGGCTTGTGCGTTGGTGCAGGTCCTGGCGCCGCTCGTGGCACTCTTTGGTTTCCTCTTCGACATGCTCGCGCAATTGGCTGGCAAGGAAGTCATACCGCTGGAAAAGACCATCAGTTGAAAGATTGGAGGGGGTCTCCGCTTCCAACTGGGTAGACAAACTATCTACGGCTTTGCGTAATGCTTTTTCGTTGGCTCGCTTTCTGTCCCTTTGCCTTTGCCATTGGATCGCAAATAGCGCGCTCAAGATAAAGCAGATGATGAAAGGAATACTGGCAAGTTGCGTGGAAAACTTTGGAAGCCAGAACAAGGTTATTGAAACCACCGCCAATGCAATACAACTTATGGTTGCCAGGCGCATCGACGAGAGCGACTGCTGAGTTTGTTTCATCTCATTAATCGCTAGCTCTATAGTTGCAGGCAGCGTTTTAGCTTGCTGAGTTTCCAGCTTGAGACGCTGCTCGTCTGATTTCAATTGTTGCCACTGACTCTGCTGGTGCCGGGCGACTTGCTGCAATTGGGCTAACTGGTTTTTTGCACTGTCGCGACACAGTTCGTATTGCTGCCAGCTTGGTAATGGTTTGGGCTCTCTTGCCGCAAGCATTGGCCGGTTTAGTTCGTCGGTGCAAAATAGCGTAACTTTGCCTTCGCTTCGGAACAGAGGTGTGACCTCTTTTTGCAGGCGAATATCGAGTTGGCGGGTAAGTTGGCTTACCAGTTCAGGGCTGAAGTTTTCGCTCAGTGCTCTGACGGTTCTGTAATAGTAACCATGGTCCTGAACAAACAGTGTTTTGAGTGCATCGACAGCCAACTCTACCTGGTCGTCGTTGTGGTTGAGCCGAATATCGCCATCCCTGATGATCTTTTGCAGCGTTCGTTTGACTGTTTCAGATAAGACATCACGATTTTGGTCTAATTTCATCGCCTGTTTCAGTTGGCGATGGCATTCGTCATGTTTGTGCAGGTTGAAGCTGGCTTTGGATTGATGCAACAGGCCGAGGCTGCGCAATAAATGAAAATCATGATGGAACTGTTCCAACTGTTGCAACAGCAATCGTGAGCGGGTTTCTGCTTCATCAAGCAGGCCAGGATCTCTGTTGCTTTCACTCAATAGGCGTGACAACCAGAAATTGGCAGTGACATGGCCGTCATCCAAATCCACTACGCGGCGCAAATTGGCGATGGCCCCTTTTCTGTGGCCAAATCCAAGATTACGCATTGCCCAGCGTAAATTCAGCTTCAAATTTGCGCCATCGCTGGAGGCATGCAGCAATTGATCATCCGCAGGATCTGGTGAACGACCGAAGATAACGTCTAACTGTTGGCTGATAACTGGATCGTGAGACTCACTGTCCGGGGTATATCCCACGATATCGAGCAGACTGTGGCTAGTTTGATTTGTTTCCTGGCTATCAAGGTGACGGCCAAGTATCTGCTCCAGTTCGGTGATGATTTCGCTGCCAGTGTGTGCAGAGCGTACCAGAGGACGAAGATGGTAGTGGGGGCCCTGACCGATGCTTGTGTCTGGTTGAGTATCATGGTCGGCAGACTTAGATCGCAAGCGAACGTCTATTACCGGCACCACCAAATGTTTGCCGCCTGCACTTAAATGTTGGTAAAGCGCGGACTCCGTCAGTGAACGTTTTTTGGGTGTGACGTCCTGATCTGGGGCTCGGTCAATACCGACCAACAGGAACATGGCCGCGTCTTTGATATCCGCTAAGCTGGCTTTTCCCTGTCCCTTATTATCCAAACGAGATAATCGAAATCCGCCATGAAAAAGTGGACTGTCATTGAAGTGACGTTCAACATCGTCAGCAATCACGGCCAGGGCTTCATGGTCGTAAAAAAGAATAATATTTGGCGCGATGGGGCTCATCCCACTAATCCTTTAGATAATACCGATCCGCATAGATATATGGTTCCCGCTGGTAGCTCATATTCTTATTCGGATTGGTATAAGCAAAAATTAAAATTTAGAGGCCAGAATAACTGCTGTCAGCCGTGTTCGACATCATCCACCTGAGCACGGCTGAATGCAATAGATCGGCGCGCTATTCGCCGCAGTGATGCCCGCCTTTGTGATTTACAAAGCAGACTTCTGGAGGGTAGGGATAAAATTCTTCAAAGTGCCCCAGCAGTGAGCGGGTTTGCATCTTGCTCCACCAGCCCGCATCAAACAGTTCCGGGTGGTATTTTTGCAGTACCTTTCGATGATGAAGGTGGGGTGTTACAAAGGTTGCAAACTCTTCCGGAAAAATATCGTTCTCGGCCACTGAGTACCATGGCTCGGCCTGCATCTCTTGCTCGGGATAAAGTGGCTCTGGGATCTGCCTGAAATTACAATCAACCAGATAAACCACTTCGTCGTAGTCGTAGAAAATGACTCTACCGTGGCGAGTTACGCCAAAATTTTTTAACAGTAAATCACCTGGAAATATGTTGGCAGCAGCCATTTCTCTGATAGCCCAACCATAATCGACGAGTGCAGCCTCAGATTGTGGCTGACTGGCCTGTTCCAAAAACAGGTTCAGCGGCACCATACGCCGTTCAATATAAAGATGTTTGATAATCACTAGGTCGTGAGTCTCAACCAAGCTGTCTTTTGCGCTGGTGCGAAGCTCCTCAAGTAAAGCATTGCTCATGCGTTTTTTGGGAATGCGAAAATTAGCAAAATCTTGAGTATCTGCCATCCGGCCGACGCGGTCATGCTGTTTAACTAAGCGATACTTGGCTTTGACTTGCTTCCGGCTCATGCCTTTGCTCGGACCAAATTTATCGCGGATCACTTTAAAAACAACATCAAACGAGGGCAGGGTAAACACACTCATCACCAAACCGGGGATGCCTGGAGCGATATCGAACTGATCTGTGCTGTGTTCTAGGTGATGCAGGTAGTGTCTGTAGAACTGGGTCTTGCCATGTTTCAGACACCCTATCGCGCTGTATAACTCAGCATCACTCTTATGAGGTAACAGATGACGAAGAAACGCAATGACACATGAGGGCGCAGGGATATCTACCATAAAGTAGCTACGGGCAAAGCCAAAAAGGATGCTGACCTGGTCTCTCTCTGTCAGGACTGCATCTACCTGAATCCCTTCTCCCTCGCGATTGACCAAAGCAATGACAAATGGGTGATTGATATGCTCACTGAACAGGCGACCCACCATATATGCCCCTTTATTGCGGAAGAATACCGGCTGCAATATCTCCAAGGTGGGCGTGCTAGGGAACCGCTCAAGCTGCTTTCTGAGGACCGCAGCGAGTTGCTCTATATCAGTGTATTTGTCTTTCCAGTGGGGTAGGAAGCCACTGGCTTCCAGGATCTGATTTGCAATGGTGGGCAGAGGTAGTCCAACCAAGCGATAGTGGTGTAAGGGGGGATCTTTTTCAGGTGGTGCCCCCCCAGCCCACACAAACGCGTGAGGAGGGGTGAGAAATTGGTGGTGAAACATCTTGCCGTAAGTTGAGTTATAAAAGCTCTCAGCCAACTCCCGGCAAGGGCTATCTTTGGTCTGTTTTATATAGCTGTCTTTGATTGCCCGCCAAAGCTCGACTTCAAGACACTCGCTCTGTTTTTTGAGCTTGTTGATCAGTTGCGATACGCGGCCATCATAGATTTGAAGCCTTTCTCTTGAAGCAACCTGAACCCCCATCCAGTCTGCATCGACAAAACGCTGCCCAGAATCTCGGGTAATACTGAGAAAACGGTCATAGCACTTATTAAAGCCCTCAAAAATTTGTGCCGCGATAGTATCGGGAAGAGACATGACTACGCCTTGTGGTATGACCAGTTGTCATTAAAACAAGTGTAGACACAGAGTGTTGACTGGCGCAAGCCAGCGGGAGCGGGCAGAATATTCGCGTGAGTATTTAAGGATAATCGATGGACGTTGTTTTTATACTGGTTGCGCCATCGCGCCCGGCAAACGTGGGTGCGGTAGCAAGGGCGATGAAAACCCAAGGTTTTGCTCAGTTGCGTATCGTTGCCAGTGAGGCGCATTTGGATGAAGAAGCGCATTGGGTCGCTCATGGCGCTCAGGAGTTACTAGCTGAGGCCACTCATTATGAGTCGGCAGAGCAAGCGTTGAGTGACTGCGATCTTGTGGTTGCTACTACAGCGAGGCGCCGTGGCTGTGTGCGCGACTACTGGGAGCCACAACAGGTACAGCAGCAACTAGCCGCGAAGTCGGAACAGTTGGGTCGTGTGGCTATTCTGTTTGGCTGTGAAGAATCAGGCCTGCCTAATGAGCTGATAGATCAGGCTGATCTGCTGAGTTGTATTCCTCTGGCTCAACCCCAGCCCTCGCTGAATTTAGCACAGGCGGCCATGGTGTATGCCTTTGCCCTGGCGCCTTTGGCCTCATTGTCGAATACTGCTGAACTAGATTCTGTCGATTTGTCGCGGTCATCAACGGCTGAAGATCCTCAAGAGCAGGGACAATGGTTAGCATTGAAACAACGCCTGGCGCAGTTACAAAACCGCTTGGGTAATGACGACGATGCCAAGCTTTCGGAGTGGCTACAGGACAGATTGGGTTTGATCGAAGGGCGGGATATTCGCATGCTTCATACGCTATTGAGCAATATTGAATCCGCATTAAATAAACCATAGTTGGCACTAGGATAAGGGAAGAAGGGAATTCGATGACTGCTGATGCCGATACACCGCTTGTCTCAGTGATTACACCGGTTTACCGAGGTGAACAGACATTAGTGCGAGCGGTAAAAAGCCTGCTTGGGCAAGACTATCCCCATTGGGAACAGTGGATCATTATGGATGATGGTCATGAC
Source organism: Corallincola platygyrae (assembly GCF_039544265.1). Taxonomy (NCBI): domain Bacteria; kingdom Pseudomonadati; phylum Pseudomonadota; class Gammaproteobacteria; order Alteromonadales; family Psychromonadaceae; genus Corallincola; species Corallincola platygyrae. The sequence continues at coordinate 26,888 of NZ_BAABLI010000011.1, read as the reverse complement.
TATCAGGCGTTATTGTCAGATGCCGGTATCGATGACCCTCGTATCCACTTTATTCGATCTGAAGGGATTGGTACCGGGCCAAATCGCACGCGAAATCTGGCACTGGAACTCGCCGCTGGTCAGATTATTGCGCCACTGGATGCAGATGACCTTTTTTATCCCTCTCGGCTGTCGACCTTGGTGCCGCTGGCACTGAAGTACGGCGTTGCGGGTGACAATGTCAGAGTCGTAGATGAAACAGACAACCAGCCGATGGCGGACCTTTTTCCGCTATTCGACGGTTACCGCACTCTGCCGTTAGATGAGTATTTGCAGACAACGACACCGTGCGTTTTCTTGTTTCGGCGGGATTGCGTAAAACAAGGCTGGTCACCGGATGTGATATTGGGAGAGGACACGCTGTTTAACCTGCGTGCCATGGAGCAAGCCGATCGTTGTGTGTTGTGGGGAGCGCCGCTGCATGAGTACCGAGTGAACACGCAATCTATCTGCCATAGTGATGATGCAGCAAGCCGGGCGGATAATAGTTATCAGCACTGCCTTGCGCGGATCAGAAACGATGGAATGGGCTTTGAGTCGTTACGTTATCTTGAAAAAGTCGAACAGATGCTGATACGGAAAAAGCAGATTAACCTGGACTACGATGTGGCACTAAAAGCCGGCTTCGATGGCAGTTATCAGCATTTTGTTCTGCAGGATCGCCTGGCTAATGGTGATTGGGAAAAATGTTGCTCCAATGCTGATAAGCAAGCTGATAAGCAAGCTGATGAGCAAAAGGAAAGTGTGGAATGAGTGAGTTAGCGATTCATGTCCTTGGCGCGGGTAGTGCGGGCGCAACCGAATTACTGCCCTCCAGTTTCGTTCTGGAGCAGGAGCGACAGCCGAAGCTTTTAATAGATTGTGGTCCCGGCGTTTTGGGTGCTTACAAGGCTAGATATGGTCAGCTACCCGACGCGGTTTATATCAGTCACCCCCATATGGACCATGTCGCAGACTTGGAAAAGCTATTTATTGCCGCCTGCTTCAATGACAAACCTGCCCCCAAAATCTACGTGCCTGCCCCCCTGGTGCCTCGATTAACGGATATGTTTGACAATCATCCGGCACAGCTGGCGGAAGGTGGGGCCAACTTTTGGCAGGTGCTTCAGCTAGTGGCAGTCAAGTCGGGCTTCTGGCTCTCAGGACTGAACTTCAGAGTAACCCCGGCACGGCATCATCAACCTGACTTTAGTTTCAGCCTTTCGTTACCGGGGCGGTTCTTCTTTACCGCAGATACCCGACCCATCCCCGAAGTGTTGCATCATTTAGCGGCACAAGGTGAACCTATCTTCCATGATGCCGGCCTGATCGCGAACCCTTCCCATAGTGGTGTCGAGGACTTAAAGCGCGAGTACGACGCTCGGATCTGGCATCAGCTGCACCTTTATCACTACACCAGTGAGAAGGACGCTGCGGGTATGGCCGCTGAAGGGTTTAAGGTGGTGAAAGCGGGTGAAACCTTCGAGCTGCCTGTTTTAGCCCAGCCCACCTAGTGGGCTGTGTACAGATTTCGTGGCAAAACTGTTGGTTTTGGCTGACGGGCGTCATTTTTTATGAACACTGGTCAGTTCAGACAATTTTTATCACGCTATTGACTTTTATGTTGTGTGGTTTTCTGGTAAAACACAGTCTCATCATTTTGCGAGAGCATTTAAAACTGCAATGAACGCAACCGTGCGCAACACCATTATTATGACCATTACCCGTACCCTAAGGGAGGCGGGCTGAGTTTTTGCGCACAAACGACAGAATCACAGCCCGGGACCCAAAAGGTCGCGGGCTTTTTATTTTTAGGAATGTAAGGGCGAGGTAGGAGATGCGAGTACTTAAGTTTGGTGGCACATCGCTGGCAACCGCCAGTCGCTTCCAGCAAGTGGCTGCGATTGTCGCCGACAAGTTCAAGTCAGAGCAGGTCGCATTGGTGCTGTCAGCACCATCAGGTGTCACAAATTCATTGGTAGCAGCGGTTGATAGCACTTCCCGCGGCTTGGATGCCAAATCTCATATTGAGTGCATTGAAAACACCTTTACCACCCTGATTAACACCCTCAAAAGTGAGCACGCTAGCCTGGGCGCTGACAAACTACTGCAGTTGCTGCATCAGGAGATGGGGCAGATGAAAGAGCTGTTGCACGGTGTCAGCCTGCTCAAACAGTGCCCCGACAATATCCAGGCGCAAATTCTGGTCAAAGGTGAGCGCCTGAGTGTCGCCACTATGATTGAGCTGCTTAAAGCCCAGGGCTTGTCAGCGGAAGCGATAGATCCAGTGCAGCAATTTGTCGGTGTCGGCGACTACCTTTCTTCTCTGGTGGATATCGAAAAATCGACCGAGCGTTTTGAGCGCAAGACCCTGCCTTCTGACGCTGTGCTGGTGATGCCTGGTTTTACCGCAGGTAATGACAACGGCGAAATCGTGACGCTGGGCCGTAATGGCTCAGATTACTCAGCGGCAGTATTGGCCGCGTGTCTGAAAGCGAGTTGCTGTGAGATCTGGACAGACGTAGACGGCGTCTACAGCTGTGACCCGCGCCTGGTGCCTGATGCCAAACTTCTCAAGAGTTTGAGTTACCAGGAAGCGATGGAGCTTTCTTATTTTGGTGCCAAAGTTCTCCACCCAAAAACCATCGCCCCTATTGCGCAGTTCCATATCCCTTGCCTGATCAAGAACACCCACAATCCAGCCGCGGAAGGTACTCTTATCGGTGCTCACACCGATGACAGCGGTCTTGAAGTGAAGGCGATTTCAAACCTCAGTGGCATGACCATGGTGAGTGTTTCTGGTCCAGGCATGAAAGGTATGGTGGGCATGGCGGCACGTGTGTTTGCGACCATCTCCCGCGCAGGTGTTTCCATCACGCTTATCACCCAGTCTTCCTCTGAGTACAGCATCAGCTTCTGTATCCACAGCAGTGACGCCGAGCAGGCGAGAGCGGCGTTGCAGGAAGAGTTCGATCTCGAACTACAAAACAAGCTGCTGGACCCCATCGACATGCTCGACGGTCTGGCGATTGTGTCGCTGGTTGGCGACGATATGAAGAAATACAGCGGTGTGGCAGCGAAGTTCTTCCGCGCACTGGCTCAGGCCAATGTGAATGTTGCGGCGATTGCACAGGGCTCTTCTGAGCGCTCTGTTTCAGCCGTTATTAACGAAGAGCGCTGCAGTCACGCCATCCGCGCCTGTCACGAAAACTTCTTCGACACGCTGCATTACATCGATGCCTTCCTGGTTGGTTGCGGCACTGTCGGCGGCGAACTGTTGAACCAGGTGCAACGTCAGCAGGAGCGTCTGCGTCAGCAAAACATCGGGTTACGTGTATGCGGCATTGCCAACAGCAAGGGCCTGACGTTGGCGGCTGATGGTCTGGCATTGGATAGCTGGGAACAGGCGGTCGCAGAGCAAGCCAAGGTGCCATTTACCCTAGAGCAGCTGCAACGTTTTATTAAAGAGAACAACCTGAATAATCCGGTGCTGGTTGACTGCACCAGTAGCCAGAGTTTGTCAGATGATTACCTGAATTACCTGAATGCGGGTTTCCACGTAGTGACGGCAAACAAAAAAGCCAACACAGGCGATATGGGTTACTACCGTGCGTTGCGTCAGGCGGCGTTGGTGAACAAACGCCAGTTCCTGTATGACACCAACGTGGGCGCTGGCCTGCCGGTCATCGACAACCTCAAAGGCTTGTTAAACGCAGGTGACCGTCTGCTGAGCTTTGGCGGTATTTTGTCAGGCTCGCTCTCCTATATCTTCGGCAAGCTGGATGATGGTATGGCGTTTTCTGAAGCCACTGCCATCGCCCGTGAGAATGGCTTTACTGAGCCGGATCCTCGTGACGACCTGTCAGGGACTGACGTTGCCCGTAAGTTGCTGATCCTGGCCCGTGAAGTGGGCTTGGCTCTGGATCTTGAAGATATTTATGTGCAACCGGCACTGCCACCTGAGTTCGACCAAAGTGGTGATGTGGATACCTTTATGGCGCGTACCAAAGAAGCGGACGTTTTCTTTGCGGATTGGCTGGCTAAGTTAAAAGATGAAGGTAAGGTGCTGCGCTACGCTGGAACCATTGATGAAGATGGCAAGTGTCGTTGTGGTATTGAAGCGGTTGGCCCAGAGCATCCGTTGTTTGCCATCAAAGATGGTGAGAACGCGCTGGCGTTCTACAGCGAGTACTACCAGCCACTACCGTTTGTACTGCGCGGTTACGGTGCTGGTGCTGCAGTGACAGCGGCAGGTGTCTTCTCTGATCTGCTGCGCACTCTGCCTTGGAAACAGGAGCATTAATCGATGGCGTTAACTGTATATGCTCCCGCTTCTATCGGAAATTTAAGTGTCGGTTTTGATATTCTCGGTGCCGCACTCAGCCCGGTGGATGGCGCTTTGTTAGGTGATAGTGTCACCATCGAGCAGAGTGAACACGGCGATTTTGCACTGAACTGTGTAGGTCGCTTTGTTGATAAACTGCCAACGGATCCAAAACAAAACATTATCTATGACTGCTACCTGGCATTTCGTCGTGAGATGGCAGAGATTGGCCGCACCGATGAAGTCGCCGTCAGTATGACACTGGAGAAGCACCTGCCAATCGGTAGTGGCTTGGGTTCCAGTGCCAGTTCTATCGTTGCTGCATTTTATGCGTTGAATGAGCACTACGGCCGCCCATTTGATGAAGCGAAGCTGCTGGCGATGATGGGCGAATTGGAAGGACAGATCAGCGGTTCAATTCATTACGATAATGTCGCGCCCTGTTATTTGGGTGGTATCCAGTTGATGCTGGAGAAAGAGGGCCGTATCAGTGAGTCGCTGCCAGTGATTGATGACTGGCATATTGTGTCGACGTATCCCGGTATTTCGATATCAACGGCTGAAGCAAGAGCTATCCTGCCGAACCACTACAGTCGTGCCGATATTATCGATCACGGCCGTCACTTGGGTACGTTTATTCATGCCCTTTATCGTGGTGACGGTGAGTTAGCTGCAGAGTCGATTCGTGATGTGGTTGCCGAGCCTTATCGTAAGCAACTTATTCCTGGCTTTGACGAGATGCGTGAACAGATGATGGCTCAGGGCGCTTTGGCCGTGGGCATTTCTGGCTCTGGCCCAAGCGTGTTTGTGATCACTGATTCGCAACAGAAAGCAGAAGCAATGCATCGCTGGATGCAACAACACTTTATTAGAAACGATCGCGGCTTCAGCCATGTCTGCCGCATCGATAGCCTGGGTACCCGGGTTCTGGAGGAAACAGCGTGAACCTATACAACATCAAAGACCACAGTGAACAGGTCAGTTTTCAGCAAGCAGTAAAACAGGGCCTGGGTCGTCAGCAGGGGCTATTTTTCCCATCTGAACTGCCTCATTTCGACAATATCGACGAGCTGCTGGAAATGGATCTGGTTTCTCGCAGCCGCGTTATCCTCGGTGCCCTTATCGGAGACGAGCTGTCTGACGAAGCGTTGGCAGGTATGCTCAAGCGTGCTTTCCATTTCCCGGCACCAGTAAAAAAGGTGAATGACAAGGTCTCTGCGCTGGAGCTGTTCCACGGTCCAACGCTGGCGTTTAAAGATTTCGGTGGCCGTTTTATGGCCCAATGCCTGCGCGAATTTGGTGGTGGTCAGAAGATCACGATCCTGACCGCAACCTCCGGTGATACCGGTGCTGCGGTAGCGCACGCGTTCCACGGTATCGACAACATCGACGTGGTTGTGCTGTATCCGAAGGGTAAGATCAGCCCGCTACAGGAAGCGTTGTTCTGTACTTTGGGTGACAATATTCACACGCTCGCAGTGGAAGGTACTTTCGACGATTGCCAGGCGATGGTGAAACAGGCCTTTGATGACGCTGAACTGCGTCAGGCCGTGGGGCTGAATTCAGCAAACTCAATCAATATCAGCCGTTTGATGGCGCAGATCTGCTACTACTTTGAAGCCGTTGCACAGGTGCCCAAAGAAGCCAGAAACAACCTGGTGGTATCCGTACCAAGCGGTAACTTCGGTAACCTGACTGCAGGCCTTCTGGGTAAAGCGATGGGCTTGCCAGTTAAGCGTTTTATCGCCGCCACTAACGTCAACGATACTGTGCCACGCTACCTAGAAACGGGTGAATGGGCCCCGAAAGAGACGGTACCGACGTTGGCGAATGCGATGGACGTGAGCGCACCAAATAACTGGCCGCGTATCGAAGAACTCTGCCAGATCAAAGGCTGGGGCTTGGATCAGCTGGGTTATGGTGCCATTGATGATGCCACTACCGTCAGCACGTTGCAGGGCATGAACGAGCAGGGCTATCTGTGTGAGCCTCACGGCGCCATCGCATACAACCTGCTTGAGCAGCAGTTGGCAGACGATGAATATGGCCTATTCTTGTGCACCGCTCACCCGGCCAAGTTCAAAGAGAGCGTAGACGAAGCCCTGTCTATTGACTTGCCACTGCCAAAACCGCTTGCGGATGCGGCAGAGAAGCCACTGCTGTCAGATACCATTGCAGCGGACTTCAGCTTGGTTCGCGCCAAATTGATGAGCTTGTAAAGTTTATTGTTAGCTAATCCGGTGTGCGCATGTTCGTGTGGCATGCTGCACTTCTAGGACATCGTCGCTCCTGTGCATCCATGCACCCGCGAGATACCGTACTTCCTGTACATAAAAAAACCGCCTTTCGGCGGTTTTTTATTTCTGCAATTCAGCGATTGCTAGAGACGTCGGTGGACTGAGACGTCAATTACAGGCTTTCAGTGAAAGTACGAGTGATCACGTCGCGCTGCTGTTCTGGTGTCAGTGAGTTGAAACGCACTGCGTAACCAGAAACACGGATAGTCAGCTGAGGATATTTCTCTGGGTGATTGATAGCATCTTCCAGCGTGTCACGGCTCAGAACGTTAACGTTCAGGTGCTGACCACCTTCAACCTTTGGTGCAACCTGCATTGGTACTTCTTTGTACTCGATGTTGCCCAGCTTAGAAACAGCTACCACTTCATCTTCAGCGTACAGGTCGTCTTTCACACACAGGCAACGTGCTTCACCTGCGGCTTCATCAAGCAGCCAGAAAGAGTTGATCAGTGCATCGTTGTCGGCTTTGGTGATCTGAATACCAATAGTCATTACGTTGTCCTCGAAAAGAGTAAAAAAACGGATATCAAATTCTGGCTTGATTTGTATCACGAAAGAGGTATCAAAAGATTGATCCAGCGCAATGAAAGTGTTGGATCGCGATGTTATGCCGCCTTTTTTATCAAACTGCGCAGGTACTGGATTTCTGCAGCCCAGAGCGTTTCGTCAATGGTTTCCAAAACCAGTGGAATATGATCGAAGCGGGGATCTGGCATCAGATACTCCCACACCGCATTGCCTATCGTACCCATACCAAGGCTATGGTGACGGTCTACGCGGCTTCCTAGCGGGTTTTTGGAGTCGTTCAGGTGCATGCCACGTAAGTATTTAAACCCAACCACTTTTTCGAACTCGTTGAAGCTAGCTTCACAGGCATCATGGCTGCTGAGGTCATACCCAGCGGCAAAGCTATGGCAGGTATCCAGACATACACCTACCCGGCTCTTATCCTCTACCTGGTCAATAATTTCGGCCAGTTGTTCAAAGCTGTGCCCCAGGTTGCTGCCCTGACCGGCGGTATTCTCTATTACGGCACAGACACCTTCTGTTTTATCGAGCGCGAGGTTGATCGATTCGGCAATGCGACGAAGGCACTCTGTTTCACTAACCTTTTTCAAATGGCTGCCAGGGTGAAAGTTGAGCAGTGTTAGCCCTAATTGCTCACAGCGCTGCATCTCATCGATAAAAGCCTCGCGGCTCCGTTCTAGCCCGTCAGCTTCTGGGTGACCCAGATTAATCAGGTAACTGTCGTGCGGCAGGATCTGGTCTGCGCCGATACCCACCAATTCACAGTTATGCTTGAAGGCGTCAATCGACTTGTTATCCAGTGGCTTGGCTTGCCAGCGACGCTGATTCTTGGTGAACAGGGCAAAGGCGTTGGCACCTATTTTTTGTGCATTTAAAGGGGCATTTTGTACGCCACCTGAAGCGCTGACGTGGGCTCCGATATACTTCATCGTTGACTCTTTTCGGGTGATATCTAATCCAGCGCGCTAGTTTAACCTGACCAACTCACAGATACACCAGAGCCGCGGTGTGGTTGTTGCAGTGCTTGTTGAAGTGGTTGTTGCAAAGAATGTCATTGGTTACCCTGTACCGCGTTTTGAATTGGCTGGTACAGGAGATGAGCATGGGGTTGGCGAGTTGGCAGGCGTTGATTGGTGGCGAAAAAGAAAAGCCCTATTTTCAACAGACGCTGCAGGCAGTGGAACAAATCAGACAATCTGGTGTGACTGTCTACCCGCCCAAAGAGCACGTTTTTGAAGCATTTCGCGCCACGCCCCTAGACCAGCTTAAAGTCGTCATTCTTGGCCAGGACCCCTATCATGGCCCTAATCAGGCCCATGGGCTGTGTTTCTCTGTGCAGCACGGTGTCCAGCCTCCGCCTTCTTTGAAGAACATGTACAAAGAGTTGGCGACCGATATACCAGGTTTCACCATCCCGAATCATGGCTTTCTGCAATCATGGGCAGAGCAGGGGGTGCTGTTGTTGAATACGGTGTTAACAGTGGAAGCGGGCAAGGCCCACAGCCACGCCAAGTTGGGTTGGGAAACCTTTACTGATGCAGTGATAGCGCAAATCAACCAGCACCAGGAACAGGTCATCTTTATGTTGTGGGGTTCTCACGCACAAAAGAAAGGCGCGATCATCGATCGAAATCGGCACTTTGTTCTGACGGCGCCACATCCATCTCCACTTTCTGCCCACCGCGGATTTTTTGGTTGTAGTCACTTTTCGCAAGCAAACAATATCCTGCAGCAGACAGGCAGAGCACCCATCAACTGGCAGGTGTAATCTGGGTTGAGTAAAGACTTAACTCAAATTGTGAGCCAGGTCTCGCAGGGCTCAGGGTTTATTTGGCCTCTCTTATGATTGGTCAAAAATGCTGCAATCAAACTTGGATAATCTGGGAACCACTGCGCTGGAGTTTGGTCACAATTTTATAACAGGTACCAACTCGAGAGTGGTGGGCTGCTTATACTGGTTGTTCAGCTCGTCGCAAACAGCGTTAAACCCAACGTATTTTTAATACCACTAGACCACCGGGAGAGGTCCTATGCTCGAACTGATCCATAACGACCACAAAAATCTGGCGATATTGATCCAGTTGCTGAGAGAGCGCCACGCAGCATTGGTTGAGAAAGGTGAAGTTAACTACAGCCTGATCCGCGATGTCGTCGATTACATGCAGGACTACGCAGACAAGTACCATCATAAAGTTGAAGACGTGGTTTATGACTACTACCTGACCCACGTATGTCATCAGGATGCGGAGAACAACAAGCTGGCTCAGGAGCACAAAAAACTGGAGCTCAACACCGATGAGTTGAGAACCATGTTGGATATGATCCTCAATGACTGTGTAATACCACTGGACCAGTTCGCTGAGAAATTGGGCGAGTTTATCGAATTGCAGCAGTCTCATATGGACTACGAAGAAGAACATGTTCTGCCAGAGCTCGAAGCAAAAATGAGCCCTTCTGACTGGCAAGCGGTAGCCGATCAGTTTCCTGTTTGTCCTGGCGCCACCTTTGAAGAAGCCAAAGCGACAGCGCAGCGTCTTGACCCGCTGTTTGGACAGCAGGTGGCTGAGCAATACAAAGAGTTGGCCAAACGCCTACAAAAACGCAGCGAGTGCGTTAGCGTTTAGACGGCTTCCACAAGACCAAAAAGAAAAGCCCCAGAGTGTCACTCTGGGGCTTTTCTTTAGATTTCTAGGTCATCCATCTCAAAGTCATGGGCCCAATCAATATCCTGTAATTCTTTTTTCAGGCGGAATTTATCTTTTATCGACTCGATTTCGCGCCATTTGCGCTTTTTCTGTCTGCTCCCCTTTGGTGTGCGATCTTGTCCGGCAACTTCAAATGCTAAACGCTCCATGCTTACCTCCGGTTACATCATATTGGTTGGCGATATTGGTGATATCATAAGCAGCTCAAAAATAAAACGCTTTTGTTGCATTTGTGTTAATACAGTCTAAAAGCTGAAATTTTGTGCATCCCCTCTAAGTTTCTTTCGATCCCACTACGCTCGCCCGAGTTATGAGCTATTTCGAGCACTTCCCATGTTTAACAATGATCAATTCCGTTATCTGACAGTTGTGTTATCTTTCTGCGTCCCGCAATTCCAACTCTGTTGCGGCGGGAGCAAGGCAATGTCGGGTGAGCTAGCACAAACCTGATGACAGGCTATATTGATAGCGATTTGCCATCGCGCAGTAATCACAGATAGCCCGAATGAATTAACGGTGTTGGCTTAGGGTATGGCCTTCAAGCGAGCACCTTCTTATTTATCTTTCGACTAACACTGGAAAGGAGCACCCATGCTTCAGGCAATTAACCCAACTCAGACTGCAGCTTGGAAAGCACTCGGCGAGCATGCTGAACAGATGAAGCAAACAGATATAGGTACACTGTTTGCGCAAGATACAGCACGTTTTGACAAGTTTTCTCTGCAGTTCCACGACATTTTGTTCGATTACTCGAAGAACTTGCTAACTGATGAAACGCTGGAAAAATTGCTGGCGTTGGCCGATCAGACTGAGTTGAAAGATGCCATCAACAAGATGTTTGCTGGTGACGAAATCAATGCCACCGAAGGTCGCGCAGTACTGCACACTGCGTTGCGCAATCGCAGCAATACGCCGGTTATGGTTGCTGGCGAAGATGTGATGCCTGCGGTGAATGCTGAACTGGCGAAGATGAAAGCATTCTGCGCCAAAGTACACAGCGGTGATTGGAAAGGTTACACAGGCAAGGCGATCACTGATGTAGTAAACATCGGTATCGGTGGTTCTGATCTGGGTCCTGTGATGGTGACCGAGGCGCTGAAGCCATACTGGAAAGGCATCACTCCACACTTCGTATCTAACGTTGACGGTACCCACATTGCTGAAACGCTCAAGAAAGTTGATCCAGAAACCACCTTGTTCCTGATCGCGTCTAAGACATTTACCACTCAAGAAACCATGACCAACGCTCACAGTGCGCGTGACTGGTTCCTTAAAGCGGCAGGTGACGAAAGCCACGTTGCTAAGCATTTTGCGGCGCTTTCAACGAACAAAGGTTCAGTAGAAGCGTTTGGTATCGACAGTGCCAATATGTTTGAGTTCTGGGACTGGGTAGGTGGTCGTTATTCTCTGTGGTCAGCGATCGGCCTGTCTATCGCGTTGACTATCGGCTACGACAACTTTGAAGAGTTGCTGCAGGGCGCGCACGATGTAGACCAGCACTTCGCGACGACCGATCTGGACAAGAACGTGCCTGTACTGTTGGCCCTGATTGGCCTTTGGTATGGCAATTTCTTTGGCGCTGACAGCGAAGCTATCCTGCCTTACGACCAATACATGCATCGTTTCTCTGCTTACTTCCAGCAGGGCAACATGGAAAGTAATGGTAAGTATGTCACCCGTGATGGCGAAGAAGTTAACTACCAGACTGGCCCAATCATTTGGGGTGAGCCTGGCACTAACGGTCAACACGCCTTCTACCAGCTGATCCACCAGGGCACTAAATTGATCCCTTGTGACTTCCTAGCGCCAGCTATCAGCCACAACCCAGTAGGCGATCACCATCCGAAACTGTTGGCTAACTTCTTTGCTCAAACTGAAGCATTGGCATTTGGTAAAGATCGTGCCACCGTTGAAGCAGAGCTGAAAGCGGCTGGTAAGTCAGACGCTGAGATCGCAGAGTTGGCACCACACAAGGTGTTCAAGGGCAACCGTCCAACCAACAGCCTGCTGTTCAAACAGTTGGATGCGCGTACGCTGGGTCAGCTGATCGCTTTCTATGAGCACAAGATCTTCGTTCAAGGCGTTATCTGGAATATCTTCAGCTTTGACCAGTGGGGTGTTGAGCTGGGTAAACAGCTGGCAAACCAGATCCTGCCAGAATTGACGAACGACGATGCTATCAGCAGTCATGACAGCTCAACTAACGGCCTGATCAACGCATTTAAAGCGATGAGCAAGTAAGCGTTAGCTTCTGTTTGGCATTTATGCTTAATAAAAAAGGCCGCAATTGCGGCCTTTTTTGATGTGCTTTAACAATCAAAGCTGCTGTTCCAGCATCATCTCTAATTTCACCTGGTCTTTGGCAAAGTTGCGGATTCCCTCAGCAAGCTTCTCAGTTGCCATGGCATCTTGATTCATTGCCCAGCGGAACTCCGGTTCTGTCAGGGCCACAGGTGTTTGCTTGAGCAATGTAGCCGGTTTAAGCTTTCTGACCACCTGATGTTCAGACGCCTCTAATTCTTCAAGCAACGCAGGGCTGATGGTTAATCTGTCACACCCGGCTAGCTCGAGGATTTCACCACTGTTGCGGAAACTGGCGCCCATCACCACCGTTTTATAACCATGTTCTTTGTAGTAGTTGTAGATCTGGGTGACGGATAACACCCCCGGATCTTCCGCGGAGCTGTAATCACTCTTATCGGTATTGGCTTTGTACCAATCAAGAATACGCCCAACAAAAGGTGATATCAGATAAACACCTGCCTCGGCACAAGCGCGAGCCTGAGCAAAACTAAACAGCAGGGTCAGGTTGCAGTTGATCCCTTCCAGTTCCAGTTGTTTGGCTGCGGAAATGCCTTCCCAGGTCGATGCGACCTTAATCAGGATCCGATCTTTACTGATACCCGCTTGTTCGTAGAGGGCGATAAGTTTGCGTGCTTTGTCCAACGTTGCCTGCTGGTCAAAGGAGAGGCGGGCGTCTACTTCGGTTGAAACACGGCCAGGTACCTGTTTCAAAATTTCTAACCCGACATTTACAGCCAGCTTGTCACCGGCATCGATCAGTTGCTGCGCTTTGTCGCTGCTTTGTTGTTTCGCCCAGGCGATAGCATCTTCAATATAGGGCTGGTAATGGGGATTCTGCACGGCTTTAAGCAGCAGTGACGGATTGGTGGTTGCGTCCTGCGGTTTATGACGGGCGATGGCGTCAATATCGCCTGTGTCTGCCACGACAGTTGTCATGGTCTTCAGTTGTTGCAATGTATTGGCCATGATGGTCCCTGAAAGTCTGTTAACTACGCTTCTCTGGATCTTTATATCAGCGATCTCTGGCGGATCGTCGGCTTACTATATGACGAATTTCATTGCTTTGACAAAGGTGTGATGGAATCTGTTTCGTTGAGGGAGAGAACTGGTTAGAATTGTCGGTTAATTTTACAGTTTAGGGCTGTCTAATTCTGTTTAAGTCGTCTGGCCTTTTTGCCATATTGGGTGTGCATGAGTGCAGTAGCAAACCAGTTTTATAAGCGACAACGGCTATTGGTAGTCGATGATTGCTCGCCGATCCGCAATGCCATTAAGGGCATGTTGCAGACCTTGGGCTGTGAAGAGATTCAAACAGCCTGCGATGGCGATCGTGCCCTGGTGCTATGTGAATCACATCAGTTTGATATTGTGCTTTGTGACTACAACCTGGGTGATGGTAAAGATGGCTATCAGCTGTTTGAAGAATTGAAACAGCGAGAGCTGATTCGTCCGGACGCGCTGTTTATTCTGATTAGCGCCGAAAATCGCCGCCAAGTCGTTCATGGTGTCATTGAACTACAGCCAGATGACTATCTGATAAAACCTTTCACATATACCAGCTTGGGCAAACGATTGGCTCGCGCTTTTATCAAAAAGCATTCACTCTCAGCGGTGTACAAAGCAATTCGGGAGAGGAACCTTGAAAGTGCTGCTGCACAATGTCAGATCGCGATAGAGAGCGCACCAGAGCATCAGTTGTTTGCAAAACGTATGAGAGCAGAACTGCTGGTGAAACTGGGACGTTATCAGCAAGCGTTTGACCTTTATGGTGATGTGCTGGCTGAACGTGACCATGCCTGGGCCATGTTGGGGCTGGCGATCTCCCGTTTTCATCTTGGACAGGTGTCGGATGCAAGAAAGATGTTTCAGGCGTTGCTTGAGCGCCCTGAAGTACAGGTTGAAGCATTCGACTGGCTTGGTCGTATTGCAATTCGAAAGAATGAGCTGACTCAGGCACAAGAGCACTTTGTTGAAGCCAGTAAGCTGTCGCCCCGCAATATTGAGCGCCAGCGAGCCATCGCTCACCTGGCGATGGCAAACAATGAACTGGAAATGGCGGTGAAGGCCCATAAAAAGATCGTTGAAGGGATCCGCCATTCGGTACATGAAACGCCGCTTCACCATCTTAACTACGCCCGCTGCCTGGTTGATTTGGCGATGGAGAGTAATGACCTGGTTGCCGTGCGTTGTGTTAATCGGTCAATGGAAGTGCTGCGGGATATCAGTCGTCGTTTTAAAAGTCAGCAGATGGAATCACAGAACTTGATCCTGCAGTCACGAATCAGCGTGCTGAAAGGCGATATTCCGGCCGCGAGAGGGATGCTTGATGGTGATACCTTGTCGACGCCGCTGGAAAATATTGAGGACCAGCTAGATAAAGCCAAAGCCCTGTTTGGTGTGGGTGAGCCTGAGCAGGCTGACCTGGTCATGAATCAGATCCAACAGATGCGTAGTGATGACGAACTGAGCATGGCGACCCTGGGTGTGATTGTTGAGCGAGAGCAGCATAAGCAGAATGTGTTTAATGCCAAGATTAAACAACTGAACAGCGATGGCATGGAGCTTTACCAGCTGGGTGCCTTTTCGGAGTCGTTGGAGTGTTTTATCGAAGCGTTTGACATGATGCCTCATAGTGCCAGTCTGGCACTCAATCTCGCACAAGCATTATCAAAAGCCTGGTCTTCTAATTTGTCGCGATTGCAGGTACTGGCGCTGGGCAAACGTTGCAAGCAGGTGATCGAATCGTCCACGCTTACCGACCACAACGCCAAACGATATCAGGCGATCAAACTTGAATTAGATAAGGTTCTGACCAGTCCCACTCGTTAAGCTGCTACGCTATCTATTACCCCTCTTTTTCCTCAACCTTTTAAATCATGCAGATAGATCTGGTTTGCGGCGATATCACTCAGCTCAAGGTCGATGCTATCGTCAACGCAGCCAACAACTCATTGCTGGGTGGTGGCGGAGTTGATGGCGCTATCCACAGAGCCGCTGGCCCAGAATTGCTGGATGAATGCCGAAAACTCAATGGCTGCCCAACCGGCGAAGCCAAAATCACCTCTGGTTATCGCTTACCAGCCAAATATGTCATTCATGGGGTGGGCCCGGTGTGGCATGGTGGAGATAAAGGAGAGTCGGCGCTACTCGCTAGTGTTTATCAGCATGCCTTAACTCTATGTGAACAGCACCAAATTGCTTCGGTAGCGTTTCCTGCTATTAGTTGTGGTGTTTATGGTTATCCACTAGTTGAGGCAACGCACGTCGCATTGCACACCATTGATGAGACAAGCAAAGAGATAGGATGGTCTGGTAGCGTCACTCTCTGTGCTTATGCTGACTCTGATCATCTGGTTATGCAGCGAGTTCTGGCAGACTTCCGCGCCGAAAATACATACCAAATTTAACTTTCGTTTCATCGAATGGGGGAACAATGCTCGATCTCGTTAACATGATAAATGGAATACTGTGGGGCAACCTGCTTATCTATTTGCTGCTGGGAACCGGCATCTATTTCACCATACGCCTTGGCTTTATTCAGTTTCGCCACTTCGGGCACACCTTCTCCGTACTAAAGCACTCTCGCAAGGGCAGCAGTCACGGTATCTCTTCATTCCAGGCGCTTTGTACCAGCCTGGCAGCACGTGTTGGTACGGGCAACCTGGCTGGCGTAGCTACGGCGATTATTGCCGGTGGTCCGGGCGCGGTGTTCTGGATGTGGCTGATTGCGCTTATCGGTATGGCCACCAGTTTTGCGGAATCGACATTGGCGCAGCTCTACAAGGTTGAAGATGATCAAGGGCTCTATCGCGGTGGCCCTGCCTATTACATGGAAGCTGGGTTAGGTAAGCGCTGGATGGGGGTGTTGTTCGCCATTGCACTCATTCTCTGTTTTGGTCTGGTGTTCAATGCCGTTCAGGCCCATGAAATCAGTAAAGCGATGGAACAGGCCTTTGATATCCCGCGAATTGCCAGTGGTGGCGTGATGGTTGTTTTAGCGGGGTTGATCGTTTTTGGCGGCATTCGCACTATTGCACGTTTTGCCGAAGTGGTAGTGCCGTTTATGGCGCTGGCTTATATCGTGATTTCGTTTGGTGTTGTGGTTATCAATATCGATGAGATGCCACGTGTACTCACCACTATTGTCAAAAGTGCCTTTGGTTGGCAGGAGGCAGGGGCCGGTGCATTAGGGTATACCGTTATGGCGGCAATGATGAATGGTATCAAGCGTGGATTGTTCTCCAATGAAGCAGGTATGGGGAGCGCACCAAATGCGGCAGCTAGTGCCGAGCCTTATCCTCCTCACCCTGCGTCACAGGGCTACGTGCAGATGCTGGGTGTTTTTGTCGATACGCTGGTTATCTGTACCGCAACTGCGGCGGTTATTTTGATCGCAGATGCAACACCTGGTGCCAATGATAGTGGTGTACAGATCACGCAGTTAGCCTTGTCATCTTTGGTCGGTAGCTGGGGCGGTGCGTTCGTTGCTATTGCACTGCTGTTTTTCGCCTTTACCTCCATTGTTGCCAACTATGCTTATGCAGAGAGCAATCTGGTGTTTCTCGAGCACAAACACTTGGCAGGTTTGGCGATATTCAGGTTGTTTGTATTGGGCATGGTGGTGTTTGGCGCGTTGGCACAAAGTGACCTGATCTGGAGCCTGGCAGATACCAGTATGGGCTTTATGGCAATCATCAACTTAATCGCGATCCTGCTACTTTCGAATGTGGTAGTGACACTGGCTCGGGATTATCACCAGCAACAAAAAGCGGGCAAAGTACCGAAGTTTGACCGTAAAAAGTATCCAGAGCTGGACAAGAAGATTGCCCCCGGTATTTGGGAAAACAACGATAAAACAAACGATTAGTTAGGGTCTGTTGACCTTTGCTGTTTGTTTTTGCAGCAATGTGTTGGTGATTTAGGCGAGGCAGAGGCTGTGAAGTTGAGTGGCCCTCAAAAAATAGCCGATAACGAAGCATAAATCACCAACAAATACTGCCCCTTCTTTTGAAGGACATGGGGTTCGTTGAAACACGTTNATGGGGTTCGTTGAAACACGTTCTGCGCTGCGTCGTTCACTACTTACTTAGATCGCTAAGTTACGTAGCTCACTTCTTGCTCAAACCGTGTTTCATTCGAACAAAATCCATACACGAAAGGTCAACAGACCCTAGTTGTTTTCCGATAAGCAGGTACAGGTGAGAGATGCTCGCCTGTATCCGCTTCATTCACTCCCGATCTATTGATCTTATAAATTGTTCTAAAAATAAACTGTTTAAAATTTCGACACTCGGGAGTGCAGGCTCTACATTAAGAAATACTTGTACACGGAAGTTCTGAGGTCGATATGAAATGGATGTTCGCCGCTTTCACACTTGTTTTTGCCAGCTTTGCCTCTGCAAATAGTGCCCCCTTATCCTGTACTGCAGTGATCGATTCCTGTCTCGAGAACAACCAGCTCCAAATTGAACAAGAGGTGCCAGAAGCCTTGTACTGGATGGCTAAGTATACCTTTCGGCAACACCAGGATTTCTCTTTGGCATACCCCTGGTATCTCAGAGCAGCTAAGCAGGGCCATGCACCCGCGATAAGATCACTTGCGCTATACCAACTGCGCGGTGTTGCAGGTGAAGAACAGAGCTACCAGAAAGCCTTCGAGTTACTGGAGCAAGCCAAACAGTTAGGCGACGCCAAGTCTTACTTCATATCATTGAAACTTGAGCAACAGATGGGTGATCGTGCGCAGCGTTTGGTGGCTTTGTCTGGGCAGCAGCAATAAAAATCCTATGATATAGTCGCTGCTAATTTTTAATTAGTAGGGGCTATTCCCATGTTAGCTGTTATCTCACCAGCCAAAACGCTGGACTACGAAACGCCGCCTGCAACGGACAACTATAGTCTTCCCAGTTTGCTGGATCAGTCTCAGGTATTGATCGACCGTTGTCGTCAGCTAACCCCTGACCAGATCGCCAGCTTAATGAAAATCAGTGATAAATTGGCAGGGCTAAATGCTGCACGTTTTCAGGAGTGGCAGCCGGACTTCACCCCAGACAATGCCAAGCAGGCATTGCTCGCATTTAAAGGTGATGTTTACGAAGGTATGGATGCGAACAGCTTTAGTCAGCGTGATTTCGACTGGGCGCAGGATCACCTGCGAATATTGTCTGGACTTTATGGGTTACTTAAACCGCTGGATTTGATGCAGCCTTATCGGTTGGAAATGGGTACAAAACTGGATAATGAGCGTGGCAATAATCTCTATCAGTTTTGGGGCGAGATCATTACGCAAACGCTCAGCGAAGCTCTTACCGAACAGAAAGATCGTGTGCTTATTAACCTGGCATCAAATGAGTATTTCAAATCAGTCAAATTGAAGTCGCTGAAAGCACTGGTGATCACCCCTGTATTTAAGGATCTGAAAAATGGTCAGTACAAGGTGATCAGCTTCTATGCCAAGAAAGCCAGGGGCATGATGGCGCGGTATATGATTGAGAATCAACTGACCGATCCGGAGCAGCTCAAGTTGTTCGGTGAGGGCGGCTATTACTTCTCTGGCACTGACTCTACCGACTATGAGTGGGTGTTCAAACGAGACCATAGCTAGGCTCTGTTGAGCTAACAAGAAGCCGAGCATATGCTCGGCTTTTTTGATCCCTTGTCTGTTTCTGGCGCCCCAAGTGAACTTATCAACAGCACCACCCGTAAGCAGTGTTAGCTCGCAATCGGAGGGTGCCTCAATGCGACAACTACATTTCATTCTCAATAGTCTGGATCACGGTGAATTGATCCACAAAAGCCTGTGTGATGCGGGCATTCACAACAACCAAATCAAATTTGTTTCCCGAGACAAACCATCTCTCAGCCGACTGCGTGTAAACAGCGCCAGCTTTCTAGAAGAGCGCGATGTGGTGCACATGATGATGCGTGGCGGCCTGTTCTGCCTGCTGCTGTCAACAGCATCTGTGTGGGGTTTGAACAGTAGCGGCTTAGTGTCGTTGGGGGTTGCGGGCAGCACGCTGGTCATTGTGTTTTTGACCATGTTTGGTACCTGGGTGGGCGGCATGATTGGTTTTAACCATGACAACTACAAACTCGCTGCATACCACGACGATCTGCTTCAAGGCGAAGCCGTACTGGTTGTTACCGCAAGGCCTGAGCAGGAAAGTGTTATTCAGCGAGTCATGATGGCCTATGCAAACGATGTCCATTACGTCAATCGAGCTGAAAACGTAATCAATCCGCTTCATGGCGGGCGTTTGGTTCATCATACCGACGACTGGAGGTAATCATGGCTGGCTCAATACCAACCGCGAAAAACGTATACGATAAGGCATTCGCGAGAACAATTCCCTGCAATCGGTTGGGAAACTGGGAACCTCTTCACTGGCTCGCGCTGGCGGTAGACGACTTCAAACGAGTGCCTTTACTAAGTCTCACTTACGGCATTTTGTTTGCCGTTGCATCTGCGCTGATAATTGCTCTTGTGTATATGCATGGCAGTCACTTAGTGATACTGCCGAGCCTGATGCTGTTTGTACTGATCGGTCCGTTTCTGGCGACGGGGCTCTATGATGTGAGCTGGGAGTTGGAGAAAGGCCACAAACCCTCTTTTGTGCACTCGGCTAAAGCCATCGGCCGCAACCGAGGTTCCGAGTGGGGCTTCGCACTAATACTGTCGTTGACTATGATGGTGTGGATGCGCGTGGCTGCGTTGATTCATGCGCTGTATCCCAGCGTGCAAGGCGCTCACTTTGAAGAATTTTTACCCTTCCTGATGCTGGGGTCACTGTTTGGGGTGATTTTTAGCAGCTTTGTATTCGCAATTTCGGTATTTTCATTGCCGCTCATGATGGAACGTCGAGTCGACACAATGACGGCCATTTTCACCAGTGTCAACGCCGCGAAAAACAACCTACCCGCCATGTTCGTATGGGCAATTATTCTGTTCATTGGGGTGTTTATCGGGTTCGCGACAGGCGGCATTGGAATGGTGATTGTTATGCCACTGTTGGGATACGCGACTTGGCACGGCTACATTCGGACTATCCAGACCAAACAACAGCGGCGCTACGAGTAGCGCCGCCACAAATCATAGCCCGAATCACAACTCCAGTCGGTCGCCTACGGCTATTTGCTCGCTTTTACCTATTAGCAGAATAGCGTTTTGTCCAAAGTAGGCACCGGGTTTCTCTTCTCCGAGCGTGTTGAGCTCACTTAAGGTTCGAAGTGGCTCTCCTGCGGGTTGCTGTCGTACCCCCTCAGTTTGGTCCACCGTTATCATTGGGCATCGTTGGCAGGGCTTTCTTAATCCCAGTACGTATTTGTTATGGCTGAGTTCCCGAATGCTGTTTTCAGACAGAGGCGCAGGCCCTTTAACCACGATGTTGGGACGAAAACGGTCCATGGTTACTTCGGGTAGGTTTTTTTCTTCCAGCTTCTGATTCAGCCAGGTTAGTGTTGCCTCGTTTGTCACAAGGAAGGGGTAACCGTCGGCAAAAAAGGTATCTGCGCTTTCGTGCGCATTCAGGTGCTTCTCACTCACCGGTCGCTGTCGCTTGGGATCGAATCTGACCAGGTAAATAGGTCTGGGCCAATCTTCTTTGAGCGCCTGACTTAGCCATTGAGCCACTAATTCGCCTTCATCCAGGGCTTTCGCTGTGTCACTCCACACCTGCACCATGCGTTTAGACTGGGGCAGAGCCGAAAGTGAGATCGATAGTGGTTGCTCGCCTTCGCAGCACAAAACCAGTTCTGAATCTGTGAGTTTTGGTTTTATTTTGGCAAGTGCCGGACACTGCCGTTGGGTGACAAATCGACCTTTAGCATCTACCAACATCCATTGGCGATCAAAGGCAAGGCCCTGGGTTGTCAGTGTGCTCTGGTTTAGAGATATAGCGCCCAAAGACTTCACTGGATAGATATTAAGCTGGGTAATAATGGCTTCAGCCATACTTAGTTTCCTGTGTTTAGCTCAGGGTATAGCGCCGTTAGCAGCGGCGTCGAGTCTACAGGATGGGATAAGTGTTGCAGTAGATCCAGTGTATCGTCGAGGGTTTTAAGCACATGGCGTTCTGAATGCCGTGAAACTCCCTGCATCATCTGGTCGAGCATGTGAACCTGCAGGTTTTCCATCGATACCAGGTTGATGCTGTGAGCCATATTGTGCTCTTCACACCATCTCATCAGCTGATTTAGAGCCGGTATGATTTCTGGGCCACCTAACTGCCATTCTCGGATGTCTGTTACGCGTATCCATGGTTCTTTACTGACTTCAGTGGCTGCGGAAATCACACTATCGCGATACTGCTCAGAAAACTCCAGGTTAATCCCGCCCTGAACCCGGATCCAGAGAACCTGGCCCTGATGGTAAATATTTGTATATCCGTGTGCTTTCATAGAACCGCTATTGAGCACTGAGAGAGAGCTCGATGGTAAGGTGTTTTACTTCGTCGAACGAGCTTAACTTTTTACGGTAAACATCTGAATCTTGATGTTTTTCAGTGGTGATGCTGATCACAGCCGCGTAGTAATTTGGAGATATCTGCCAGAGGTGAAAGTCTGTGACTTTGGTGCCATCTATCTGGTGTAAGGCATCAAGCATCGCCTGTTTGCGCTGCTGGCTCGGCGACTGGTCAAGTAGTACCTCGCTGGTTTGTTTAAGTAAGCCAAACGCCCAGTGGGTAATTACCAACGCACCGACAATCCCCATCAGTGGATCCATCCAGTGCCAGCCCATCCATTTACCTGCCAACAAGGCAACAATCGCGGTTATGGAGGTCAGTGCATCAGCCAAGACATGTAAGTAAGCTGCACGCAGATTATGATCATGGTGGCTATGCTCATGGTGGGTGTGGTCATGGTGAGTATGCTCGCTGTGCGCGTGTTCATGATCATGATGATGATGATGACCTGCGCCCATCAATAGCCAGGCACTGACTAAGTTAACCGTTAACCCAATAACGGCAACCATAATCGCCTGATCAAACAAGATATCTTTGGGGGACACCAGGCGTTCAATGGATTCCATCGCCATAAATAAAGCGACCACGGCAAGGGCTACCGCACTGGCAAAACCGCCCAGTGATGACACTTTGCCTGTGCCAAAGGTGAACCTAGGGTTATCTGCATGCCGACGAGCGTAGCGATAGGCGAACAGTGTAATTGTGAATGCAGCAACGTGTGTCGCCATGTGCCAGCCGTCAGCCAACAGTGCCATCGAGCCAAATAGCGTGCCCGCTACGATCTCGACCACCATGGTAATGGCTGTTAACCAAAGCACGTACCAAGTGCGTTGCTCGCCTTGTGTGTGTTCAGGTTGAAAATTGTGTTGTGGACACTTGGGAGCTTGGGCTTGCTGTTTCATAATCATTTCGTCGACTTCCAGCCCAGAAGTCGACGTTGTTCAACTCTGGGTGAGAATTATTGCGATTTGCGTTTAGTCTGCTTCTTAGCTTTTCTCTTTGCTTGGGCTGAAGTCAATTTTTTCTTCTTTTTCTTGCTCTTGGACGGCAATTTGGCTTCTTTGTGCTGAGGCGCCAGTCCTTCAATGACTCGACGCTTCAGAGCCTGGTTGGTGTAGCGCTCGATACGCGCCAGGTTGGCCATGTCATGCGCTTCGATCAAACTGATAGCCGTCCCTTTTTTGCCTGCGCGTGCAGTACGGCCAATTCGATGCACATAGATATCGGCAGTGCGCGGCAGATCATAGTTGATGACATGGCTGATATCGGGAATATCCAGGCCACGAGCTGCGACATCAGTCGCTAGCAGCACATTGGTTTCTCCCGCTTTAAAGCGGGCCAGAGCCGCATTGCGTTTATCCTGGGCCATTTCGCCACGGATCCAGCTGTGCACTATACCTGCGTTATCCAGCGCGGCGGAAAGCGCCGTGAGACGTTCACGGGTCTTCACAAAGACAATCGCGTGTTGGGTGCCCTCATCGTTGAGTAGGGCACTAAGCAATTGATGTTTGTGGTTTAGGTCATCCGCCAAGTGCACCCATTGGATGATTTTGTTTGATTCCCGGCGGGGTGGTTTTGCGTGAACTACGGCGGGTTCAGTTAATACATTACGGGCAAACTTCTCTAAGCCTTTACCTTCCAGCGTGGCTGAAAGCAGCAAGGTTTGTTTGCGCCAGCGTGTTTCGTCAGCGATGCGGTCCATCTCTTTAATGAACCCCATATCCAGCATGCGATCGGCTTCATCAAGGATCAGGCACTCAACGGCACGGCAATCAAACACTTCGCCCTCTATGTACTCCATCAGGCGTCCTGGTGTTGCGACTACCAGATCGCAACTTCCGTGCAGCGTACCGACATGGTCTTCATAATTGACACCGCCGGTGATCGCTGCGCATTTGAGCTCGGTGAGCTTTGTTAGTGCCAAAGCATAGTCAAGCACCTGATTTGCCAGCTCCCGTGTTGGAACCAACACCAGGATTCTTGGTGGTCCCGGTTTGCGGCGTGGAAAGTCGAGCAAGTGCTGAAGTGCTGGCAGCAAAAATGCAGCAGTTTTTCCTGTGCCTGTGGGGGCTGATGCCATCACATCCCGTTGATCCAGAGCTTCCGGGATCATCTGAGACTGGATAGTGGTTGGTTTATCGTGTCCTAACAGGGTAAGGGCTTCGATCAGAACGGGATCAAGCTCTAGTTGGGAAAAATCTTCTGTCATGCTGAGTCTACTGGGCATTGTAATGCCATTATTCTAACCCAGACTGTGCGATGCAGCAGCTATCTTCTGGATTAACTTAAATAAACTGAGTGTATTGGTCGGTTTTTATTCGAATTGTGCGAACTTCACATTTTGTGATGAGGTGTGATCATGATAATGTCTGCCGATAATTTTGCTGGGCCAAGCGCTTGTTAGCTCAGTGTTAATCAGTCTTTGCGCAACTTGAGGTTTTCACTTGTCCCGTCCACTTAATACCGCCGATACCCTGGGTTTGGGCTTTATGTTGCTTGCGTTTTTCTTGGGCGCAGGTAACTGGATTTTTCCACCGATGGCAGGGCAATTGGCCGGGCAGGAAGTGGTGCCGGCAACGTTGGGCTTTCTGATCACAGCAGTGGGTCTGCCCTTACTGGGTGTAGTGTCTATCGCCGCGGCCAAGGGGGGATTAGCGCAGTTAGGTCGTTATTTGCCTCCGAGTGCGAGTCTGTTGCTAGCGATGGCTATCTACGTGGTGATGGTGCCAGGTTTTGGTGTTCCCCGCACGGCGCTGGTGGCTTTTGAAATGGGGTTCAAACCCTTTTTCGAAGATGTTGATCAATCACTATTGCTAGCAGGTTTCTCTGTTACCTACTTCGCGTTAGCCCTCTGGCTGGCGTTTAATCCAGGTAAGCTACTCAATCGTGTGGGAAAGTTGATCGCGCCTATGATGCTGGTACTGATTGCCGTATTGGGGTTTGTCGTCTTTACCTCACCCTTGGCGCCAGTGGGTGAGGGCAGTGGCGAGTTTGTTGAAACACCATTTACCAAAGGCTTCCTCGAAGGCTACATGACCATGGATCTGCTGGCTGCCATGCTGTTTGGTGTCTTGATTACTAATACGCTGGCAGATAAAGGGGTTGTTGCTCAGCGACATCAATATGCCAGCCTGACCCTGGGAGGCATGATTGCAGCCCTCGGTTTGGCATCGGTTTACATCATTCTGTTTTACCTGGGGGCGACCAGCCATGAAGTAGCCAGCAGCTCAGAAAATGGTGGTGAAATCTTTAGTCGCTATATGCTGTCTTCCATGGGGTTAGAAGGGCAGATTGTGCTTGCTCTGGTGGTTGGCCTGGCCTGTTTAACTACGGCTGTTGGCGGTACCAGTGCATTTGCCGAGTACCTGAGCGAGCGCTGGCCGCAGCTTAAGTACCGTCCAACGCTGATGGTTCTGGTTGTTATCTGTACTCTGGTAGCTAACGTTGGCTTGTCCAAATTGATAAATGCGCTGATCCCGGTGCTGTTCACCGTTTATCCGGTGGCAATCGTTGTCGTGCTGCTTAACCTAATCTCCAAGTATTTGCCTGCGCCTACTAAAGCATTTCGCTGGGGGGTAGGTGTTGCCCTTTTGTTTGGGATATTTGATGGCGCGAAGTTCCTTGGTTGGACCGATAATCTGCCGGGTGTTGAATGGTTAACGTATATCCCCATGTTCTCTTTGGGCTTGGGTTGGCTGCTGCCTGTGGTGGTGGTCGTTACCGTAAGTTGTTTGCTTGGCAAAGAACTCTCTAGCCAGCCTGCGACAGAAAATGGCGATATTTAGTCTATAGTTTCTTAATCGGATCAAAAAGTTAGAACAAGATGTCTGGATCTAAACAGTTATCAACAGGTGATATTTTTGCCCTTGGTTTTATGACCTTCGCTTTTTTCCTGGGGGCTGGAAATATCATTTTTCCTCCGTTGGCAGGTCAGCAGGCGGGCACTGAATTCTATTGGGCAATGGCGGGCTTTCTGTTTACGGCAGTAGGGTTGCCTCTGGTTACGCTGCTGGCCTGTGCCAAGGCCGGTGGTGGTTTGCCGAGAATGACTCGCTTGTTGCCTAAGCAGATAGGAATTGCTATCACGCTGGCGATTTTCATTGTTATTGGCCCTGCATTTGCGACACCCAGAACCAGCCTGGTTGCTTTCGAGATGGGATTTAAACCATTTTTAGGCGAAGCAGAATCGCAAAGCTGGATCCTGCTGGCTTACTCCATCGGCTTTTTTGTTGTCGCATCAGGTTTGGCTTTGCACCGAGGCAACTTGATTGACTACATTGGGAAGATTCTGACGCCGGTGTTAATTCTATTACTGCTTGTACTCTCCATTACGGTTTTGGTAAATCCTCAAGGCACTGCAGCAGCGCCCAGTGGCGATTACCTGACACAGCCTTTTACCAAAGGATTTTTGGAAGGCTACAACACCATGGATACCTTCGGCGCCTTGATGTTTGGTATGTTGATTGTCGATGTACTTCATAAGAAAGAGATCAGTGATACCAAGCTACAAACACGTTATCTCATTTTTGCCAGCATCATTGCCGCCAGTGGTTTGGCATTTGTTTATATGTCGCTGTTTTATCTCGGTGTGACCAGCAGTGAGTTGGCGCCTGGGGCGGAAAATGGCGGCAAGATCTTCGCAATCTATGTTCAGGCGTTGTTTGGAGGGCCGGGGAAACTGATTCTGGCCGCTGTAGTAACCCTTGCTTGTTTGACTACCGCGGTAGGGCTTATCAGTGCTTGTGCCGACTACTTTAATAAGCTTTGGCAGAAATTGAGCTACCAGGCTTGGGTGGTTGTGATAGCAGTGCTTTGTGCTGTGGTTGCGAATGTTGGGCTGACACAGCTGATCGCTATCTCCGTGCCCGTGTTATTCGCTCTTTATCCAGTTGCGATTGCCTTGGTGATATTGAATCTGATTGTAGATAAGCTGCCACGACCTAAATCTGCTTTTTATTTGGTGCTGTCAGTTGCCTTGCTGCTTGCATTAATCGACGCGGTTAAGGTGACTGGCCTGGTGAACAAAGAGGCATTTGATTTTGCTGAGGCGCTACCCCTGTTTAGTTATGGTTTAGCCTGGCTGCTGCCTGTTACTGTGGCACTGGTGATTAGCTTCTTTATGCCGAAAAAGGCGGAACAAGCTGCGGTCTAAAGTTGAGAATTAACCAGTAAATAATCCACCTGCATAGCAGGTGGCTTTGCTTTTGGGCACCCTATAAGGGTGCTTTTCTGCTTTAACTAACTCCTAAC
>NZ_BAABLI010000010.1:0-73892 GCF_039544265.1 Corallincola platygyrae | reverse complement strand
CCGAATGGCGTTGCTCAACCTTTGAAAAGGTGTAACCCATGTTGCCGGTTTAAAGTGTTACCTATGTTCCGGTTGCACATTATCCCCGCCTCTCCCAAA
The DNA here is from genome assembly GCF_039544265.1 of Corallincola platygyrae. Taxonomy (NCBI): domain Bacteria; kingdom Pseudomonadati; phylum Pseudomonadota; class Gammaproteobacteria; order Alteromonadales; family Psychromonadaceae; genus Corallincola; species Corallincola platygyrae. The sequence continues at coordinate 73,793 of NZ_BAABLI010000010.1, read as the reverse complement.
GGGCTGTAAGGGGCGTACCAATATCAGGAGCAATAGATTGAAAGCAGTAGAAATTGCCGTTGGTATCGTTATTCGTCGGCGCGAACAAATTGAAGTGCTTGTTGCGAAACGTAAGCAAGGGCAGCATTTAGCAGGTACCTGGGAGTTCCCTGGCGGGAAAGTCGAGAGTGGAGAGAGCAACCTTCAGGCTTTGCGCCGCGAGCTGTTAGAAGAGGTCGGTATTAATCCTGTCGAAAGTCAGCTATTCGAGCATATAACCCACCGCTACCCCGAGAAGCATGTCTCGATAAACTTCTATCTGGTTGAGCGATTTGAAGGCTCTGCAAAGGGCAATGAATCGCAGGAGATCCGCTGGATAACAGCGCCCGCATTACCGGAATTAAATGTGCCGCAAGCAAACTTACCAATTATCCAACGTTTGGTTTCTGAGTTTTCTGCGAAGAGTTAATCTTCCTGCTTTGTTTGCAGTAAGCGAGCTGCAAGCGCTTCAATCTCTTCGTCACTCATGGCATCAACATCCTGCAGCATTTCTGCTGAGGGGGTATCCTCTTTCACTGAGATCTTGTTTTCTTCGTCAGCCCATTGTCCGAGATCGATAAGCTGACAGCGTTTGCTGCAGAAGGGACGAAATAGGCTTTCGTCACTCCATTCTACTTGTTTGGAACAGGTTGGGCATTCAACCTGAAGTGGCGCCTTAGTCATGATTAAGCCCTTCCTGTTACTTCAAAAAACTCGGTGTCAGCACGCGGCAACCTCAAAAGAGGTGTCTTGCTCAATTGCGCGCTGTGATTCATCGTCAGGCAAGTGAAAACGGACCGTATAACGGAGCCGATTGCCACTGACTGTTGGATATAAATGTTGATCCTGAGGCAACCGGATACGCACTATCTGCACATCCTCAGCGCTGTCCTGGTAGAAGCCACTTTTGGCAATGGCTTGCTGCATGGGGGCACGCTCTCGGATCATTTGCAGGTTAATTGCGATCCCTCGGCTCAAAAGCGAAATTTGTCGAAGCCACTCAGCCATTTGCTTACTTCGCTCCCCTTGGGGTTGGTGAAGCCAGAGGTGAAGTTGTGGCAGGTCAAAACAACAGTGACCGCCAGGAATTGAAAAGCGTTGGCGAAGCGCCGCAAGAAACCTGTCGTCTCTCAAAGATTGTCCCAAGCGCGGCTCAGCTCTTAAACCCGATATCAGTTGCTGCAATTCGCCCTGTAGCTGTTGCAGAGCATTTTGATCAACGCCAGGTTGGCCATGCCAACGCTCCAGACCTTGCTGCTGCTTTTCCAAATCCTTGATCAGCTCTTGCCTGAGGTCTCCCCGCTCAAGCATCTCAAGCAACTCAAACACTGCTCTGAAAAAGCCTAAACATGCACTGTTAGTTGCCGCACCGGAATCTCGCATCTGCTGGATCAGATACTCTATGCGCAACTGGCTGCGTATTCTCTCGTTTAGGGGGTATTCAAACAGCAATGTTGCTTCCTGCAGTGAGATGGATATTCCAATAATAGCGCGATAAGAACGGTTTTTTAATTGGCTTGTGTTTCCTTCTGCGCCGCAAGTCTCAAATAGTGGTGATGAAGTGATTCAACTGTTTGTCTGACTTCACTCTCAGGACGGTTGTTGTCCAGAGTGTCGTCCGCTAGCGATAAGCGTTCGGCTCGGCTCGCTTGTGAGTTCATAATGTCGGTAATTTGCTGCTGCGATTGACTGTCCCTGCTAGTTGCTCTCTGTATTTGAATACTTTCAGGGACATCGATCACTAACACTCTGTCGGCTTGGGCTGTCAGTTTATTTTCGACCAACAAGGGCACCATCCAGATGGTATAGGGAGATGAGGAATGGGAAAGTTGCCTGCGCATCTCTTCACCAATAAGAGGGTGAAGTAGCGTGTTAAGCCAATGTCGCTCCTGCTGGTCAGCAAACACCCGAGATCGCAAAGCGGTGCGGTCCAATTCGCCGGTGGGTAACAGAATATCCTGACCGAAGTGAGAAGCTATCTGAGATAGTGCTTCGCTGCCTTTTGCCACCACTTCTCGGGCAACCTGGTCAGCATCTACGACGGTGATACCTAAGTCACTAAACATGGCGGCAACGGTGCTTTTTCCGCTACCAATGCCGCCTGTTAAGCCAACGACAAACATTGTGATTAAAGCCTGCTCAGGTACCAGTCGGTAATCTGGTTACCCCAGAGCAGAGCTATCAGGCCTGCAATCGCCAGGTAAGGCCCAAAAGGTATTGGTTGAGCTTTGTCCCGCCCCTGTACCAGTATCATGGTGATGCCCAATACAGCGCCTACACCAGCTGAGAGGAGAATAATCAGAGGCAACTGTTGCCAACCCAGCCAGGCGCCGAGGGCAGCCAGTAGCTTGAAGTCGCCGTAGCCCATACCCTCTTTACCAGTAAGCAGCTTGAAGCCCCAGTAGACGCTCCATAAGGCTAAATAGCCTGCTACTGCACCAATCACGGCATCGTTTAAAGAGACATAGGTATGAGAGAGGTTAAATAGCAGCCCCAGCCAGAGCATGGGATAAGTGAGCTGATCAGGCAGTAGCATCTTATCGATATCGATAAAGATCATTGGTATCAGCAGCCATAAAAACAGCAGTGCACCTATCCCCTCAGCAGTCATGCCAAACTGCCAGGCGATATAGCCAGAGCATACGCCCGTTAGCAGTTCTATGGCCGGGTACCGTTTGGATATTGGGGTTTTACACTGGCTGCATTTGCCTCTAAGTAGCAAAAGCCAACTCACAACCGGAATGTTCTCAAGGGCGGTGATCTTGTGGCCACATTTAGGGCAAGCAGAGCGGGGTACAATCAGATTGTATGGCTCTGGTAGCTTATCTATCTCTGTTTCGGGCAAAACCGCTTTGGGGTATGACTCTCGTATATCATTTCGCCACTGTCGTTCCATTAACAGCGGCAGACGGTGAATAACGACATTTAAAAAACTGCCTATTAGCAGGCCTAAAACAGAAACCAGCAGCCAATAGGCTGCCGGGTAGGTTTGAAAAGCGAGAAGAGTCTGATCAAACATTTAAACGACAGCGCCCATACTAAAGATTGGAAGATACATGGCTACGATAAGGCCGCCGACCAGCGTGCCCAAAACCACCATAATCAGGGGTTCAAGCAGTGAGGTCAGGCCATCAACTGCATCGTCCACTTCCATTTCGTAGATATTGGCAACTTTTGCCAGCATACCGTCTAGCGCACCTGATTCTTCACCGATGGCCACCATCTGTACCACCATATCAGGGAAAATGCCGGTCATGCGCATGGCTACGTTCATCTGCATCCCCGTCTGCACTTCGTTTTGAATTGACATAATGGCGCGACGGTAGACCGCATTACCTGATGCGCCTGCAGCAGACTCCAGAGCGTTGATAAGCGGAACACCGGCTGCGAAAGTCGTTGACAAAGTTCGTGCAAAGCGAGCAATTGCTGCTTTGTGAAGAATGGGTCCGATAATGGGGAGCTTGACAATATATTCGTCGGTTTTATCTCTGACTTTTGGATTAGTCTCATGGGCTTTTTTAAAGACATATCCGAACAGGATCGCACCGCCGAGAATTATGTACCAATAGGCTTGCATAAATTCAGAAATATGAATCACCATCATGGTAAATGCTGGTAATTCAGCCCCAAAGCCTTCAAAAATATCTTGAAACTGTGGTACTACAAATATTAGCAAAATGCTTGTTACGACAAGTGCTACTACCATCACGGCTGCTGGGTAAAACATGGCCTTTTTGATTTTTGACTTTAATGCTTCCGCTTTTTCTTTGTAAGTCGCTATTCGGTCATAGATAGTATCCAATGCACCCGATTGTTCGCCTGCGTCGACCAGGTCACAGTAGAGATCGTCGAAATGTTTAGGGTGGGCTTTTAAGCACTCAGAAAAAGGTTTACCCGCTTGAAGTTCATTAAGTATTCCAGTTAGAAGTGTTTGCATAGCCTGTTTTTCATGCCCTCTGGCAATCATTTCAATTGACTGTACCAAGGGGACACCCGCCGACAACATGGTGGCTATCTGGCGGGTTATGACGGCTATATCAGCGGCATTAACGGACCCCCCCCCAACTCCAAATAGGGATTTAGGTTTTTTCTTTACCTTTGATGGGGTAACCCCTTGACTACGTAGCTGTACTTTAACGTCTGTGGGACTGGCGCCTCGAAGTTCGCCATTAACCTTTTCGCCTTTCTTATTTACCCCTTGCCATACATAAAGCTCAGACGTGGGTTTACCGTTCTTTTTAGCTTTACTTGCTGATGCAACCGCCATGTGTAATCTCTTTCGCTATCTTGTTAGAAGGAGGTGATTCGCTCTACTTCATTTAAGCTTAACAGCCCCGCCATTACTTTTTTCAGGGCGGATTTTCTTAGATTGGCCACGCCTTCCAGTTCAGCCTGACGGGCAATATCCAATGAGTTGCCACCTTCCATAATAATTTTGGCAATGGCATCGCTCATTTTCATCACTTCGTATACCCCAACCCTTCCTTTATACCCGCCAGTGCATTTGTCGCAACCCACAGCCTTGTAAACTGTGAAGTTCTGGGCGATCTGGTCGTCTGTGAACCCTAGTTCTTTTAGTGCGTGTTCGTTTATCTCTTCTGGAGCTTTACACTCTCCACAAAGCCTTCGGCCCAGGCGCTGGGCAATAATCAGTGACACTGAACTGGCGACGTTAAAAGAGGGTACCCCCATATTCAGCAGACGAGTCAGTGTTTCCGGTGCGGAGTTAGTATGCAGTGTTGAAAGCACCAGGTGTCCCGTCTGTGCGGCTTTAATAGCAATTTCTGCAGTTTCAAGGTCCCGGATCTCACCCACCATCACTACATCAGGATCTTGACGCAGAAACGAACGCAGTGCACTGGCAAAGGTTAGCCCTGCTTTGGGATTTACATGTACCTGATTAATACCTGTAAGGTTAATTTCTACCGGGTCTTCTGCTGTGGCAATGTTTCGCTCAGGGGTATTAAGAATATTCAGGCCGGTATACAGGGATACTGTTTTACCAGAGCCGGTAGGGCCTGTTACCAGGATCATGCCCTGAGGCTGACCCAGGGCTTTCATATACATCTCTTTTTGATCTGGCTCGTAGCCTAGTACATCAATGCCTAACATGGCGCTTGAACTGTCCAGGATACGCAGTACCACTTTTTCGCCCCAAATCGTGGGCAATGTGGATACACGAAAATCGATTGCTTTATTGCGCGATAGCCTTAATTTAATTCGGCCATCCTGGGGTAGGCGACGCTCAGCAATATCCAGCTTGGACATTACTTTTAATCGGGCTGATAGGCGGCTGGAGAGAGTCACTGGTGGCGACGATATCTCGTGCAAAATACCATCAATACGAAAACGTACCCGATAAGACTTTTCGTAAGGCTCAAAATGGAGATCTGAGGCGCCTTTGCGGATGGCGTCCATAAGCAGCTTATTGATATAAACAACAATCGGGGCATCATCTTTCTCATCACCAACAACACCATCATCTTTACGCTCGGTTTCGGCAACCTCGACACCTCCCAGTTCTGAATCTGAGATATCGCCCAAATCCAGATTGGCAACATCGCCTTCAACTATGGTTTCTATTATCGGGGCCAGTTGGGCAATATTTGCCAGTAGGGCTTCGGTGCGAATCCCTGTACTAAATTGAAAATCTTCCAAAGCTGCCAAATTAGTTGGATCAGCAAGGGCTATAAAAAGTCGGTTGCCTCGGACTTCATAAGGAATAGCATGGTGTTGTGCAATTAGTTTTTCATTAACATATTCTTCAGGAAGCGACTTATGGTCATAATCGCTGAGGTCGCAAGTGGGGATGCCGTAGCTGTCGGAAAGAATCTCTAGGGTTTTATCTCCATCCAACTTGCTTTTCTCATAGAGAAAGTGAATAAGCGACTGTTTGCTTTCTGCAGCTAGAAGCGCCTGTTGTTTCGCTTCTGACTCTTCAATGAGCCCCTTTCTAGCGAGAAGGGAAGCAAGAGCGTTATTTGCATTAAATGACATATTAGAGTTGATTCTGAAACTAACTATTGAACTTTAATCTATCATTATGACTATCTGTTTTCTTTCTTGTAGATAAAATCTAAGGGGTAGATAACAAAAAAGGAGGCGCTAGCCTCCTTTTTAATGTATCTCTGCTAATTAAGAGCGACATTTCGCCGGGCGATATTTTTGCACTGTAGTTCCACCAAGGCATGACCATGAAATGGCACCATTAGGTAGTTGCCCTGCTACCAGAGCACCGTCTGCATCAGAAGGTTCAAAAGTAATTGTTCCTCCGCCAGCTGCGGCTGTGAACGTTACAGTGATAATGCCTGTATCAGCAATTGTTGTACTTACTACATTGTCAGTTCCTTGGGGCGGAACGTATCCTTGAGCAAAGGGCTTAACATTGGCTGCGTTGTCTACTACTGTGACTTTTGCGGCTGAGGCCATTCCCATGCCTTCGCTTACTTTAGAGCGAACGATGTAATCCTGATACGCAGGCAACGCGATAGCTGCCAAAATACCGATGATCGCTACAACGATCATCAATTCAATCAAGGTAAAACCTTTTTGTACTGCTTTCATTTGTTTGTCTCCCTCAGGGTTTTGCTAAATCTCGCAATGAGTACCTTAAAATTTTAGTAGGCACTGGCCGCGAGAACTGCAGTCTTGATCAAACTTTCTGACCTAATCAATAACATTTTGATAACAAATCAATAAAGTGTGATCGATAGCCGCGTCATAGCACGCCGACTTGCGGCGAAAAGTATCAAACGAAGCGCATAGAAAGGTCGATCGCGCGCACATGTTTGGTAATTGCCCCCACAGAGATGCGGTCTACGCCAGTTTCTGCGATCGATCTCACTGTGTTGAGGTTTACGTTACCTGACGCTTCCAGCAGGCAGCGTTTGTCGGTAAAAGCAACCGCCTGTTTCATCCCTTCAAGATCAAAATTGTCGAGCATAATAAGGTCGGTGCCAGCAAGCACCGCTTGTGCCAGCTCTTCCATAGTCTCAACTTCAACTTCGACTGGCTTGCCTGGGTTTAGTGCCCGCGCTTGGCTTATAGCGTTACCGATGCTGCCGCACGCGTTGATATGATTTTCTTTAATAAGGTAGGCGTCATGCAAACCAGCGCGGTGGTTATCACCGCCGCCGCAGTGAATAGCATATTTTTGTGCCGAACGCAGACCTGGTATGGTTTTGCGAGTATCGAGTAGCGCCAGAGTATGGGTGTAACCGTCCAGCTTCTCAATATATTGGTTTACCGCGGTTGAGGTACCAGAAAGCATTTGCACAAAGTTGAGTGCGGGACGTTCGCCGGTCAAAAGAATGCGTGCATTGCCTTTGAGTCGAAACAGGGTCTGACCCGGCTTTACCTTATCGCCATCTTTTACCAACCATTCAATAGCAACCTTGTCATCTCGGTCCTGGGTTAATTGACGAAACACTTCCTCTACGTAAGGCTGCCCACAAAACACCGCGGCTTCGCGGGTGATGACATAAGCTTCCGAGATCTGTGACTCTGGGATCAACTGGGCGGTAATGTCATCGGCGGCGCTGAAGCTCTCTGAATCGCTGTGAAGGGCCATGCTGCCCCCCAAGTCTTCACTTAATGATGCGAAGACATTGGCTTCAACAATTTGTGACGGGAGTGTATCTGCAGGGAGTGAGTGTGGCTTTTTCAAGGCGTTCTCTTGTATGCTGACTGGGTAAGTTGTTTTTATTCATAAGCTTAGCTTGTTTTTCTGATTTATTATCAGAATTAAATCTAACAAACCAAACTGATGAGTTGTGAATGCGGCGTATTCTAAAGGTTTCGAATGCAATTTTCGAAGCTAATTCGCGACATGTTCTAAGCGATATGTTCCCTAAAGTGGGTGTAAATCTGCGTTGCTCTGTTTACGATAGTTTTAGAACGAATAGAAAGCTTGATTAATGGTTGGCAAATGAGTCGATTCAGCCCACATCATGATGAACGCCCTGACGACGAAGTCTCACTACTGGTCGTGCACAATATCAGCCTGCCACCGGGCGAGTTTGGTGGGCCTTTTATCAATGACCTGTTTATGGGGATGCTTGATCCAGAGGCAGACCCATTTTTTCGGGAAATTGCGGGACTACGAGTCTCAGCACACTGCTTAATAAGGCGAGATGGTGAAGTGGTACATTATGTTCCGTTTGATAAGCGGGCCTGGCACGCCGGGATATCTTCTTTTGAAGGGCGAGAGCGGTGTAACGATTTTTCCATCGGCATTGAACTGGAAGGCACTGACACAGTCCCATACGAAGACTCGCAGTATCATGCGTTAGCAAAACTGACACGGGATATCATGGCGCTTTATCCTAAAATAACCAAAGACAGGATCACCGGGCATAGCGACATTGCGCCGGGGAGAAAAACTGATCCGGGCCCTTCGTTTGATTGGGCGTACTTTTTTTCGCTACTTGATGGCTACATAGACAAAGACAATTAATAGATAAGAACAAATAAAGGAACAGCAAAATGGTGTTGTTTTGCTTACTGCTCGCAATTGCGCTGGAGCGCGTACTTAGGCTGGGCGAAAGATGGCAGTTTCATTGGTATATGCAAGCTTACATGGAAAAGCTCTCGGGCGTTAATGCGCTACAAGATCTTAAAAAGAGCTTTGCCGGCACCCTGGTTGTGCTGGCTTTACCTGCTTTTGCCGTGTTTCTGTGGCTGAAATTGGTTGAGGGAGCACTATTTGGCTTGGTGTCTCTGCTTAGCTGGCTATTCATTCTGCTGATCTGTTTTGGTTGTGGTTTTTTCCGTCAGCAATATCGCAACTATTTGAAAGCCAGCTGTCGTGGTGATGATCAGGCATGTTTTGAGTTTGCCAAGGTGATTGAGCACACGGTGAACGAACAGGATCACCGTTCGTTGCCTGCCAGCTTGGGACAGCGTCTGGCCTGGATTAATTACCGTTATTACGGTGCACTGATTTGCTGGGTTGTTTTGCTGGGGCCTGCTGGCGCGGTCTTCTATTGCAGTTGTCGTTATTACCTTTCTCAAAATGACAAAGAAGAACAGGCGGATGCTGAGCTTGTTGATGTGGATATGCAACAAGGTGAGCCAGAGTCCAATACACAAGCTCTGGAGCAGGGCGAGCCTGAAGAGAAAGAGACAGTATTTGAGAAAGATACTGTAGTCGCGCCATCAGAAGCGCAGCGCTCTGTGGCTCACCTGATGCATTGGATGGATTGGCTGCCTGTGCGCATTGTGACGCTTGGTATGGCGTTGGTGGGTCACTTTAATCGCGCTTTCCCCATTTGGCTGGAAAACTTGCTCGATATGAAGCTCTCAGCTCGTGAATTGGTATACAAGATTGGTGATAACACCCGTGATGTAGATGCGTCATCACCTGTGTGTGTGGCCGAAGCCAGTCACATGGTGTCACTGGTAAAACGTAACATTATTATGATGTTGGCAATGATCAGTGTGCTGACGTTGTATGGCTGGTTGATTTAGTTGAACGGCTAGCTGGCCGTAAATTTTTGTTTGGTCAGACCAATTTTAAAACTCCTTTGAAAGCCGCTCATAGAGCGGCTTTTATTATTTAGTGAACAAAAGTTGAGATGGCTCAATAAATATTTCTCCCAAAGGCGGTATGGACTCCGCGCACCTCATCTGATAGTTTCTGCCTCCAATGTTGTTAATTGGTCTTACCAATTGACTCAGCGCAAAGAAAAACAACAAAAATCCTGAAGTCGAAAGCAAGGGGCGGACACTCGTCACATGGCGTTCCAAAAAATCAAACAGCCACGCATCGCGGATGTCATAGTCGAGCAACTGGAACAGATGATCCTGGAAGGCTCTATTAAGCCTGGCCAGAAGCTGTTGCCGGAGCGCGAGCTCGCTGCGCAGTTTGAAGTTTCCCGTCCCTCATTGCGTGAAGCGATCCAAAAACTGGAAGCGCGTGGCCTATTGGTTCGCCGACAGGGCGGTGGCACGTTTGTCGCTGAGAAGCTGAGAGATTCGGTCAATGAACCGCTGTTTGAGCTCTTGGCAAAAAATCCTGAAGCGCAGTTTGACCTGTTGGAGTTTCGCTTAGCGTTGGAAGGTATTGCTGCGTATTACGCCGCGGTTCGTGGTACCGATGCCGATATCGAGCAGCTGAGCCACTGTTGTGATGCCATTAATACCGCGCATCAGTCGGATGACCTGAAACTGGAGGCGCAGGCGGTGATGGCGTTTTACGAGCGCATGGCCGAAGCCTCACATAACGTGGTGATCCTGCAACTGGTGATGGCGATGAAGCCACTACTACTTGGCAACATTGAGAAGAATTTAACTGTGCTCTACGGCAAAGAGGGGGTCGCACCCACTTTGGCTGAGCACAGAGCGCAGGTGCTGGAGGCGATCCTTCAGCGTCAGCCAGAGCAAGCACGTCAGGCGACCTTAAGTCACCTGGCGTTTATCGAAGACACGCTGCTGCAACTGGGTCAGGAGAGCAATCGCCAACAGCGCGCTCTGCGCCGGATGCAACAGCAGGTAGATAGCGAAGAAAAAGATAACCGCTGAGCGGAAAAAATCTGGATCAACGCTATCGTAAATGAACATTAAATTAATCACTCACGATTGAACCTAGAAGATAAGGAACCCGCCATGTCTGACATTATCAATCACGACGTGGATCCACAGGAAACGCAGGAATGGCTCGAAGCGATGGAAGCCGTGCTTGCAGAAGAGGGCTCAGAACGCGCTCACTACCTGTTGGAGAAGCTGATTGACAAGGCCCGTCGTAACGGTGCTCACCTACCTTACGATGCAACTACGGCGTACCTGAACACCATTCCTCCTGGTCAGGAACCACAAATGCCTGGCGATATGGCGTTGGAGCAAAAGATCCGCGGTTACATCCGTTGGAACGCGCTGGCCATGGTACAGCGTGCATCTAAGAAAGGGTTGGACCTGGGCGGACACATGTCCAGCTTCGCATCTTCAGCCACACTTTATGATGTAGGCTTCAACCACTTCTGGCGTGCACCTAACGAGCACGACGGCGGCGATCTTATCTACTTCCAGGGCCATATCTCCCCAGGTATCTATGCGCGTTCTTTCCTGGAAGGTCGTCTGAGCGAAGAGCAGATGGACAACTTCCGTCAGGAAGTGGAAGGCAAAGGCCTGAGTTCATACCCGCATCCCAAGCTGATGCCTGATTACTGGCAGTTCCCAACCGTATCAATGGGTCTGGGTCCGCTTACTGCTATCTACCAAGCGCGTTTCCTCAAGTATCTGCACGATCGTGGCATCATGGATACTTCGCGTCAGAAGGTATGGGCATTCCTGGGTGATGGTGAGATTGATGAGCCAGAATCACTGGGAGCCATTGGCCTGGCGGCGCGCGAAGGTCTGGATAACCTGATCTTTGTTGTTAACTGTAACCTGCAGCGTTTGGATGGTCCGGTACGTGGTAACGGTAAGATCATTCAAGAGCTGGAAGGTTCTTTCCGCGGCGCAGGCTGGGAAGTGATTAAAGTTATCTGGGGTCGCTACTGGGATGCCCTGTTGGCTCGCGATACCTCTGGCAAACTATTGCAGTTGATGGAAGAAACCGTTGATGGTGAATACCAGAACTGTAAAGCCAAAGGCGGTGCATACACCCGTGAGCACTTCTTTGGTAAGTACCCGGAAACCGCTGAAATGGTTGCCAACATGTCTGATGAAGACATCTGGCGTCTGAACCGTGGTGGTCACGATCCATCAAAAGTTTACGCCGCCTATCAGCGTGCAGTGAACACCAAAGGTCGTCCAACTGTAATCCTGGCTAAGACTGTAAAAGGTTATGGCCTGGGTGAAGCGGGTGAAGGTCGCAACATCGCGCACAACGTCAAGAAGATGAACATTGATGCGATGAAGCATTTCCGTGATCGTTTCAACATTCCGGTTGATGACAACGAAATCGAAAACATCCCTTACTACAAGCCTGCTGAAGACAGCCCTGAGATGCAGTATCTGCGTCAGCGCCGTGAACAGCTTGAAGGCTCGTTGCCACGCCGTCGCGTGAAGTTCTCTCAGTCGCTGGATATTCCTGGCCTGAAAGCTTTCGATGCGGTACTGAAAGGTTCTAACGGCCGTGAAATCAGCTCCACGATGGCGCTGGGTCGTTTGCTGACTGCTTTGCTGAAAGATAAGAATATCGGCAAGCGTGTTGTGCCCATTATTCCTGATGAAGCACGTACCTTCGGTATGGAAGGTCTGTTCCGTCAAGTGGGCATCTATGCTCACGAAGGTCAGAAATACGTTCCTCAGGATGCTGACCAGGTTGCTTACTACCGCGAAGACAAAACTGGTGCGGTACTGCAGGAAGGTATTAACGAGGGTGGTGCAATGTCCTCTTGGGTAGCGGCTGCAACCAGCTACTCAGTGAACGACACCCCGATGATCCCGTTCTACATCTACTACTCCATGTTCGGTTTCCAGCGTATCGGTGACCTTGCCTGGTTGGCCGGTGATGCCCGTGCCCGTGGTTTCCTGATCGGTGGTACCGCAGGTCGTACAACCCTGAACGGCGAAGGTCTGCAACACGAAGATGGCCACAGCCACGTGATTTCGAGCACCATCCCGAACTGTATCAGTTACGACCCAACCTTTGGTTACGAGCTGGCAGTGATTATCCAGGACGGTATCGAGCGCATGTACGGTGAGAAGCAGGAAGACGTTTTCTACTACATCACCACCATGAACGAAAACTACGTTCACCCAGCCATGCCAGAAGGTGCTGAAGACGGCATTATCAACGGTATCTACAAGCTGGAAAGCGTTGCCGGTAAAGGTAAGGCCAAGGTTCAGCTGATGGGCTCAGGCACTATCTTGCTGCAGGTTCAAAAAGCCGCACAGGTACTGGCCGAAGAGTACGGCATCGATTCCGATGTATTCTCTGTGACCTCATTCACTGAGCTGGCCCGTGATGGTCTGGATGTTGACCGTTACAACCTGCTGCACCCAGAAGCGGAGCCAAAAGTAGCTTACGTGACTAAGACTCTGGAAGCAGACACGCCAGTGGTTGTTGCGACTGACTACATGAAAGTTCACGCTGACCAGCTGCGTAACTTTATCCCTGCGCCTTACCGCGTGTTGGGTACTGATGGCTTCGGTCGTTCAGATAGCCGTGAAAATCTGCGTGCACACTTCGAAGTTGATTACCGCTACGTCGTATTGGGCGCACTGACCGAATTGGCAGCAAAAGGCGATTTGGACAAGAAAGTGGTTGCAGAAGCGATCACCAAGTTCGAGATCGACGCTGACAAGATCAACCCACTGTTCGCCTAATAGAGGATAGAGACTGATGGCCGACATCAAAGAGATTCTGGTACCGGATATCGGTGCTGATTCCGCCGACGTCACCGAGATCCTGGTGGCTGTGGGTGACACCATTGAAGCGGATCAGGGCTTGATCACCGTTGAAGGCGATAAAGCCGCAATGGATGTGCCTGCGCCGTTTGGTGGTGTAGTAAAAGAGATCAAAATCGCTGAAGGCGACAAAGTGTCTGAAGGCACTTTGATTATGGTAGTTGAAGCCGAGAGCGCGGAAAGTGCAGCCCCAGCCCCTGCGGCTGAGCCTGCTCCTGCCGCGCCCGCTCCGGCTCCAGCGGCCCCGGCAGCTGCCCCAGCTGCTGTGGCTGAAGTGAAAGAAGTGACTGTGCCAGATATTGGCGCAGACAGTGCTGACGTCACAGACGTTTTAGTTGCAGTAGGCGAGACCATTGAAGCTGACCAGGGCCTGATCACCATTGAAGGCGATAAAGCCGCAATGGATGTGCCTGCGCCGTTTGCCGGTGTGGTTAAAGAGATCAAGATCGCCGCGGGAGACAAGGTATCTGAAGGTACCCTGATCCTGTTAGTTGAAGCAGGTGCAAGTGCGGCAGCTGAAACTGCTCCGGCAGCCCCTGTTGCTGAGAGTACACCTGCTTCAGCAGCCGCTCCAGCGGCTGCTGAGCTGAAAGAAGTGACCGTACCTGATATCGGTGCCGACAGCGCTGATGTGACTGACGTCTTGGTTGCGGTTGGCGACACCGTTGAAGCGGACCAGGGCTTGATCACTGTTGAAGGTGACAAAGCGGCGATGGACGTACCATCACCGTTTGCCGGTGTGGTGAAAGAGGTCAAAATCGCTGCGGGCGACAAGGTGTCTCAAGGCACCCTGATCGTTGTGATTGAAACAGCGGGCGCTGCACCAGTATCAGCTCCAGCAGCGCCGGCCCCAGCTCCAACTGCTCCAGCACCTGCTCCGGCAGCTTCTGCGCCAGCAGCTGCAAAAGCTGATCCTGTGCCTCATCACCCACACGCTGCGGCAGGTAAAGGTAAGGGCGCAGCCCATGCTTCACCGGCAGTACGCCGTGTTGCCCGTGAGTTCGGTGTTGACCTGACTCAGGTGAAAGGCTCTGGCCGTAAAGGCAGAATCCTGAAGGAAGACATTCAGGCTTATGTGAAGTTTGAGCTGTCTCGTCCTAAGAGCTCGGGCGCTGTGACCGGCAGCGGTCTGGCCGTTGCGGCCCAGCCAAAAGTCGATTTCTCCAAGTTTGGTGAAATTGAAGAGGTGGGTCTGTCACGTATCCAGAAGATCTCTGGTCCGGCACTGCATCGCAACTGGGTAACTATCCCTCATGTGACGCAGTTCGACGAAGCAGATATCACTTCCGTTGAAGCGTTCCGTAAAGAACAAAACGTGCTTGCTGAGAAGCAGAAGCTTGGCTTTAAGATCACACCGTTGGTGTTCATCATGAAAGCCGCTGCAAAAGCATTGGAAGCCCATCCTAAGTTCTGTTCTTCGCTGTCGGAAGATGGTGAGTCACTGGTGATGAAGAAGTATGTTCACATCGGTGTGGCGGTAGATACGCCAAACGGCCTGGTTGTTCCGGTTATCCGTGATGTGAATAAGAAGGGTGTGTTTGACCTTTCTAAAGAACTGCTCGAAATCAGTGCCAAAGCACGCGAAGGCAAGCTGACAGCCAAAGATATGCAGGGCGGGTGTTTCACTATCTCCAGCCTTGGTGGTATCGGCGGCACTCAGTTTACACCAATCGTGAACGCGCCAGAGGTGGCTATCCTGGGTGTATCCCGCTCAGAGATGAAACCTAAGTGGAACGGTAAAGAGTTTGTGCCACAACTGACCCTGCCATTGGCACTCAGTTATGACCACCGGGTGATTGATGGTGCCGACGGTGCACGCTTCATCACTACCCTGAGCGGAGTGTTGTCAGACATCCGCAGGTTGGTACTGTAAGCACAGGCTGACAAAGGGGCGTGACCAACGGGTTTCGCCCCTTTTCGTTTCCCTGCTTTCAGAAACAGGCAAAGGCAGGTTAGACTGGCCGGACTTGAATGGAACAGAGCACGCTTCGCGCGCCATAACAAGATTCTCACCAGACAAGTTCAGGCGATAGAACATAGGATTAAAGAGGACATAATGAGCAACGAGATCAAAACACAGGTCGTGGTACTCGGTGCCGGCCCCGCAGGCTACTCCGCCGCTTTCCGTGCAGCGGACTTAGGTTTGGAAACCGTACTTATCGAGCGTTTCGACACCCTCGGCGGTGTTTGTTTGAACGTAGGCTGTATCCCTTCAAAAGCACTGTTGCACGTGGCGCAGGTGATTGAAGATGCCAAGCACCTGGGCGCTCACGGTGTGGTATTTAACGAGCCAGAGACAGACATCGACAAGATCCGTGTTTGGAAAGACAAGGTGATCACCAAGTTGACTGGCGGTCTGGCTGGTATGGCCAAGATGCGTAAAGTGAAAGTCGTTAATGGTTACGGCAAATTCACTGGCGCCAACACCCTTGCGGTAGAAGGTCCAGACGGTGTTACCACCATCAACTTCGACAACGCCATTATCGCAGCAGGCTCTCGTCCGGTTCAGCTGCCATTTATCCCGCATGATGACCCACGTATCTGGGATTCAACTGACGCACTGAAACTGGAAAGTGTGCCAGAAAAAATGCTGATTCTGGGTGGTGGTATTATCGGTCTGGAAATGGGTACTGTGTATCACTCCCTGGGCTCTAAGATCGAAGTGGTCGAATTTATGGATCAGTTGATCCCTGCGGCCGACAAAGACGTGGTGAAAGTTTACACCCGTGAGATCAAAGACAAGTTTACCCTGATGCTTGAAACCAAGGTAACCGCGGTTGAAGCAAAAGAAGACGGTATCTACGTTAGCTTCGAAGGCAAAAAAGCTCCTAACGCAGCGATTCGCTACGATGCGGTACTTGTGGCTGTGGGTCGTACACCAAACGGCAAACTGCTGGACGCTGAAAAAGCCGGTATTCAGGTGGATGAGCGCGGCTTTATCAACACTGATAACCAGATGCGTACCAACGTGCCTCATATCCACGCCATCGGTGACATCGTAGGTCAGCCTATGCTGGCACACAAAGGTGTGCACGAAGGTCACGTAGCTGCCGAGGTGATTGCCGGTAAGAAGCACTACTTCGAGCCTAAGTTGATCCCATCGATTGCTTACACACACCCAGAAGTGGCGTGGGCCGGTCTGACCGAGAAAGAAGCGAAAGAGCAGGGCGTTAACTACGAAGTATCTGTATTCCCATGGGCCGCGAGTGGTCGTGCTATCGCCTCTGATGCCGATAGCGGCATGACCAAGCTTATCTTCGATAAAGACAGTGGTCGTATCCTGGGTGGTTCTATCGTAGGTGTTAACGGTGGTGAGCTGCTGGGTGAGATCTGTCTGGCTATCGAAATGGGCTGTGACGCTGAAGATATCGCTCTGACAGTACACGCGCACCCAACACTGCATGAGTCTGTTGGTCTGGCGGCTGAGATCTTTGAAGGTTCAATCACTGACCTGCCAAACCCTAAAGCTAAAAAGCGTAAATAAACGCTGTATTTTTAGCGTAAAAAGCCCCGCCCAAGCGGGGCTTTTTTGTGTCTTTTTCTTCCTCTAGCTCGCCTGATTCGTAACCTTTGTACCGCATCTTTGAACTGAGGTTTCCCCCCTTGCCACGCACCAATGGCGATCTGGCTCTACCCCTATCGAGATATCCATGGATCATGGCTGGTGCAACTCTCTACCCCTTTAGGGAAGGTTCTATTTCTACCGTTTTTTGTTGTTAAAGCTATTTAAAACAATGTGTTAACTATATTTTTACAAAGTTGGTACGCATTGTGTAATACCACTCCCCAGAAAAGGTTCTGCACTTTTAACTTTCACAATACCTTTTTGGGGAGAGCAAAATGTCTAAGCAAAAGTTGTTTGCAAAACTTGCCTCAGCAACCTTGGTATCCAGTGCGCTGACACTGAATGCTTTCGCTGCTGAGCCTGAAAAAGAAGACCTGAAATTCGGCTTTATTAAGCTGACTGATATGGCACCTCTGGCTATCGCTTACGAGAAGGGTTACTTCGAAGATGAAGGCCTGTTTGTTGAGCTCGAAGCACAGGCAAACTGGAAGGTATTGCTCGACCGCACCATTACTGGTGAGCTGGATGGCGCGCACATGCTGGCAGGTCAGCCGCTGGGTGCCACCATCGGTTACGGTACTGAAGCACACATCATTACCGCATTCTCAATGGACTTGAACGGTAACGGCATCACGGTTTCCAACGACGTTTGGAAAGAGATGAAGAAACACATTCCAATCGGTGAAGACGGCAAGCCTGTTCACCCGATCAAAGCTGACGCGCTGAAGCCTGTAGTTGAGAAGTATGCTGATGACGGTAAGCCGTTCAACATGGGCATGGTATTCCCGGTTTCGACCCACAACTATGAGCTGCGTTACTGGCTGGCGGCCGGTGGTATTCACCCGGGTTACTATGCGCCACATAAAGGTGACACCTCAGGTCAAATCGATGCTGAAGCATTGCTGTCGGTAACACCACCACCGCAAATGCCTGCCACGTTGGAAGCGGGCACCATCTACGGCTACTGCGTGGGTGAACCATGGAACCAGCAGGCGGTATTTAAAGGTATCGGTGTACCTGTTGTGACTGATTACGAGATCTGGAAGAACAACCCAGAGAAGGTATTCGGTGTTTCTAAGAAGTGGGCTGATAAGTACCCAGAAACTCACAAGCGTGTTGTTAAAGCGATGATCCGTGCTGCTATGTGGTTGGATGAAAACAACAACGCCAACCGTCCTGAAGCTGTGAAGATCCTGTCTCAGCCTCACTATGTGGGAGCGGACTACGACGTAATTGCTAACTCTATGACGGGCACATTCGAATACGAGAAAGGTGATAAGCGTGATGTACCTGACTTCAACGTATTCTTCCGTTACAACGCAACCTATCCATTCTACTCAGATGCTATCTGGTACCTGACACAGATGCGTCGCTGGGGTCAGATCTCTGAGCAAAAACCTGATAGCTGGTACATGGATGTGGCGAAGAAAGTTTATCGTCCAGACATCTACATGGCGGCAGCAAACGAGTTGATTAAGGAAGGCAAAGCGAAAGCCTCTGACTTCCCTGGTGCAGACGAAGATGGCTTCCGTCCACCGCAGACTCACTTCATTGACAACATCGTCTACGACGGTACCCAGCCTAACGCTTACTTGAAGAAGTTCGCGATAGGCCTGAAAGGTGACGTCCAGCTGTAACCACTCTTTCAAGAGTTGGGTGACTTATCTAAGCCTGTGGGGGCTGCAAAGCCCCCACATTGAATTGCAAGGGGGCAATCATGGCAACAGCAGTATTAGATAAATTGGAATCGATCGGTGGTTTTTCACCTCTGGTCAAACTGGCTCGCGGTCAACAGCCACTCGAGCAGATCAACACCATGTTTCGCGCTGTTGGTGTACCTATTCTCGCATTTCTCATCTTCCTGATGCTTTGGAGTGCAGCAGCCAGCCAGGTAAATACGAGCTTGGGACAATTACCAGGTCCTGCACAGGTTTGGCACCAAGCTGGTGGTTTATGGGAAGAGCATAAGGCTGAGCGTGCCAAAGAAGTCGCTTTCTATGAGCGACAGGAAAAACGAAACGCCGCTAAGCTGGAAAAGAATCCTGATGCGAAGGTTAAGTGGCGTACTTACAACGGTCGTCCAACTTACTTTGATCAGATCGTCACCAGCCTCATCACCGTGTTTACAGGCTTTTTGATCGCATCCGTTGTCGCGATCCCCATCGGGATTATCTGTGGTTTGAATAACACCCTGTATACCGCACTGAACCCGTTGATCCAGATATTCAAGCCGGTGTCGCCCTTGGCATGGTTACCTATCGTCACCATGGTGGTGTCGGCCGTTTATGTCTCTGATGACCCCATGTTTGATAAATCATTTCTGACATCAGCAATCACCGTGACCTTGTGTTGCTTGTGGCCAACGCTAATCAACACCACAGTCGGTGTATCGGGTATCGACAAGGACTTGATCAACGTTTCTAAAGTACTGCGCCTGAGCTGGTTTACCCAGATCCGCAAAATTGTGCTGCCTAGTGCCATTCCAATGATTTTCACAGGCCTGCGTTTGTCATTGGGTGTGGGCTGGATGGTATTGATTGCCGCAGAGATGCTGGCTCAGAACCCTGGCCTGGGTAAGTTTGTTTGGGATGAGTTCCAGAACGGTAGTTCCAACTCATTGGGCCGCATCATGGTGGCTGTATTCACCATTGGCTTTATCGGTTTCATTCTCGACCGCGGCATGCTGGCGCTGCAACGCTGGATCTCCTGGGATAAGAGCGCGGTCTTAAGGTAAGCGACTTACCAATCGGGATGAGTAAACGAACCATTTTTTAAAGATGCCAAGCCCCCTCAGGGATAGATGGCGGCACACGGAAGTGCCAACTTTAACGAGGACAGAATTATGAGCAGTGCATATTTGAGTATCGAAGGGGTATCCATTGAATTCCCCACACCAAACGGCCCGTTTAAAGCGCTGGACCATGTCGACCTGAAAATTAACAAAGGCGAGTTTATCTCTCTGATCGGTCACTCTGGCTGTGGTAAATCCACGGTATTGAATATCGTCGCGGGCCTTTATCAAGCTACCGAAGGCGGTGTGATCCTTGATGGCAAAGAGGTTAACGAACCAGGCCCTGAGCGTGCGGTGGTGTTCCAGAACCATTCGTTGCTGCCTTGGTTGACCGCTTACGAAAACGTAGAGCTGGCAGTAAAAACCGTGTTTAAAGGCAAGATGAGCAAGGCCGAGATGCGCGACTGGATCGAGCATCATATGAAGCTGGTGCATATGGATCACGCCATGCACAAACGCCCTGACGAGATCTCAGGCGGTATGAAACAGCGTGTGGGTATTGCGCGCGCATTGGCGATGCAGCCGAAAGTACTGTTAATGGATGAGCCATTTGGTGCATTGGATGCACTGACTCGTGCCCACCTTCAAGACTCGCTGATGGAGATCCAAAACGAGATCAACAGCACCGTTATTATGATCACCCACGACGTGGACGAAGCGGTACTACTGTCTGACCGCATCGTAATGATGACCAATGGCCCTGAAGCGACCATTGGCCAGATCCTTGATGTGGAACTGGCGCGCCCACGCGAGCGTCTGGTGCTGGCGGATGACCCTGAATATAACCATTACCGCGCTGAAGTACTGCGTTTCTTGCACGAGCGTCATGCGAAACCTGATGTGCCGGTATCCAAACCTGCGGCTGAGCCGAAAGAAGTAGTGGCTACGCAGACAGAAACTGTCGTTGAAAAGGAAGAAGGGCCACAGCTCAAGCTGGCAACCAGTGAAGGTAAGAGCAAGCAGGAAGAGGTGGCATAAGCAGCCTTTGAAAGGCGCTCTTCACCATGAGATCTGAATTATTGATATTCCTGGACTGATGTACTTTAAGCGCCCCGAGGGGCGCTTTTTTTTGTCAGCATTATAGGTCAGGTGATGCAGTGACCTTTTACTTCGTTGTTGCTTGGGTTTTTATCCTGAATGCCATTCACCGGTGTTGCCTTGGCAGTGAATGAAAAGTCACCTGCAGGTATCGAAGGGATGGTTACTTTTGTACTTCGTTTCTCACCCGCTGGAATCGTAACAGTGGTATTGCTTACTGGTGTCGAGATATGTGCAAACTTCACCTCAACCAATGCTGCGGAATCTTTGTCACCGTCATTTTGAACCGTGACTTTCAATTCCTTGCCTGTGCGATCACAGTAGTCGATGGGGTCGTTAAAATTGGCGGTTTTAGCGATGGTGAGATCCGGTAACTTCTCATCGCTATCAGAACATGATGCGAGAAACAGAAAAGCAGAGCAACAGATAAGTACAACATATTTTCTTAATAGCATGGCACACCTCCTTGATGTGTAGCCTTTGGGTAAAACTGAGCCTAATAAACATCCATTGCTGGCTCAGCGAAGAAAACAGTTGAGTGTGTTCTAGGTCTAGCTGATCGCGCCCAGATTCCCAGTGAGCATGGTGCTTTCGGTTGATGTAGGTCAATAGCTTGCTCTTAACCTGCGTCATTTATGTCCGTTGAGATTGATTGAAAAGCATTCGATTTATCTGTTCACATTTTGTTTACATATGCTATGTTGGAATTGTTGACCTGTTTTTAACTTGCAAAAACACTTTGTAAAACAGGGCAATGTTTCAATCACTTCAATTGATAGGGGGTTCTATGTTTGACAGCAAAGTAACACTCCCTGATAGCCTGCACACCTGCTCGGTGGACTTTCACCTCAGTGAATGGTTCGACGAATAGCCACACTCCTTAACACGTTTGTTTAGCTGAAATTTCACTTTTCACGCCAGCGATCCCTTTTTTGTTCAGCCATCAAGGCTGACATGGCGAACGCTGCAAACAGAGTTATGGGGTAACACCATGTTTAAACAAATCAAAACAGTTGCAGTTCTATTAGGTCTTTATCTTTTTACCAGCCACGCCTCTTATGCCGCTTGCCTTACCAGCGAAGTCGAAAGTAATGATTCTGAGTCGACAGCGAATAGCGGTATCTGCTCCGGTGTCAGAATCTCGGGCGATATGTCTCGTCGCGACACTGATTGGTTTAGTTTCACGACAAATGACAGGGCGGAGATTGCCATCTCTCTGATTCATCACAGCCGAGATGACTTTGATTGGGCACTTTATCGCGCTAGCGGTGGTGCACTATTAACTGGGGAAACCAGCACTATTCCAGAGTCTGGCAGCTACCTGGGCGATGCCGATACCTATTACCTCAAAGTCACTCGCTACAAAGGGAGTGGCTGGTACGATTTGACCATCGACTTCTCTCAAGCGGACGGTGGAACACCCGGCGGCAATGATTGCGGTTATGGTGTACGTCCTGCGCTACCGGCAGGGCTGTCACAGCTGATCTCAGGTTCAACAGACGACCAATGTGCAACATTAACCTCTGGCCAGGGTGCTGCACTGCTCATGGGCGGCGGTAGCGATGTCGATGATGCCTTTGCCAACCGGGTCAAACCTCATATTGGTGCAGGTAGTGATGTTGTGGTTCTGCGAGCTTCTGGTACCGACGCCTACAATGACTATCTGCAGTCACTGATAGCGGCTGACTCAGTTGAGACCTTGATTATCGATAGTCGCACACTGGCAAACAGTGATTACGTCGATTGGGTGATCCGCTCCGCCGAATTTGTTTTTGTTGCCGGTGGCGATCAGTCTGAGTATCTGAATCTTTGGCAGGGCACTAAGGTTCAAACAGCACTACAGAGTGTGTTTGATAAGGGCGGTGTTATCGGCGGTACGTCGGCTGGTATGGCTATTATGGCGGCCAGTGTCTACGACCCTGACGGTGTAGCTGGTGCGGTTTCCAGCGAAGTGGTGACCGACTTCTGTCATCAAACACTTAATTTCAGTTCAAGTTTTGTGTCATTGCCCATGCTGGCGAACAGCCTGACCGATACTCACTTCTATGAACGAGATCGCATGGGGCGTGCTGTCGTTTCCTTGGGGCACCACTCAACGCAACATTTTGCGATAGCGGCGAGCGAAGGAACTTCGCTTTTCGTTGATAGTTTTGGCGTGGGTGTCGTTGATGGTAGTTATGAGGTTTACGTGCTTCGTGAAACGGCGCAAACAGAACGAGTTGAGTTAAGTTGTGGCTTGCCTGTGATTTATAAGGGGATCGAGCGAATCAAACTGCTATCCGGAGACACTATCGATCTGAATGATTTCTCTCATTCTGGTGAGGTTCTGTCGATTGGTATCGATGGCAATAACAGCCAATTCTACACGCCAACAGATCCGTACTGAGGTTGATTGCGTTTTGGGTGCAGTGCTGGGTTGCTGCACCCGAAATTTGCTATCTGGCAAACCAGATCTATCTAAGGTTCATCGACAGGTTTTTTAGCGAGATCTGCTGATGCATCAGCATCCGACAGTTCAACCCTATTTCTCCCGCCTTGTTTTGCTCGATATAGCGCTTTATCTGCCAGTTGAAACAGGTGTTCTGAAGTGACCTTCTCTGCCGCAGATTCAATTGTCCCAGCGATGCCAAAGCTACAGCTGATGGAAAGCATCTTGTTCTTATGGGGAAAGCGATAATCCGCAATGGTGCTTCGAATCCGCTCTGCGACGGTGGCCGCCGCGTTTTGATCGCACCCAGGCAGTACGACAAGGAACTCTTCACCGCCATAGCGGGCAATCCAGTCGATCTCCTCGCGCAGGTGCTCTGAGGCGAGTTCGGCAAACTTTGCCAATACCTTGTCTCCTGCAGCGTGACCAAACTTGTCATTGAGTACTTTAAAGTGGTCAAGGTCAGCAAAAATGACGCTAATCGGGTAGTTCATCCGGTAGGCGCGAGACAGTTCGCTCGGTAGAAAACGATCGAGAAAACGCCGGTTTCTGCAGCCAGTTAGAGCATCTCTATGGGATAACTCCTCAACATCGCGTTTTGATTGCACCAGGCGTTTTGCCATGGAATAAGCAAATCCTGCGTACACACAGAAGTAAGCAGAGATGGTCGCTCCCGCAACAATTTCACCTATAATTCCCAGCGAGATGATTTCGATGGGGCCGAGTACCCAAACGCCAACGGCCAATGTTATAAAGCCAATAAATAGATTGATCACCAGCAGCCTGGGGCCGACCGAGACCAGACTATTCGCTGCCGTCGTCGATATCATGGCGGTAAACACCATGATTGCAGGGAAGGTGAGTGAGTAAAGCGCAAAAAAAACAGCATCAATAGAGAGCGAAATCTGTTCAGTGAGTCGTGAGCAAAATAGCTGCGGCATTATGAAACGGGCAACAAACGGCCAGAGCAGGCAAAAAGCAGGGATCCAGAAAAAGGTTTCACTAAGCAAGTGGTCGCCCAGTAGGTGCCAAGCCAATAAAAGCAGTACCAGATCGCCGAATAGTCGAGCTGGGAAATTGAACTTTACGATAGGGTGGAGCTTGTTTGCTGCGTTCACCGACCTCACTACTGCGTCAATAAGCGACCGAAATCGACTTTAAGACATTGCTTAATCGAAGCATATATCCCAGCACTGAAAAATTTTTTGATCGGACGCTTAAACCCGAAAACAGCCAGTGGCCCGAAGATGCTTAGGATCAATTTTCTCTGGGATTTTGACGTCGCCTTATGCTTGCAACATAGAAGAAATGAACTCTGTGCCCAAAACGGCCACTCCCGAGTAGAACAAGATGGCTACCGCACTGCCCAAAAGCGCAATGGAGGTGGTTAAACCATCTTTGGCCGCAAGCCCTGTGCCCAGGGTGAATATTACCAATGCCGGCAGAGTGTTGGTCATGGGGATGGGTATCAGCATTAAAGAAGCCATCAACATCACGTTAATGGCAAGCAAACGTTGAGCTGTTGAACTGTGGATAAAAACGCCTCTCGGCTTCACCACTCTTTCTATTAGCCTGAAAAAGCCTGTTCCCGTCCGCAACACTTTTTGGCACATTGAAGCACTCAATTTCACATTGGCGATGCGCTTAGGAACAGATAGATTTTCCCGGCATATGAGCATTTGAAAAGAAATCGCCAGCAAGCAAATACCAAATGGGATACTGTAGCCCGGCGCAGGAATGGGTAGTGCACTAGGTAGAGCAAGCAGCATAAGCAGCATGCCCATCCCCTGTTTGTCGGTCTGTTTTAGCAGCTCGCCAAAAGAGATGCCGGTTTGGCTACAGGAGCTTAGAAGCTGCTGCAGTTGACTGGAGACCGGTAGTGATTGTTTGACGGTCTGATTAACTTGCTGTTCTGCCATTTGTTTTGCTTTTGACTATCGAGTTGAGGCCTAGCCCGGCGTGCTTGCCAGTGCTTGCTGCGCTTCCTCTTGCATACATGTCGCCAGCTCGCTGGGAATGCCTAGGACGACGGCGAGCTTTTCCAGGTGCATTCGCTCAGCTTGATTATCGATATCAATGGCCAGACAAGATGCAACATATAGCTCTGTTTTCTGCTCTTCAGAAACCACTCCTCTTGCAAGTTCTCGCAGTGAGACTGGCTGATGGATCTGGTCCAACACGATGGCTTTGGTTTCGGGGCTTAGCTCCATTCGCTCGATGGCTTTGTAAAGCCGTGCTTGCTCAGTGCTATCTATATGTCCATCGGCTTTGGCTGCGGCGATCATGCCTTTAATAAGGGTGACTTGAAAATCGGCTGTCATCACCTCAGGCGACTCATAATCGCTGGCGCTGCTTTGCCAACTATTTTGCGTACCACCGCTCTGCGGTTGGTTTTGCTGGTACTTCTTGATCGCGTTGTAGGCCAGACCACCCAACATGGCGGCACCGCCGTAGACAGCGGCTTTGGATGCAAACTTCTTAGTTTTCTTGTTGCCTGCCAGCAGTGCCATGACGCTTCCAGTAACGGCCCCACTGGTGAGTGCGCCTGACTGTTGACTGCTTTGTGACTGTGGGTTATTACCCTGTTTTGACGTTTCTGGAGATGACAGGCTGCTGGCCGCGCCAAGAAATTGATTTAACAGGTTACCTAAGCTCATGGGTTGGGCTTCCTTTTTACCGCGGAAATGGTGCCGTTTTTCCTATTAATTATGAAACGATTAGCGGCAGGTAGGGGATCATATTCTGTAAATGAATATATCTGAGAGAGCGCTTGGTTTTCGGAAACTAAGTGAGTCGTACTAAAAAATGTAAATGTACTGAGAGATAAAAAACGCCACCAGCGCCTTGGCTGGTGCTGGTGGCCTGGCACTGACGGCATAGAGGCTTATATCATAACGCTATCATCAGCCGATTGTGTGGTGACATCCGCCAAGCCTTTCTGCAGGGCTTCAAGACGGGTTTCCACAATATGATCGTCGTCGATCCAGTCTCGGATCTGGAGTTTTTCCAGCTGTTCCATGGTCTGTTCGTTGGGGCTGTAGAGATAAACCTGACAGCCGGCATCCAGTGCATCGCGCATCGCATTCTCTAGCGCCAACGCTACGGTCACATCAATCATGGGTACGGCGCTCAGGTCGAGCACCATGGCTTTGTATTGCTCAACAGCCGCGTGCTGTCTCGCGATGGCCTTGGATACACCAAATATCATTGGACCGGAGAGGTAGAAGAACAGCAGCTGACCTTTGGCTTTATCAAGCAGATCACGCTCTTCTGTCGTCAGAGGTACACCGTCGTCGGCATCCGAGATCGCTTTAACGTTCTGCTCCTGGACCCGACTTAGTTTCTCAATGGTGATCACATTGGCCAGGAACACGCCGATGCCTACCGCATAAATCAGGTCAACAAACACGGTTAGGAATAGCACGCCATACATGATACAGGTGGGCACCAAAGATACGGTGTGAGCGCGTTTGATAAAGCTCCAGTCAAGAATATTAATCCCTACAAACAGGGCTATACCAGCGAGTACGGCAAGCGGGATCGGCTGGGTCAGAGGGGCAAACCAGAGCACTACCAGCAACAGGATCACCGCACGAACAATGCCTGACAGTGGCGACCGGGCACCGACCTGCACGTTGACTACGGTACCCATGGTGGCGCCTGCGCCCGGCAGACCACCGAACAGACCAGATACCGTGTTTGCAATGCCCTGGCCCATCAGTTCGCGATTCGAGTCATGTTCTTTACGGGTCAAGCTATCCGCGATCACGGCGGTCAGCAGGGTATCGATGCAGCCCAGTGTGCCCAGGATCAGCGCGTCGGCCAGCATTTCGCTGATTAGGCTCCATGAAAAAGTAGGCCAAACAATCGAGGGCAGGCCGCTTGGGATCTCGCCAATACGGCGGATGCCTTCGTCACTGAAAATCAGCATGGAGATTAGAGTCACTGCCACCAGTGCGACTAACTGCGGGGGAACTTTCTGCTTGTATTTCTTGGGCATGAAAAACAGCACGCCCAAGGTCATCAGGCCGAGCAGGAACTCGCCAAAATCCATATTGCGGATCAGGTCAGGTAGAGCCAAAAGCGTACCCATTGCGCCACCGGAAGGCGTTGCCTGGCCGAGAAATGGCCCAAGTTGCAGGATAACCAGGATCACACCGACGCCGGACATAAAGCCGGAGATTACGCTGTAGGGCATCAGGGTGATGTATTTGCCAAGCTTGAGGGCGCCGAGTGCCACTTGAAACAGGCCCGCCATCATCACCACTGTAAACGCCATTGCTAGGCCGTTTTCCGGGTGCCTGGCCATCATAGTGGTAAGGACCGCAGCCATCACTACCGTCATCGGACCGGTGGGTTCGGAGATCAGCGTTCGGGAACCGCCAAACAGGGCGGCGAACAGCCCGACCAGGATAGCACCCCATAAACCGGCTTCTGCCCCTGCGCCTGATGCCACGCCAAATGCCAGTGCCATCGGCAGAGATACGATCGCCGTGGTGACCCCACCAAACAGGTCACCTCTGAGGTTCATCTCTTCAAACTTTCCTGCAAACAAGTTTGCTCTCCTCTAATTCGTCCGGCTCGATTCTAATGATATTTCAATTAATTAGAACCGCCAGAATGTAAGGATAACTTATTCTGAACCAGTGGTCGGTGGAGTGAAACCAAAACAGTTGCCTTTACAGCGTACTCTTCACTCGTTATTTAACAAAATAGATCAAAAGCTTAACCACTGTCTGCACGAATATTAACCAGCACCTCTGCTACCATAACGCGCGCGTCAAAGTGCGCTTTTGATTTGGTGTTTTTCATCCGTAGTAGGGCAGTAGATGATTCGGATCGCAGCGGTAGTGTTGGGCATTTTGGTAGCCGCCGGAGCCATGTTCTTACTCGATAGTGAGAATGCACAGGCATCTCATGACGAAACTGCACCTGCCATCAGTGTACGAGTTGAAAAGCTCAACAAAGCCTCTATCGCCGAAAGCGTGCCTTTACAGGGCACGGTGTTTTCCCACCATGCAGTGAACATTACGCCGGAAGTGGATGGTCGTATCACAGCCATCTATATCGAATCTGGTCAGGAAGTGGAACGGGGTCAGTTGTTATTGCAACTGGATGATCGTCATGAGCAAGCGACCGTGCGTCGTGAGCAGGCCAAGTTAAAAGATGATATTCGTCGTCAGAAGCAGATCCACCAACTTGCCAAACAACATGCAGTTTCTACGTCAGAGGTTGATGCAGCTGATGCGCAGGTGGCCATTCAGCAGGCTGAACTCGCTTTAGCCAAGGCGGCGCTGGAAGACCGTGCTATTCGCGCGCCGTTTCGAGGCAATGTCGGGCTGGTTGATTTAAGTGTGGGTAAGTTGGTTAACAGCGATACTGTGCTGACCACGCTGGACGATACCTCGCAGCTGAAGATGAACGTGTCAGTCCCTGCAAAATATCAACACCGTATTCAAAAGGGCACCGCGTTTGCTTTAAACGCTGATGCGCTGCAAGCACGCTCCGTGGTCGCCAAACTGGCTTACATCGATAGCCGCGTTAGCGACCAGACCTTGAACATGCGGTTACAGCTGACCATAGATAATCATGACAACCTGTTGTTGCCGGGTACGTTTTTAACTGGTGACTTGCCGTTGGCGAAAGAAACCGTGGTTAGCCTACCGCTGCAGGCGGTGGCATATGAAGGCCACCAGCGTTTTGCTTACCGTTTAAATGGCGATCATGTTGAAAAAGTCGAGATTGAACTCGGTGCCCGTAACAGCGATTTTGTTGAAGTGGTTACCGGCCTGAAAGCTGGGGATGAGATCGTCACCGAGGGCTTGGTGAAACTGCGTGATGGTGTTCGCGTTCAGGTTATTGAGCATCCTCGCGCATGAGGCTTTCTGATCTCGCCATGTACCGGCCAGTCTTGGCCATTGTGATCAGTGCCTTGCTGGTGGTGTTTGGCTTTGTCTCGCTTTCACTTTTGCCTGTACGGGAGATGCCGGATATTGATAACCCGGTGGTTTCTATCGGTACCGCCTATCGCGGCAGTGCCTCCTCTATCGTTGAAACCCAGATAACCAATCCGATCGAAGATCAACTCAGCGGCATTGATGGCATTGATTACATCTGGTCCTCCTCTTGGGATGGCTGGTCTGGCATCACCATCACTTTCAAGCAGGGTCACAACATGCTTGAAGCGCTCAGTGATGTGCGCGATGCGGTAAACCGCGCTCGCAATGATCTGCCTGATGACGTCGACGAACCGATTATTCGCAAAGATGATGGTGATAATGCACCGATCATGTGGCTCAATCTGACCGGATCTGCGCTGGACCGCGTTGATATGAGCGACTTTGCTGAGCGGGTGCTGGTTGAGCGACTCAGCCTGTTGCCCGGCGAGAGTGCGGTCAATACTTCGGGTGTTGTTGAGCGGGTGATGTATATCGAGCTGGATCCAGAGCAACTCGCTGCTCGAGGATTAACGACTCAGGACGTGATTGATGTGCTGCGACAGGAAAATGTCCAGCTACCTGCTGGTTATATCCGCAATGAAAGTCTAAACCGCGTTGTGCGGGTTGATCGTCAATACCAAGACCAACAAGACTTCGAAAACATCCAGCTGATGCGAGGCGAGGGCGGTCCAGTCTACCTTCGCGATGTCGCGCGGGTATATGTCGGCGCCAAAAAAGATACCACCACCTTTAAGGCTGACGGTGTTGATAGCTTTGGTCTGGGTATTGTGCCCATGTCACAAGCCAACCCATTAGAAGTGGCTGATGAGGTGCGCAGGCAGCTTCCCTATCTGCAGCAGTTTCTACCCGATGGTGCAGAGCTGTATATCGATTACGACAGCACCAAGTTTATTCGCGCTGCTATTTCTGAGGTGTACTCCACGCTGGCTTATGTTGCTCTGTTTGTGGTGTTGGTGCTGTATCTGTTTTTGGGCCGTATCAGCTCGACGCTTATCCCTGCGGTTACCGTGCCTATCTCATTGATATCGGCATTTACCGTTGCTTATCTGGCCGGCTTCTCCATCAACTTGATCACCCTGATGGCGATGGTACTGGCGATCGGCCTGGTGGTGGACGATGCAGTCGTGATCACCGAAAACATTGCCCGCCATCGTGCTAATGGCGAGTCACCTCTGGTTGCTGCCTTTAAAGGCGCCCGTGAGCTGAATTTTGCCGTGATTGCCACAACCGTCGTATTGGTGATGGTGTTCCTGCCACTGCTGTTTATGGATGGCAAAATGGGCCGACTGTTTACCGAGTTTGCGGTTTTGTTATCGGCCGCCGTGGTGGTTTCCAGTTTGGTGGCATTGACCCTGGCACCTGTGATGGGTGGAGCTGTTTTTCACAAAGCCAAGTCCACACCCAAGGGCCCGCAGGCTGTTATTGATCGCGGACTGGAACGACTGCGACAAGGCTACGGACGCTGGTTAGATAAGCTGCTGAATCACAGTTGGCTTGCGGTAGTGATAGTGTTGGCGGCACTGACTGCTATGGTGTTCAGTTACCAGGCGCAAAAGAAAGCGTTTGCGCCAAAGGAGGACCGCGGCACAGTAAATGTGTACGTGGCAGGTGTCGAGGCGACCAGTTACGACCGCATGCTTGAAAGTATGTCTGCGATTGAAGCGCGTCTGATCCCGCTACGAGATAATGGTCCTATTCGTTCTCTTAACTACTCTGCGCCGGCATTTGGATCCTGGGCCGATCATCAGGGATTTTTCATTATTCAGTTGGAAGACTGGCAGGACAGGGAAGAGAGTGCTCATGATGTGGTGGAGATGATCCGTGCTGCCACCATCGATGTGCCTGACGTAAAGGTGATCCCCTATGTGCCGGGTTTTGGTGGCCGTATGGGCGAGCCTGTGCAGTTTGTCCTGCAGGGCGAGGATTATCAGCGGTTATGGCATTTTGCTCGGGAGTTGGCAGAAAAAGCCGAGCAAAGCGGCTTGATGGAAGGCGTGGATCTGGATTACAACCCGACCACACCGGAGCTGATCCTTACCATTGACCTGCCGGTGGCTCGTCAACTTGGGGTGTCGGTACAGGATATTGCATCAACGTTGGAAGTGCTGCTGGGTGGCCGCAACCAAACGCGCTTCGAGGAGCGCGGCGATGAGTATGATGTCTATCTGAAGGCGGATGAAAGCCAGTTCATGTCCGAGTCCGATCTGGCTAAAGTCTATGTGCCCAACGACAAGGGTGAACTGATCTCCTTGAACACCCTGATTATTGCAGAGGAGCACGCTTCAGCACGCGGGCTGTTTCATTATCAGCGTAAAAAATCTATCAATATCAAAGCCAATCTGACCGCCAAAGCCACCCTGGGCGAAGCGCTCGATTTTCTTGCCGATGAAGCGAGACCTATGCTGCCACCGGGATACACCTTCGATTATGCCGGTGAGTCAAAGGAGTACTTTGATAGCCAACGTGATGTGGTGCTGCTGTTTGGTTTGGCATTGCTGGTGTGTTACCTGGTACTGGCCGCCCAGTTTGAGAGTTTTATCAGTCCAAGCATTGTGATGATCACCGTGCCTTTGGGATTAGTGGGGGGCTTGGGGGCGCTGCTGATCTCCGGTGAAACCTTCAATATCTACAGCCAGCTTGGACTGTTGATGTTGATAGGCATGGTGACCAAAAACGGCATCCTTATCGTTGAGTTCGCCAATCAGCTTCGCGACAAAGGTTTAGATCTATTGGACGCGACCCGTCAGGCGGCAAGTTATCGGCTGCGTCCGATCCTGATGACGGCATTTACTACGTTGTTGGGGGCATTGCCGATGCTTTATGCCAGTGGCGCGGGTGCAGAAAACCGCTTTGCCATTGGTGTGGTGATCTTTGGTGGCATGTTGGTGTCAACGCTGATCACTCTGTTTGTGGTGCCCTGTCTCTATTATCTGATTGGACGGTATAGTCGCTCGCCACAGGCACGGCAGCACAAGTTGGAAAGAGAGTTGGCCAAGTCCCGGTCTTAAAATGACATGACAGGGCTGGGTGAAACCTCTTTTATCGCCGCCCTAATTTGTTCTCCCGCTTGAGAAATTGTCCTTAAGCGCATATATCTAGTTTTCTTCTTTCATGAGTTTGAACGCTCATATTCATCATCTTTAGTGGGGTACAGAATGCGATATGCCAGATTGGGAAGCAGCGGCATCGAGGTGTCACGAGTGTGTCTTGGCAGCATGACCTGGGGTGTTCAAAACAATCAGCAGGATGCCAACCAACAGATCGAATATGCGTTGTCCCGTGGTATCAACTTTATCGATACCGCCGAGATGTATGCGGTACCTCCAACGCCGGACACCTACGGCAAAACCGAAACCATCATCGGCAACTGGTTAGCCGCCAATCCACAACGTCGCAAAGAGATTGTACTGGCGACTAAGATCGCCGGTGGTGGCTTGGGCTGGATAAGAAATGGCAGTGAGATCAGTGGTGAGACGGTGATCCAGGCGGTGGATGGGTCCCTTGAGCGACTGCAAACCGACTATATCGATCTGTTTCAGCTGCATTGGCCAAACCGCACGTCTCCCCATTTTGCCAAACATTGGCCTGGACAAATCGGCTTCACAGATGTCGACGGCGAGGCGCACTCCAACCAGATGCTGGAGATCCTACAGGCGCTGAACGAGTGTGTGAAAGCGGGCAAGATCCGTTACTGCGGACTGTCGGACGACACGCCTTGGGGGATCAATGAATATATCCGCCTAAGTGAAAAACATGCGTTGCCACGTATGGTGTCGATTCAGAATGAGTTCAGCCTGCTGCACGCCAAAGACTGGCCTTATCTGATCGAAAACTGCGTCCATGCGGATGTTGCGTTTTTGCCATGGTCTCCCTTGGCTGGTGGTGCGTTAAGCGGCAAGTACCTGAATGGTGCCCGGCCGGAGGGTAGCCGCTGGACTATCTCTCAGCGCAATGGCCTGTTCCGCGATAACCCAGCCTCCGAAGCTGCCGTGACTGCGTATGTCGACATCGCTAAGGCACACAACATAACGCCTTCCCAACTGGCGCTGGCCTGGGTTGACCAAGTCGATGGTGTGGCATCCTCCATTATCGGCGCTACGTCTATGGCGCAGCTGGAAGAAGATATTGATGCCTTTGATATCACCCTGAGTGATGAAGCGCTGACCCAGATTGGCGCGGTATTTAAGCAGTACCCGGTACCGTTTTAGCTTGTGCAATATGTAACGCAAACAGGCATTGCAAAAAAGAAGGCCGCGTCAGCGGCCTTTACCTTTTGTTGTGAGCTATCAACTAAACACTAGGGCAGGTCGCAGCTATCTGTCCAACCGGTATCAACGCTGTAGCAGCCGTTGGCGGTCCGGAATAGATCGCTGGTTTGATTACCTGTGCCGTTGGCATCACTGAAGATCAGGTTGGTAGAGCGGACGCCATCAGGCATCTGGAAGAAGAACCAGCCGTTACCTAGATCCGTCATCAGCTGACCTGGCCAGCCTGGACCGTCTACTGCAGCACCCCAGAAGTAGAGATACACTTCGTCGGTCCAGTCAGCGGGCTTTTCAAACCAGAAGCTCAAACCGGGCAGAGCGCAGCTGTCACTCCAAGTGTCGTTCTCATAACAGCCTTCGCCTTCACGATACAGGTCGGTGGTTTGGTTACCATTACCATCATTGAAGATGATATTGGCGCTCTGCACACCTGCCGGCATTTCAAAGCTATACCAATCATCACCCAGCGGCAGCATAGGTGCGCCTGGCCAATCAATGGCGTATGACTCCGGTGCCGTGTTCCAGTAATAGGCATTTGGCGCAGCCCAGTCGGCAGGCTTCTTGAAGTAAATCGTAAAGCCAGGTTCAGTGACAGCACCGTAGCTTGGGTTACATGGGAACTCGCCTTGGGCCGCAGCCTGGTCCTGAACAAACACCGCAGCGGTTAAGGCTGGCAGCGTATAGGTCTCCCCATTCACTGACGCTGTCTTAACAACAGTGTCAGCGCCATTCTGCTGAATGCTGTGAAGGCTGAGCCCACCCAGTCCGGTCAAAGTAATATCGCGGCTAACGCGGTCAGCATTAAACAGCACCAGGATACCGTCATAGGCGGGATCCAAGTCATCACCGGCACAAACGCCATCACTGACACTCATGGCGATGATACCTGCTGCCTGGTCTGGGCCAGTGTTCCAGTATGCCAAGCGTTGCTCTACCTGATCGGCGGTATCGAGACGGAATAACTTGCTGTCGTAGCGCAACTGAAGTTGCTGCTGGAACAGGGACGTAGCCATTTCGATATTCGCAGCCTGTGCCACAGTATTACTGTTGCTCATCACTTCACGCATACGATCCCAACGTACATCGTTACTTTCTGCTGGAGGTAGGCCTACCGCCCAGTTATTGCTTTGCTTAGTGAAGTCGATCTTATTGAACCAATCGCCTGAGTCGAACGAGTTGCGGTCCATCGACTTAGAGCGTGCCAGATCAGAAGCCATCTGATGGAACGGTATACCCTGGCCTAAGTTGACGAACGATTGGCTTAGCGCGTGCACGCGAATACGTTCAGCAATAGTCAGATCATCAGGCAGTTTAGGTTGCGTGTTATCCCACAGAGTTTCGTTATCGTGCTTGTCGACGTAGTTGACTGCTTCCTGTGGATCCAGGTTGTAGCCAACCCCGCTATAGCTCAGGCCGTCAGTGGTGGTACCTGAGTTATCAACAAACGGATAAGTCTGCAGGTTACCTGCCATACCGATACGGATACGGTCAGCTTGGTCAACAAGACTGGACGCGCCTGGTGCTCGGCCGTTCCAGAACAACTCGTTGCCGTTACCGAAACCCTGAGCATCGCCACGGTCAGTGAAGTTGCCACCACGAACCGCATCGCGCAGACGGTCATTAAAGGTACCTATGCCGGTACCCGCCATGTTGAACTGAGTGGCTTGCTCAAAGCGCTGGTTACCCGCCACTTCGCCGAAGTCCCAACCTTCGCCATAGAGGTAGATGTTGGCACCATCGACACCGTCATTGGCAAGGGTCAGGCTTTGCAGTTCTGCCTGGGCTTCGACCATCACAGCTTTTGGAATGTGGCCCATCAGGTCGAAACGGAACGCATCGATCTTATACTGCTTGGCCCAGTGCACCAGCGTATCGGTCAGCAGTTTGGCCATCATTTCGTGCTCTGTGGCCGTATTGTCACAGCAGGTGCTCATCTCAACATCGCCGCTGTAGGCGTTGCGACGGTGATAGTAACCTGGAACAACTTTGTCCAATACCGACTGCGTATTCAGACCTGAAGCGAAGGTGTGGTTGTATACAACGTCTACCACCACATTGAGTCCCACTTCATCAAGCGCTTTCACTAGTTCTCGGAACTCGGTGATGCGCGCTGTGCCCTGAGGATCTGTCGCGTAACTGCCTTCGACAGCGTTGAAATGGTAAGGGTCGTAACCCCAGTTAAAGCCGTCTACGGAAACCGCGGCGTCACTGCGAGGTTCGTACAGGATCGCTTGGATCTCAGTACTAAGCGGATCTGCGTCTTTCAGTTGTGTCAGCGCTTCACCTAAGGTCAGCGTATCAAAGTCACCACAGCGAGCTTGGACAGCGTCTGTGGTCACCAAGCTGCATAGTTGTGAGTATGGGTCGTCCAGATCGGCACGCATACTTTCATCTTCGATGATGGAGCCAAGATCGTTGACCGGCAGAAGGTGGAAGTGACTCAGGCCAGCAGCTTGCAGCGCTTGCAGATGTGCCATACCCGCTGACAGTGGTGCGCCGTCTACGCCGTTGTAGGTGAATGCCAGATATTTGCCTCGATGCTCCGCGGGTACCGAGGTGTCGAAGGCGCTGAAGTCACGCACATGTCCTTCGTAGACCGTGATATCGCTGTGAGGTGGCAACGCTTTCTGAATAGCGTCCCAACCCGTTGGTTTGAGGCTGGCATCGTTCAGGTTAACTACCTGACTATAACGACTGTTTGTACTCAGGCTGACTGAGTAGGGGTCAGTCACGCGGAAGGTTTCCAGCTGATCACTCAAGTGGTGGAAGACTGCGATTTCAAACTGGTAATACATCAGATTCCAGCTTTCATCACCAACGAAGTGGTAAACACCATTGCTGACAGATGTTGCTGCAATAGGTGCAGTGTCAGACAGTGCATCACTGGAGAGGATCAGCTGAACATTTTGAGCGGTTGGTGCCCATACCGAGATATGTGGTTGACCCGCTTCATAATAAAGACCCAACTGACCATTGTAAGCATAGAGCTCGTCCAAGAGCCAAGGTGTTTGCACGCGTGTTACTTCAAGTAAGAAGTCGTTGCTGTCATAGGCTGCCAGTAGCAAGTGTCCCTTAAGCAACTGGTCTGCTATCGCCGCATCAATGCCGTCAACCGACCAGGCTGCAAGCCCTGTCAGGTGAGGTGCTTTTTCTGCAATATCGGCAGGAATAGATGCGCCCGAACCTAAACCAACTGAGACTTCGACATTTTCGAGTTGGTTATCCGTTACGACAATCGATTGAGATTGCGCTGATACCAGTTCGACGCGAGCCCAGCGGTTGTCTGAAGGAGTCCATAGTAAACTGTTGAGAGCGACCCAGTGTGCCGATGCATTCTGGATCTCGACATCAGTATTCGACTCCGGCGTGATACAACTGTTACGCCAGTCGTCGCTGAACTCACCGAAGCAACCGTCAGCATCGCGGAACAGATCCGTGGTTTGGTTGCCTGAGCCGTCATTGAAGATCAGGTTGGCACTATCGACACCTTGTGGGAATTCGAAAACGTACCAGCCATCGCCAAGATTGGTCATCGCCGTACCAGGCCAGTCGACCGCTGGCGCTGGATCTGCCTGCCAGTAATAGAGGTTGATGTTGTCACCCCAACCATCTGGCTTTTTGAAATAGAGTTTCAAGCCGGGTTGTGGCACATCACAGCTGTCTACCCAGCTTTCATCTGCCAGGATGTAACACCCATTCCCTTCTCTAA
This sequence comes from Corallincola platygyrae, assembly GCF_039544265.1. NCBI lineage: Bacteria > Pseudomonadati > Pseudomonadota > Gammaproteobacteria > Alteromonadales > Psychromonadaceae > Corallincola > Corallincola platygyrae. The sequence continues at coordinate 36,666 of NZ_BAABLI010000010.1, read as the reverse complement.
ACAGGTCGGTGGTTTGGCTGCCTGAGCCATCGTTGAAGATCAGGTTGGCGAACTGAACGCCCGCTGGGAATTGGTAGCTGAACCAGTTGCTGCCAAGATCCGCCATCGACTCGCCAGGCCAACCTACATTGGGTGCATCTGTTGGGCCAGGGCTCCAGAAGTAGAGGTTTGGATTTTCCCAGCCATCCGGTTTTTCGAAATAAACCGTGAAGCCAGGAATGGCGCAACTGTCGCTCCATTGCTGGGTTTCTATGTCGTAGCAACCATCGCCTTCACGGTAAAGATCTGTGGTTTGATTGCCTGTCAGGTCGTTGAAAATAACGTTGGCAGCGGAGACTCCATCGGCAAACTGATAGCTATACCAGTCATCTCCCAGCGCAGTCATCTCTACCCCTGGCCATTCAGGGTCATTGCCTGTTCCCCAGAAGTAGATGTTAGGCACATTCCAGCTCAGAGGGCGACGCACGTAGACGGTGAAGCCCGGCTCTGAGCCTGTGATATCACAGGTGTCAGTCCATTCTCCGTCGGCATAACAGCCATCACCTTCGCGGTATAGGTCAGTAGTTTGGTTGCCTGAACCATCATTAAAGATCAGGTTAGCCATGGTGACATTCAGTGGCATCTGGTAGCTGAACCAGTCATTGCCTTCATCTGTCATGGCTGCACCAGGCCAGTCTACTGCGGGGGCAGGATCTGCGTTCCAATAGTAGAGGTTGATGGAATCAGCCCAGTCGCCAGGCTTTTTAAAGTAGAGTTTGATTCCGGCCTGAGGTGGTACACAGTCCACCAGCCAGTCTCCGTTCTCGAAACAGCCATCGCCTTCGCGGTATAGATCAGTGGTTTGATTACCATTGCCATCGTTGAAGATGAAGTTGCCCATCTGCACATCGGTAGGCATCTGATACTTGTACCAACCTTCACCAATCAACTCCATGGCGACACCTGGCCAGCTTGCGTCATCTGCCGGTGCGGCGTTCCAGTAATAGAGATTTATGGTATCAGCCCAGCCATCAGGCTGTTTGAAGTAAAGAGTCATGCCCGGCTGAGGCAGGTCACAGCTGTCTTGCCAGCCGCCTTCGATGGTGTAACAACCGTCGCCTTCACGATAGAGGTCTGTGGTTTGTTGACCTGCACCATCGTTAAAGATGATGCTGCCGCCAGTGACGCCGTCATCAAACTTAAACTGGTACCAGTCACCTATGACTGGCTCCATCGCTACACCCGGCCAGCTGGTGTCAGGCTGTGGCGAGGCTGCCCACCAATAGATGTTGGCGGCTTCCCAATCTTCAGGTTTTTGGAACAGGATGGTCATGCCTTCCACTGCGCCGATCTCTGTGGTGACTTCAACCACACTCTCCTCAGGCACATTGGTGGCTGTAGCGCGGAAGCTGACAGGGGTGCCATCTTCCAGGCCTTCAGCATCATAGAACACGCGATAAGGTGCGACCGCATCATGACCGATAAAGGTCCACTCGCCGCCGTTAATACTGACTTCGAAGTCCACGCCATAAAGCGCAGGATAAGCGGGCTCGATGTCATGAGCCATGGCAACCTCTACTTCAACACGGTCCATCACTTTAGCTCCGTCGGTCAGGCTGCTGAAGCTCAAAGTTGGAGTGTCTGTAGGATCTGAAACCTCCGATTGAGCAACATATACCAGTGCAGACAGTGCAGGTACATCCAGAGCAATAGCACCTTCAGCATCTGGTTTCAGAGATGTAGGCGAAAGCTGATTCCGGCCTTGAGAGACAAAAGTGGGCCAGATGCGGATGTAGCGATTCGAATCAACAGTAGTTTCGTACTGCTGCGTTTCGGTTGAGGTGTTTAGTACAACCAGGTATTCAGTTTTGTCGTCACGATCCAAACGAGAAAAAGCAAATATGCCCGGTTCGGCACTGCTATATCTTGGGTACTGATCACCACGGCGCAGACCAACGTGTTGGTCCAGCAACTTGGAGAGGCCCTTGACATTTTTATACAGTGGGTGGCGTTTGTTGAAGTTGTCTTCAGCTGTGGTGTCGTCGGTACCAATCAGGTCATTGTCATTAAACTCAGCTACCTGGCTGGGCATCATGTCTTCACGAGCGTCTGCATCGTTACCATCACCTGTGAAGCCCTGTTCGTCACCGTAGTAAACCACTGGAATACCGCGGGCCAGGAACAAAATGCTATTGGCTAACTCTGCACGAGCAAGGCGCTCTTCTTCTGATGCATCAGGATTGAAGATATCAATCTGTTGACCAATACGACCAACATCGTGGTTACCTGAGAAGGTAAGTAACTGAGCCGCGCTGCTGTCAGCATCTGTGTAGTAATCATCACGCTCAAAGATCCACTGCAGGCGATCTGTGCCCTGATGATCTGCGACTACATCACGAATCGCATAATAAAGCCCAAAATCGAGAACCGAGGGCAGGGTTCCCTTAGTGGAATAGACACTCAAGTCTTTTGGGTGTCCTTCAAACACCTCACCGAAGACAAAGAAGTCATCCAACCCTTCGTCTTCTGCATGGGCCATGATGGCTGGTGTCCACTCTTGCCAGAACTCGATATTTACATGTTTCACTGTATCAACACGGAAACCATCCATTCGGTATTCACTGATCCAAAACTTGAACAGCTCAACCATGCCGCTAACCACATCTGGGTGTTCTGTTTTCAGGTCATCCAGACCATAGAAGTCGCCATTCAGTGAATTCTCGCCACTAAAGGTACTGTCGCCCTGATTGTGGTAATACTCAAAGTCGTTTAACCACGCAGGCACTTTGGCATCTTCCAAACCTGGCAACGCGAACGGTGTGTAAGGATTCGTTTCGATCTCTTCCAGAGAACGGTAAGGGCAACCTGCGTCTGGGTCGATCAGCGAGCCATCCGCGTTGTGGCATTCCTGAAAGCGGATTACGTCTGCGGTATGGTTGATGACGATGTCGAAGAATACTTTGATATCACGCTTGTGAGACTTCTCAATCAACTCCTGCAGCTCTGCGTTGCTGCCCCAGTGCGGGTCAATCTGGGTGTAATCGATCGTCCAGTAGCCGTGATAACCCGCAGAATTATCGACTGCAGGCATATTCTTAAAGATCGGGGTCATCCAGATAGCGGTGACACCCATTTGATCCAAGTAGGGCAGCTTTTTAATCAACCCTTTGAGATCGCCACCGTGGTAGTAACGCTTATCGGTGGGATCAAACCCATGGTCATGCTTATCACCATCGATGCCGGCAGTATCATTGCTGGCGTCTCCGTTGTGAAAGCGGTCTGGCAGCACAAAATAGAACACTTCGTCTTCTATTTTGCGGTCCTTACAGGCGGAAAGCCCGACTGCGAGCAGCAGCACAAGCAACGCCTTTCCTAGCTGTGACCAAATCATCCTGATGGTTCCTTTGTGTTTTTTTAAAGTAAGTTTTTAAACGTAATGTGTATTTAAAAAATCAGTAAATTAGCGAGAATTTGATTATTGAATTTGTATATTTGTTGGTCGATGCTACCGACTAAAAATTGACCTGTCCGTCAATCTTCTGTCATTTTGCAAGCGGGGTCACAGGCGACGTTTTTTTTGTAAAGAAGGGCGACAAAAGATTGATTGGTTATAAAACAAGCGTTTGAAATGAGGGGGGTTGATAGGGCCGTTTCCAAAAAAAAGGCTTCCAATTGGAAGCCTTTCAAACATGGTTCTGGTTAAAAAATCCTAACGGCGCCAACCAGGAATGTTTTGTTCATACGCGCTGATCTGCTGCTCGAATTGCAGCGTCCAGCCGATGCTATCTAACCCTTTCATAATGCATTCACGGTGGAATGCATCTATGTCAAAGCTGAAGCTCGCACCTGAAGGGCTGATGACGGTCTGAGCCTCCAAATCAACGGTGATCTGGCTGCCTTCCGCAGCAACGACTTCCTCAAACAGTTGCTGAACTTCAGCTTCGCTTAAGCGGATCGGCAACATGCCATTGTTGATGGCGTTACCATAAAAGATATCCGCGAAAGAGGGGGCGATAACCACGGTGTAGCCCATCTCTTTTAGCGCCCATGGCGCGTGCTCACGGGATGAACCACAACCGAAGTTTTCTCGCGTCAGCAGTATCTCTGCATTGCGATAGCGCGGCGCGTTCAATATGAAGTCAGGATTTTCCTGAGTGCCAGCTTCATCAAGATAGCGCCAGTCATGAAAACAGTGCTGACCAAAGCCAACACGTTCTACCTTGGTTAGAAACTGCTTCGGGATGATCTGGTCAGTATCGACGTGCGAATGATCTAAAGGCGCCGCCAAGCCGGTGAGTTGTGTAATACCTGCCATTTTCAACGCCTCCTATTTAAAGTCTCGGATATCAACAAAGTGACCGGCTACCGCGGCAGCAGCGGCCATCGCAGGGCTGACCAAATGAGTGCGACCACCGCGGCCCTGGCGGCCTTCGAAATTACGGTTTGAGGTAGAGGCGCAGCGTTCGCCATCACCCAAGCGGTCGTCATTCATTGCCAGGCACATGGAGCAACCCGGCAGACGCCATTCGAAGCCTGCTTCGGTGAAAATTTTGTCCAGACCTTCTGCTTCCGCCTGCTCTTTAACCAAGCCTGAGCCCGGAACCACAATCGCTTCGATACCGGAAACAACCTGTTTGCCTTTGGCAACTTCCGCTGCAGCGCGCAGATCTTCAATACGGCTGTTGGTGCAGGAGCCGATAAATACCTTGTCCACTTTCAGGTCGGTCAGCTTCTGACCTTTTTCGATGCCCATATAGGCGAGTGCTTTGCGGCAAGAGTCAGCTTCAACTGGATCTGAGAAGTCTTCCGGCTGAGGAATAGGTGCATTGATGCCAGTGACCTGGCCCGGATTAGTGCCCCAGGTTACCTGAGGTTCGATATCGGCAGCGTTTAGCTCTACCACGGTATCGAACTTGGCATCCGCATCTGATTCCAGTGACAACCAGTAAGCAACGGCCTCATCCCAATCGGCGCCTTTTGGCGCAAATGGGCGGCCTTCGAGGTAATCGACAGTGGTTTGGTCTGGTGCTACCAGGCCCGCTTTACCACCAAACTCGATGCTCATGTTGCACAGCGTCATGCGGCCTTCCATGGTCAGAGCTTCGATCGCCTCACCACAATATTCAACCACGTGACCGTTGCCGCCTGCCGTGCCTACCTTGCCGATGATCGCTAGGATAATGTCTTTAGCAGTGATACCCGGGCCGGCTTTACCGGTGACCTTGATCTGCATAGTTTTGTATCGCGGCTGCTTCAGTGTTTGTGTTGCCATCACGTGCTCAACCTCGGACGTACCGATACCGAAAGCGATAGCACCGAACGCGCCGTGTGTTGCTGTGTGGGAGTCACCACAGACAATGGTGGTGCCGGGCAGAGTCAGACCCTGTTCAGGGCCCATTACGTGGACAATGCCCTGGTTGATGTTGCCGATTTCGTAAAGCTCTACGCCAAACTTTTCGCAGTTGCCCGCGAGTGTGCGCATTTGCGTTTCAGACTGCGGGCCACAGGCGTCGATCGCCAACGAGCGGGTAGACACGTTGTGGTCCATGGTGGCAAAGGTTTTACCCGGCTGACGAAGTGGGCGACCAAATGCTTCCAAACCTGCAAAGGCTTGCGGGGAGGTGACTTCGTGTACCAGATGACGGTCGATATAGATAACGGGTGTTTCACCCGATTCTTCACGCACCACATGGGCGTTATAGATCTTTTCGTATAAAGTCTGGGCCATGGTTAGCTCTCCAACACGGCTTTGGCGATAAAGTCGCCCATTTCACTGGTGCTCTTGGCTTGGTCACGCTGCTCTGGTGGCAGCAGTTCGCCAGTCAGGTAGCCTTGGCTCAGTGCTTTTGATACCGCAGCGTCGATAGCATCGGCAGCCGCTTCCTGTTTCAGACTAAAACGCAGCAACATAGCGGCAGACAGGATCTGTGCCACAGGGTTAGCAATGCCTTGACCAGCGATATCTGGTGCACTGCCGCCAGCTGGCTCGTAGAGACCGAAGTCCTTGGCGTTCAAACTCGCAGAAGGCAATAAGCCCATAGAGCCGGTGATCATTGCCGCTTCGTCAGAAAGAATGTCACCAAACAGGTTACCGCAAAGCAGCACGTCAAATTGCGCCGGGTAACGCAGCATCTGCATGGTGGCATTATCAATATAGAGATGGTTCAGAGTCACGTCTGGGTATTCTTTAGCGACCTCTTCAACCACTTCGCGCCACAAAATAGAGGTGGCTAGTACGTTGGCTTTATCCACTGACGTCACTACACCACGGCGGCCACGAGCAGCCTGGAATGCGATATGAGCGATGCGGCGCACTTCGGCACGAGAGTACTTCATGGTGTCAAAGCCTGTTTCCTGCTCGCCTTCACCGCTACGGCCTTTGGGTTGGCCAAAGTAGATGTCACCGGTTAGCTCACGGACGCAGAGTACATCGAAGCCTTCTGCGGCAATATCAGCACGCAGAGGGGCCAGCGATTCCAAACCTGGGTGAATTTTGGCCGGGCGCAGGTTACAAAACAGTTCAAAATGGCTACGAAGGGGCAAGAGTGCACCACGTTCGGGCTGTTTCTCTGGTGGTAAACCCTCCCATTTAGGGCCGCCAACAGAGCCAAACAAGATCGCATCGGCTTCCTCACAGCCTGCCAATGTCGCTGCAGGCAGAGGTTCACCATGGTTATCAATAGCGATGCCGCCTACGTCATAGTGTTGATAGTCGAGGGTAAAACCAAACTTCTCTTGTACTGCACCCAGCACCTTGATGGCTTCTGCCATCACTTCAGGGCCGATACCATCCCCTGGCAATACCGCAATGCGGTAGCTCTGCTTACTCATTTTTCCCCCGATACTTTGATTTCTTGAATCGCTTGTTTCTTGGCTTCGACCGCCTTGGCGCGGTGGATATGATTCAACACATGCACCATGGCCTGCGCCGAAGCCTCGATAACGTCTGTTGCAAGGCCCATGCCGTGGAAGCGGCGGCCATTATGCAGGGCGACAATGTCGACCTGACCTAGTGCGTCTTCACCGGCACCTTTGGCACCAATGTGGTAATCCTTCATTTCGAACTCGATACCTGTCGCACGGCTGATCGATTGATAAACTGCATCAACCGGACCATTACCCGTGGCTGCTTCACACACGATGTCGTCACCCACTTTCAGTTTGACGCTGGCTGTACTCATAATGCCGGTGCCAGACTGCGCTGACAGGTAGTCCAGATAATAGAAGTCATCGGCTTCATGCATATTGGTGAAAAACACCAAGGCTTCCAAATCGTAATCGAATACCTGGCCCTTTTTGTCAGCCAGTTTCAGGAAGGCGGTATAAAGCTCATCCATGTTGTAATCGTTTGGGCTGTAACCCATCTCCTCCATGCGGTGTTTAATCACATGTCGGCCTGAACGGCTTGTCAGGTTCAGCACATTTTTGCTTAAACCGATGCTTTCTGGCGTGATGATCTCATAGGTGTTTTTCGCTTTGAGCACGCCATCCTGATGGATACCTGAGGAGTGGGAGAAGGCGTTGGCACCGACAATAGCTTTGTTGGATTGCACTGGCATATTGCACAACTGGCTGACCATCTGGCTGGTGCGGTAGATCTCTTTGGTGTTGATGCCGGTGGTTACGTTCGGGAACATATCTTTGCGGGTGTTGATAATCATCGCCACCTCTTCCATCGAGCAGTTGCCCGCTCGCTCACCGATTCCGTTGACGGTACATTCGATTTGGCGCGCACCTTGTTGTACTGCGGCAATCGAGTTGGCAACGGCCAGGCCAAGGTCGTTGTGGCAATGCACCGAGATAATTGCTTTATCAATATTCGGTACGCGATTGAACAGTGTTTCTATAATGCCGCCAAACTCACTTGGAATGGTGTAACCCACGGTATCTGGAATGTTGACCGTGCTGGCACCGGCATCAATCGCTGCCTCAACCATGCGGCAAAGGTTATCGATGGGCGTTCTGCCTGCATCTTCACAGGAGAATTCAACATCGTCAGTATAGCGCCGTGCATGTTTGACCGCGTTAATGCCCATGTTCAACACGTCATCAAAGCTGCGTTTCAGTTTGCTCTCAACGTGAATTGTTGATGTGGAGATAAAGGTATGGATGCGGCCCTGAGCGGCTTTTCGCAAAGCTTCACCTGCCGCATCGATGTCTTTCTCCACTGCTCGAGACAAGGCACAGACACGGCTGTTCTTAATCGTATTTGCGATAGTCTGTACTGATTCAAAGTCGCCCGGTGAAGACACCGGGAAGCCGACTTCCATCACATCCACACCCAGTCGCTCAAGGGCTAGCGCGATCTGTAGCTTCTCTTTCACCGTCAGACTGGCAGACAGCGCCTGTTCGCCGTCCCTAAGTGTGGTGTCGAAGATGATCACTTGATCGCTCATGGTGCCCCCTAATTGGCATGTGTTCGCGTAAACCAATAAAAAAACCCGCGCTTGTTAGCACGGGTTTTTTGTTCTGTCCGGTCGTTCTAAACGTTCGGCACGACAAACCCGCGCGAGCATGAAGCTAGCAGTAGTAGGTTAAGTCGTAGGATAAGCCGAAAAATAATCACGTGACCGTTCGTTTCGTAATGTCAATATCACTGTTGATGCTATGTGTACTTGCTAGGCGGGGTTTCTGTCAAGAGAAATTTCCATTGGTCAGAGCTTTACTGCGTGCGTAGAGCGTGCGCTAAGCCCCATATATTTGCGCCAACGATTTGTTGTTGTTCGCCTTTTTCGTTCCGTTTGCTAGCATGGAAGTTGCCGTGCGATTTCGCACAGGGAGCTTTCTTCGGCTGGGTATCGGCATTATGAAACTGCGGAATATATTCCTGCTTGGTGTTGGTAGCATTGTGTTGCTGACATTGTTGTTGGTGGGCGTGCTTACAGTGGCCATCTATCGTGAGGCGCTGGACGAGCAAACGGAACTGCGCCTGAGTACGCTGGCTGACTCTCAAGCTAAGCGGATTGAAGCGTTTCTGCGTCAAAAGCGTGAACGCATTGCACTGATTGCCAGTCGAACCCAGTTGAGGCTGTCTACTGCTGCTTATCTTAGTGGCGACATCGCTGAACTTGACCGCATTATCCTTATCCTTAAAGACGCTCAGCTAACCCTTCCTGATCTATTTGCCGTATCCATTATCTCACCCAGTGGTCAAATCTTTGCGAGCTCCAATGCGGGGCTTATCGGCCGAGACATGAGCGATAAACGCGCTTTTATTGTTGGTTCATCAAGAGTGCAGACCGGGACTTATGAAAGGGAAGGGGGGCTGATCATCAACTTACTCAGCTCACCTTTGGTTGCTGACGGAAAGTTTGTTGGTGTACTGCTTATTCATAGTCGTGCAACGGGTATTTTTGACGTTACCAGCGATTACAGCAACTTAGGGGAGAGTGGTGAAACCCTGTTGATTAGTTATGACGAGGAAAACAAGCCTGTCTATCTGGCTCCGCGACGGTTTGTACCAAATAAGGTGCTGGTTGAGATCGTCAATGAAGACCCCAATTCGCCGGAGTTGGAGGCACTGGCCGGTAACTCCATATTTATCGGCGATGCAACAGGCTATAACGGAGAACGTATTGTCGCAGCTACACGCTATTTGGCCGAAGCAGACTGGGGGTTAGTGGTTACGTCGAGCCACTCGGAAGTTTACGCAGCCTACGAGAAGATTAAGCAGCGGCTTATCTGGGTAGCGGTATTAATCTTTCCAGCGACCTTATTTTTAGTGTTGTTTGTCCTCCGCCGAGTGACTAAACCTTTGGTTGATTTAACTAGGGTCGCCGCTGGCATTAAGTTGGGCAATTACGAACAGCGAGTTGACCCCAAAGGTTCCCTCGAAATCCGCCTGTTTGCTGAAACGTTTAACCAGATGGCGGATTCTGTACTTAGCCTGAACCGTGAGTTAAACGCCAGCAACCAACAGTTGGAAGACATGGTGGGGCAAAGAACCTTAGAGTTGGAGCAGGTGCGTCGTTCAGAGCAGCAGAGCCGTGCTTTGTTGGAAGCGTCGCCTGACGCGATCCTGGTGGTGAACAGCAACAGTAAGATTCTGGTAGCCAACGAGAGTGCTGAAAAGCAGTTTGGCTATTCCCGGAACGAGCTAATAAACAGCAGCGTTGAAAAGCTGATCCCATTCAGCAAGCGTGATCAGCATGGCGGCTGGGTATACAAGTATTTCTCCAATCCCCATGTTCGCATGATGGGGCAGGGACTAGATATTGAAGTCATGCGCCGCAACGGCAACTTATTCCCCGCTGAAATCAGCCTCAGCCCTATCATGATCGAAGAAGCCAACATGGTGCTGGTTACGGTCCGGGACGTGACCGAGCAACGCCATTCGCAAAAGGCGCTTCAAGAAAGTGAACACCGACTTAATCTTGCTATGACCGCCTCGAACGATGGTATTTGGGACTGGAATGTCACGTCGGGCGAGGTTTATTACAGCCCGCGCTGGTTCAGTATGTTGGGTTATCAAGCCGGTGAGTTGCCTGCAGTGATGGAAACGTTTGCTCACCTGCTCTATGACGAGGATAGAGAAGCCACCATCGCTGCGGTGCAGGCTGTGATTGAAAATCCAGATCAGCAAAGCTACCAGCGTGAATTTCGTATGCGAACCAAGCAGGGCGGATTTCGTTGGGTGCTCGCCCGTGGCTCGGTTACTGAGCGAGACGAAAAGGGTATGGCTTTACGTATGGTCGGTACCCATATCGATATCACCAGCCGAAAAGCAGTTGAAGAAGCGATGCGTGAGAGTGAGCGCAAGGTTTCGATGTTGATGAATAACCTGCCAGGCATCGCTTATCGTTGCTCCAACGACGAAAACTGGACGATGGAGTACCTTAGCCCAGGTTTTGAAAAAGTGACCGGTTTCGCCACGGATCGATTCGTGATGGGAGGCGATAGGAGCTTCAACGATATCGTTCATGAACAGGACCAAGAGCGTGTGTGGGAGCAGGTTCAGGCGGCAGTTGGCCGACGCCAGCAATATACCGTGGAGTATCGCATTCAGCATGCTGATGGCAGCTATCGTTGGTTGTGGGAGCAGGGCGCTGGCGTGTTTGATAGCAATGGACAGCTACAGGGCCTAGAGGGCTTTATCATGGACGACACATTGCGTCGTCAGGCTCAGGACCAGCTGACCCGACTCAATGAGGAGTTGGAAGATCGTGTGAGGTTGCGAACCGCCGAGCTGAAACACACCAATGAAGCTCTGATGGGGGCTAAGCAAGACGCGGAAAAAGCTAACCGCGCCAAGAGTGAATTTCTGGCTAATATGAGCCATGAAATTCGTACTCCAATGAATGCCATCTTAGGGTTGTCGCAATTAGCTCTGGGCACGGAGTTATCAATTCAGCAGCAAGACTTCATCGAAAAGATCTGGACGGCGTCGAATAGCTTGCTCGATATCATCAATGACATCCTCGACTTCTCCAAGATTGAAGCGGGCAAAATGGACATCGAAAACACCGCCTTCTATCTGGATGACGTGGTTAAAAACGCCAGCAGTGTTGTGCAATTGAAGATCGAAGAGAAAGGGCTGAATTTCGATGTCTCGATCGAAGACGATGTGCCTGAGCGACTGATGGGGGATCCGCTGCGGATAGGACAGGTCCTGATCAACCTGATTAATAATGCCGTGAAGTTTACCTCAGAGGGCGGCATCAGTATTAAGGTCACCAATTTGAATCGTAGTCAGAGTGACGAAACCTACCTTCAATTCTCTGTGACTGACACGGGGATCGGCATCGCCCCTCAAAAGTGTGAGCAGTTGTTTACCGCCTTTACTCAAGCCGACTCCAGTACCACACGTCAATACGGCGGTACTGGGTTGGGTTTGACCATCAGCAAACGACTGGTTGAGATGATGGGCGGCGAGATATGGGTGCAAAGCCAGCTAGGTTCAGGTTCGACTTTCTTCTTTACCCTTCGTTGCAGTACAGAAGTTGAAGTGTCTGAGATTGATGAAACCGCCTATGTTGATGGCAGTGTTCTGAGAGAGATACTGAAAGAGCGACAGGTACTGCTGGTAGAAGACAACCAAATTAACCAGCAGGTTGCCAGAGAAATGCTGCGTTTAGTTGGCATCGACGTCACCATCGCCAATCATGGTCAGGAAGCGCTTGATACGCTTCAGAACCATCAGTTTGATGCAGTTTTGATGGATGTTCAGATGCCAGTACTGGATGGCTACGAAACGACTCGGGCATTGCGTAAGGATCCGCGCCTTGTCGATATGCCTGTGATTGCTATGACTGCGAACGCGATGGCGGGGGATAGAGAAAAGTGCCTGGCCTCTGGCATGAATGATCATATCTCCAAGCCGGTGTTGCAGGAGGACCTGTATCGCACTCTGGCGCTATGGATTGATAAAGAGCGAACGTTGGCAGGCTCCGAGCAGGTCAAAGAACCGGCGAGGAAAAAAGCTGCGATTACATTAGATCACGACATGCCGCTTAACGCCGAGTTTGGCCGTAAACAGATGTCTGGCAGTGAGAGTGCCTGGCGCTCTGCGCTTGAACTGTTCCGGCGTGACTACAGAGGGTTTGTCAGCAAGTTGGACCACGCTCAGCAAGCCGGTGATTGGGATTTAGCTGAGAGGTTGGCGCACACTTTGAAAGGTGTTGCCGCTAACCTGGGGATGCCAGCCTTGGGTGACCTGGCGAGTAGCGCTGAAGTGAAGCTGGCCGGGCAGAACCAATTTGAGCCTGAACAGTTAGAACAGATGCAGGCACTACTGTCACAAGTACTCTCAGCTGTAGATTCAGAGCTTGAATCCTTGAACATTGCTGCTGAGCCCCAGGAGCTGGCGGATGATGACCCAAGAGTTGAGCTGGATACGTTAAAGCAGAAATTAGCGAACAACGACTTTATTGATGATGAAGAGCTGAATGGGCTTTCATTGGCACTGCGCGCGCATGCAGAGCAGTTTGAACAGATAAGGTCCGATATTGATAGTTTTGACTACGAAGCTGCGTTGGAGAAAGTAAAAGCACTGCTGGCAATGCTTAACCAATAATGGCTGGGGCTGCTGAATCAAATTGGATTATTGCAGCCCCGAAAGACCTTAACTTAGGTACCAGACCGCTGCTTCAACGCGGCTCTTCATGCCTAGCTTCTTCAGCAAGCTTTTCACATGCACTTTCACAGTACCTTCAGAGATATGCAGTGTTTCACCAATCTCGCGATTACTGTGCCCTTTGGCGATGAGCGCCAAGATCTCTGTTTCACGACGAGTAATAGCGCTGAGCTTTTCGTCTTTTGGCGTTTGTTCGGCTTGAGGACGTTGCAAGAGGTAACCAGCAATCTCTTTACTTAGCACCTGCTCACCGTTGGCCGCCAGACGCAGCGAACTGAGCATATTTTCCGGCTCCATATCTTTTAGCAGATAACCATTCGCGCCCTGGTTCAGCATCGCAATCACGTCTTCGTATGCATCGGATACGGTCAGGGCGATGACGTGACAATCGACACCTTCGGCACGCAGCTCTTTCAGCGTTTCCAGGCCATCCATACCTTTCATGTTGAGGTCTAACAGGATCAAATCTGGACGACGATGCAGCGCCAGCGCAACGGCTTCTTCACCATTGCTGGCTTCGCCAACCAGCTGAAACGATGGATCCAATGCCAAAAGCTGAATCACTCCCTTGCGCATCAATGGATGATCATCAACAACTAAAACCCTGTGTACTTGACTGCTCATTTGCTCTCCCTGGAAATTAGGCTGCGCTATGACTAGGGTCTGTTGACCTTTAGTGTATGGATTTTGTTCGAATGAAACACGTTTTGAGCAAGAAGTGAGCTACGTAACTTAGCGATCTAAGTAAGTAGCGAATGACGCAGCTCAGAACGTGTTTCAATGAACCCCATTTCCTTCAAAAGAAGGGGCAGCATTTGTTGGCGATTTATGCTTCGTTATCGGCTATTTATTGAGGGCCACTCAACTTCACAGCCTCTGCCTCGCCTAAATCACCAACATATTGCTACAAAAACAAACAGCAAAGGTCAACAGGCCCTAGCTATTGGAAAACGCAGCGTCACTAAGGTACCACCGTCAGGCTGATTTGCAATTTCCAACTCGCCGCTTAGCGACTCGGCGCGCTCTTTCATGATTGCTACACCGTAGTGGTGAAGCTTTTGCGGCACGTCGCCGATCCCTTTGCCATCATCCTCGACAGTAATATCCACATCTCCCCGGCTGTCATAACAACAGTTCACTTTTATCTCGCCAGCGTCGGCGTGTTTAATTGCGTTCAGTGCGGCTTCACGGACGATCTGCAGCACGTGAATGTATTGATGCGGCGGCAATGGGCGATCGGTTATCTGGTAGTTAAGCGTTAACTTAGCTTTGGTTTGGGGCTGAAGCTGTGCCAGCACTTTTTCAATAGCGGTATTGAGATTGTCATCTTTCACCGACAGACGGAAGGTGCTGAGTAGCTCCCTCAACTGGCGGTAAGCGGAGTTGAGTCCGGTATCCAGGTCTACCAGGATGTCACTGTTCGGAGCGTCCGCGTTTTGACTGGCCCGTCTCAGCAAAGCCAACTGAATTTTCAGATAAGAGAGTGATTGCGCCAATGAGTCATGCAGCTCTCGGGCAATAATAGAACGCTCTTCCAGAAGAATAAGCTGTTGCTCTTGCTGTAGTAGCAGCTCAACATGCAGGACTTTTGATATCAGGCGGCTAAAGGTCGACATCAGTCTGAGCGTGTTGTCATTCAGTTCATGCTCAGAGTGCAACTCTAGATGTCCTAAAGCCACGTCATTGATCGTAAGGGCAAAGCAGGTGTGGTAAGCCGTACCTCCTTCGTCTCCAACCATAAAGTCTGGCTTGAGTGCATTGCTGAGTTTGGGATCCAGTTTCGCTTGCATGGCTGCGATAGGTGTGTGGTCAACAATGCGCTGCATCAGTTCGGTGATCTGGGCATCGTCAATATGGCTGACATGCACAGCTTCTGAGCATTGGAACAGTACTGAGAGCGTGTTATTGGCCAGGTGCAGCTCTTCAGTTTTTTCTGACACCTTCTGATTCAAGTCGTCATAGAGTTTGGCCAAGTCTGCAGACATATCATTGAATGCCTCAGACAACATGCCGAGCTCGTCTTTCTTCATGGTAGGCACCACAGAGGAAAAGTCCCCTTGCTTCACTTTCTGGGCCGCCGTCATCAGGAGTTTAAGAGGGTGTACTACCTGATGGCTGACAAACCGAATCGCAAAGCCTGCGGTGGCTAGCAATACCAAAAGACAGATGGCCTCAAACAGCACCAACATGGCAACCTTGTCTTCCAAATGGCTTTGCAGCAGAAACACCAGCTTATCGATGCGGTCCACAAAACTTTTTACCTGACTTAGGTAAGCATGACGCTCTTCAGGGGTCTGCAGATGAGTTTTAAGCTGAGCCCACTCATCGACAATTGCCTGGTATTTGCGTTTCAGTTTTGGAGGGGTATTTCGGTCTAATAGTTTGCCCAGCGCGGGTTCGAATAATGAGCTTTCAAACGCAGCGATTTTTTCTCGAATCTCGGCTTCTGGCGCTTCGGTCTCAATGGCATAGGCCATGCGATAGTTTTGCATTCGCAGCGAGCCAGACACGTTGATCGCCCTGGCATCCGAGTGACTTTGTAACAGCGTCAGAATAGAAACGGAGATGGCGAGCGCTGCCATGACAACCATCAGCGTCATGGTGCGTGATATCACTCTAGTTAATGAGTGTCTTGGGGTTTCCGGCAACTGCTGGCTGGCATCTATGGAGGTCATCCGATTACCTGATATAAATCAATAAGTCGAAGCAATACCTGCCAAATTACCACTAAGGAGTGATTGTTACTAATCTGTATAAATGGGTTAGACTGGACTTATTAGTTGTAGACACCGAGCTCCTCATACCTACGTTTGCTGGTTCTAACATGAATGATGCAGATAGGGTGGTTGAGCCGTGAAGTGGGCCATAAGGCTATGCTTCACCAGGGTTGCTTCAGAAATGGAACAGCCTCCCGTACTTGGAAAGGTGGCCATGAAACAGTTGCAAGACGGCTTTGGCCGTAAGTTTTACTATCTTCGATTATCTGTCACGGATGTGTGTAACTTCCGTTGTCAGTATTGCCTGCCTGATGGATACCGTCCTAATGGTCGCCAGCAGTTCCTGACTCAGCCAGAAGTGGCTCGGGTAACACGTGCATTTGCCGCGCTTGGTACCCAAAAAGTGCGGCTGACAGGTGGCGAACCGACACTTCGCAAAGATTTCTGCGAGCTGCTCAGCAGTGTCGCTGAGACCCCTGGCATAAAAAAAGTCGCATTAACCACCAATGGTTATCGTCTCGCCAAACACGCAAAACAGTGGCGTGATGCGGGGCTTACACACTTGAATGTAAGTGTTGATAGCCTTGACCCTCGCATGTTTCATCAGATAACGGGTGAGAACCTTTTCCATCAGGTGATGGCGGGAATTGATGCGGCACTGGATGCGGGCTTTGAATCTATCAAAGTGAACAGTGTGCTGTTGAAAGGGCTCAACGATAAAGAGCTGGTTGGCTTTTTGGACTGGGTGAAGCAACGTCCGGTAGAAATGCGTTTTATCGAGCTGATGCAAACCGGTGAGATGGACAGTTATTTTCAACAACACCACCAGCGCGGTGAAGTGATCAAGCAGCAGTTACTGCAACAGGGCTGGCAGCAAGCGATCCGTGAAAAGGACGCGGGCCCAGCAGAGCGATTCTGGCACCCAGACTATGAAGGTGGCATCGGTCTGATCATGCCCTATAGCAAAGACTTCTGCGCTGGCTGTAATCGTCTTCGAGTATCGGCGTTGGGCAAATTACACCTTTGCCTGTTTGGTGAAGCGGGGGTTGAACTGCGTGATCTGCTTGGCGCCGACGAGCATCAGGCTGAATTAGTGGCTCGCCTGCAATCCGCGCTACAAACGAAACGTGAAACACACTTCCTTCATGACGGGGACAGCGGTGTCACCCCGCACCTTGCATCTATTGGTGGCTAGGGTCTATTTACCTAACTCTTTGCCACCAATAAATTTATGACACCTTAACTCTCCGCCACTCTTCTCCTCATGGTCTAGACTTGATCGGGATCAGCTTGGTCGTATTGGTTCACATTTTGTGCAATCGGCTGATCTCCGAAATCCGGATGTTGATGGAAATCAAAGAACAGATAACCGGCTGAAATATTGGCTAAAAATTATCCCTTTGGGGATAGCGGCAAATCCGGAATTCCTGATTAACCTTGTTAGCAAATAACAAAGAGGCAGGCAGTGTGACCGATCCCCAACCTACATCAGAGATCACGCCGGAACAGGAAAAAAAGTGGGAACTTAGAATGTTCCTGTTCCTTACAGTCGTCTTGGCTCCGGCCATTACGGTCGCTCTCGTGACCGTCTACGGATTTGCTATCTGGTTTTCCCAATTGATTATGGGACCACCAGGCAGCTAGATAATGACTGTTGTGAACCTGTCGCGACGAAACCTGTTTCGTCCTGACATAAAACAATCTGCGCCCTTGAGGCCGCCGTGGAGCCTTGCTGAAGCTGATTTCACTGAGGCGTGCACCCGTTGTGGTGATTGCGTAAACGCCTGTCCTACCAATGTCATCAAAGTGGGCAGTGGTGGTTTCCCCGAAATTGATTTCAGCCAGGCCGAATGCACCTTTTGCGACAACTGTAGTACGGCCTGCCCGTCAGATGCGATCAATAAACAAAGTGAAAAATCACCCTGGCAGTACGTTGCCAAAATTGAGCAGAGCTGCCTGTCACTGCAGGGGGTGTTTTGCCGCAGTTGCGGTGATGTTTGTGAGCATCGAGCTATTCGCTTCAAGCTGCAGGTTGGAGGGCGCGCCAGCCCTGAATTAGATATTGATGCATGTACCGGTTGTGGTGCGTGTGTAGCGCCTTGTCCGAGCCAGGCGATCGTTATAGAGGAGAAGCTGTGATGACAGCTGAGCAACTAGAGAACGCCGACGTCGTGCACATTTCCAGCCTGGTAGTGCATATGCGTCCCGACGTGATGGCTGATGTGACTGACTACCTGGATCAGAAGCCTGGATTGGAAATTCAAGGCGGTAATGAACAGGGCAAGATGGTGGTGACCCTCGAAACCCTGACCGAACACGCAGTACTGGATGCAATCAGTGAGATTAATTACCTGCCGGGCGTGCTAAGCACCAGCCTGGTGTTTCATCAGATTGATGATGCCCGTGAAGAGCAAACAGCTCTTACGCCGGCAAATGTGGGAGTAGAAGCGCTATGAAAGTGACACGTCGTTCGTTTATCAAAGCTAATGCCGCCGCTACGGCAGCTGCGGTGGCTGGCGTCACCCTGCCTGCGGGTGCCAGCAATCTGATCACGGCCTCAGACCAGACCAAGCTTAAGTGGTCGAAAGCTCCGTGCCGTTTCTGCGGCACAGGGTGTAGCGTGAATGTTGCCACCCGAGGTGAGCGCGTAGTCGCTACACACGGGGATATCAATTCGCCGGTGAACAAGGGCCTGAACTGTGTCAAAGGCTACTTCCTCTCAAAAATTCTGTACGGCAAAGATCGCCTGCAACAGCCGTTGCTGCGCAAAAAGAACGGCAAATACGACAAGCAGGGTGAATTCACCACTGTGAGTTGGGATGAAGCGTTCGATGTAATGGCGGCACAGTTTAAGAAGACGCTGAAAGAGAAAGGCCCAGAAGGTGTCGGCATGTTTGGATCCGGTCAATGGACCGTGATGGAAGGCTACGCCGCATCAAAGCTGATGAAAGCTGGTTTTCGTTCCAACAATATCGAGCCGAATGCGCGTCATTGCATGGCATCTGCGGTGGCTGGATTCATGCGTACCTTTGGTATCGATGAGCCGATGGGCTGTTATGACGATATGGAGTCCGCAGACGCGTTTGTACTGTGGGGCTCAAATATGGCCGAGATGCATCCGATCCTGTGGACTCGGGTCACTGACCGCCGCTTGAGCGCGCCACATGTGAAAGTGGCAGTGCTATCAACCTTTGAGCACCGCAGTTACGAGCTGGCCGATATCCCGATGATATTTACGCCGCAAACGGACTTGGCGATCCTCAACTATATCGCCAACTACATTATCCAAAACGATAAGGTGAACTGGGAGTTTGTGGATAAACACACCAACTTCCATATGGGCAATGACGATATCGGTTATGGCCTGCGTGATGAGCATCCGTTGCAGAAGAAAGCAAAAAATGCAGGTAAAGCGGGTGGCTCAGAGAAGATCACTTTCGAAGAATACGCTAAGTTTGTCAGCAAGTACGACGCCAAATATGTCTCTAAGTTGTCTGGCGTACCTGAGTCACAGCTCAAGCAACTGGCAGAGCTTTACGCCGATCCTAACCGTAAAGTGACATCATTCTGGACCATGGGTTTTAACCAGCATACCCGTGGCGTATGGTGTAACAATCTGGTCTACAACATTCACCTGTTAACAGGAAAAATTTCCACACCGGGTAACAGTCCATTCTCACTGACCGGGCAACCTTCCGCTTGTGGTACCGCCCGTGAAGTCGGTACTTTCTGCCATCGTCTGCCAGCAGATATGGTGGTGGCTAATCCCAAGCACAGAGCCATAGCTGAGAAGATTTGGAAACTGCCTTCGGGCCTGATCCCGCCAAAACCGGGGTTTCATGCGGTCCAACATAACCGTAAGTTGCGTGATGGCGAGATGAATGCCTACTGGATCCAGGTAAACAATAACCTGCAGGCAGCAGCCAATATGAACGAGGAGACGTATCCGGGGTATCGCAACCCGAATAACTTCATCGTTGTGTCTGATGCTTATCCTACAGTGACTGCTGAGGCGGCAGATCTTATTCTCCCCACGGCGATGTGGGTCGAGAAAGAGGGCGCTTATGGTAACGCCGAGCGACGCACACAAACTTGGTATCAGCTGACTAATGCTCCCGGTGAAGCACGCTCAGATACCTGGCAGCTGATGGAGTTCGCTAAGCGTTTCACCACTGACGAAGTGTGGCCTGCGGATATTCTGGATGCGAACCCAGAATATAAGGGCAAAACTTTATATGAAGTGTTGTTCCGCAACGGCAATGTCGACAAATTCCCACTGAAAGATATCAACCCGGAATACGAGAATCAGGAATCCAAACATTTTGGATTCTATGTTCAGAAAGGGCTGTTTGAAGAGTATGCGACCTTTGGTCGTGGTAAGGCCCATGACCTGGCCGACTACGAAGTCTATCACCAGACCCGAGGTCTTCGTTGGCCAGTGGTTGATGGAAAAGAAACGCTCTGGCGCTACAAAGAGGGTTCTGACCCTTATGTGAAACCAGGTACGGGTTTTGAGTTTTATGGCAAACCTGATGGCCGCGCGATTATCTTCGCACTGCCTTATGAACCCGCTGCAGAGGCACCTGATAAAGAGTATCCATTCTGGTTATCAACAGGCCGGGTACTGGAGCACTGGCATTCAGGCTCGATGACACAACGGGTACCTGAGCTGCACAAATCCTTCCCCAGCGCAGTTTGCTTTATTCATCCTGATGATGCGTTGGCACTTGGTGTGCGCCGAGGAGATGAAGTGAAGGTGACCTCCCGGCGTGGTGAGATTAGAACACGGGTTGAAACCCGCGGACGAAACAAGCCACCGAAGGGACTGGTATATGTGCCTTGGTTTGATGCCACTCAGCTGATTAACAAAGTGACGTTAGATGCCACCGACCCGATATCCAAGCAGACAGACTTTAAGAAGTGTGCCGTGCGGATTGAGAAGGTATAGGAGTGCAAACAATGAAAACGATAAAACTCATTACAGGCTTGTTTGTTCTACTGATAACCACTGTTGTTTGGGCTCGAGTTGAAGTCGCCACGTTGCGTGGCAACACGCCCCTCAATGAAGAGGGTAAGCCGCCAATGATGGCGCAGGTGGTCAATGATGATGAGAAACTGCAGCGTGCTTATCCGATGCAGCCGCCCATCATTCCTCACAAGATTGATGGCTATCAGGTTGATATGAATACCAACACCTGCCTGAGCTGCCATTCTCGTAAGCGCACGCCAGAAAGCCAGGCGCCCATGGTCAGTGTGACCCACTTTATGGACCGGGACGGTAACTTCCTGGCTGATGTTTCGCCACGACGCTACTTCTGCCAGCAGTGCCATGTGACGCAGGATAAAGTACGCCCATTGGTCGAAAATCAGTTTAAGGATGTCGACCTGGTGCTCAAGGAAGAACAAGCCAAACAGGTCAAGTGAGGTCACGATGAAGAAGTTTATTAAACAGTGCTGGCGGGTACTGACGCGCCCCAGCGTGCACTTCAGTCTTGGCTTTTTGACCGTAGGTGGCTTTGTGGCAGGTATTATTTTCTGGGGTGGCTTTAACACCGCGCTGGAAGTGTCTAATACCGAGGCCTTCTGTATCAGTTGTCACGAGATGAAGGACAACGTGTATCAGGAGATGCGTACCACCATCCACTTCAGCAACCGCTCCGGGGTCAGGGCAACCTGTCCAGATTGTCACGTGCCGCATAATTGGACTGACAAGATAGCGCGGAAAATGCAGGCCAGTAAGGAGTTGTGGGGCAAGATATTTGGCACTATCAACACCCGGGAGAAGTTTGAAGCCAAACGGCTGGAGCTTGCTCAACATGAGTGGGCCCGCTTAAAGGCAAATGACTCGCTGGAGTGTCGTAACTGCCATAACTTCGATTACATGGATTTCACCAAGCAGAGCCAAAGGGCTGCGGCTCAGCACAGCACGTCATTGGCATCAGGTGAGAAAACCTGTATCGATTGCCATAAAGGTATCGCTCACCAACTGCCTGATATGGCTGGCGTCGATGGTTGGTAAGAGCCTGGTTGGTAATAGTCTAGGTTAGTAAGTCAGATCTGAATCGTTGGAGCAGGCAGGCACCTGCTCCAAGTTCTTTATCTTATCCCTTTGATTTATTACACATCTCTATACACTGATGCATTATGAATACAGGGCTTTCTCGGGCGCGACGCAAAGGAACACTGCTGACACGGCCAAAGCCGCTGCAGCAAGCGCTTATGGCATGACCGACACAAATAAGACCGATAGACATACGATCGACATAAATGCGCTCGGTAAAAAAACGATTGGTATCGTACTCGCCGGTGGTCGCTCCTCCCGCATGGGCACGGATAAAGCTTTGTTGGCGTTGAATGGCCAAACTCTGCTGCAGCAAAGTATCGATCGGCTGCAACAGGCAGGTTGTCAGCAAGTGTATGTCAGTGGCGACTATCCAGGCACCCTTTCGGTTCCTGACCAGTCAGCTAATCGAGGTCCATTGGCCGGGCTGCAGGCAGTATTAAAGGATGAGCGCATTCAACAGTGTCAGGGGCAAGCCTTGGTTGTGATCCCTGTTGATATGCCAACCTTGCCAGCAATCGAAATCAAGCGAGTGGTTGAGCATAGGGAGGACTTTGTCGCATTTAAAAAAAGCTTCTTTCCGTTAAAACTGAAATTGAATACCCATTTGGTTCAGGTAGTCGATGACTTATTGGCCAACGAGGATCGACGCCTGCATTCAATCAAAGCCCTGCTTGAGCATCTGTCCACCCTGTGGTTACCATTGCCTGAACAGGCATCACTATTTGCTAACGTCAACACGCCCGAACAATGGCGTGCATTGTTGAGACATAAATCGGCACAAGCGCCGTCAAAATAGCCGTCATCACTATTTTATTTTGCAAGGAAAGAACCGCTGTTATGAGTCACTTATCTGGTCCGTTCCAATCTCTTAACGTTGCCGTGCTTACGGTTTCTGATACTCGCACCCTGGAAACCGACACCTCGGGGCAATTGCTGGTCGATTCGGCCACTGAAGCTGGCCATCAGGTCGTTGCCCGTGAGATCGCCAAAGACGATATCTATCAACTGCGTGCCATTGTTTCTCAATGGATCGCATCAACCAATGTGCAGGCGGTGCTGGTGACTGGCGGTACAGGCTTTACCGGTCGAGATACCACGCCGGAAGCGTTAACCCCGCTGTTTGATAAGCCGGTTGAGGGCTTTGGTGAGCTGTTCCGCGCCATCTCTTATACTGAGATTGGTACGTCGACAGTGCAGTCCCGCGCGGTTGCCGGGTTTGCCAATGGTACGGTGATCTTCTGTATGCCGGGCTCAACCAATGCCTGTCGCACTGGCTGGACCAAAATTATTGCTGAACAGCTCGATGCCAGCCATAAACCCTGTAACTTTGTGCCTCACCTAAAAGTGGTTGATACAGAGGTAGCCCCATGTCCGACTCGCAGTTAACTCACATAAACCAAAGTGGTGAAGCCCACATGGTCGATGTGGGGGAAAAAGCAGTGACGACCCGGATCGCCCGCGCCCAAGCAACCATTACCATGGCGCCTGAGACCCTGGAATTGATCCTTTCCGGTCAACACCACAAGGGGGACGTGTTTGCAACCTGTCGCATTGCGGGCATTCAAGCGGCGAAACGGACCTGGGACCTGATCCCGCTTTGCCATCCGTTAATGTTGAGTAAGGTTGAGGTAGACCTGATCCCTGATACGGAAAATCACTGCGTGCGAATTGAAACTCTGTGCAAGCTTAGCGGCAAAACCGGCGTGGAGATGGAAGCACTGACAGCGGCGTCAGTCGCGGCATTAACCCTCTACGACATGTGTAAAGCGGTACAGAAAGATATGGTAATTTCAGAGGTGAAATTACTGGAAAAGCAGGGTGGTAAGTCCGGTCACTTTAAAGCAGAGAGTTAACCCAGGCTTGGGCGATTTGTTTGGGTAATTAGTGTCAGCGATGAGTCATAGAGGCGACTATAAAAGCGGTAATAGGAGAGTTATGAAGGTTTTGTTTTTTGCGTCACTCAGAGACACGTTGGGCACCTCGGAACTGCAGGAACCATTGGCGACGGGTGAATCACTGACTGCCGATGGCTTGCGCGAACGATTAAAGTCTCGTGGTGAGGCGTGGCAAAAGGCCCTTTCTCAGCCATCACTGCTGGTGGCTGTCAATCAGGCCATGGTGCCCTGGGATACGCTGCTTTCTGATGATGATGAAGTGGCGCTGTTTCCGCCAGTGACGGGTGGCTAGTGATGGTTCAGACGCAGACAGAGATCCGGGTACAAACGCAGGATTTTGATCTTGGGGCTGAGTACCAACAGCTTGCCAGTCAGTCCGATTGCGGCGCTGTGGTGACCTTTACTGGCTTGGTGCGGGATTATACGGATCCCCAAAAAGTCACATCCCCAGCACCCGTATCCGAGCTGTTTCTCGAACACTACCCTGGCATGACCGAAAAAGCGCTGGCATCCATTGTAGAGCGTGCGCGAGCGCGTTGGCCGCTGGGCCCTGTCACCGTGATCCATCGCGTTGGCGCGCTGCCGCTCAATGCTCAGATCGTTTTTGTAGGGGTGGCCTCAGCGCATCGTCAGGCGGCATTCAGCGCTGCGCAGTTCATTATGGATTACCTGAAAACGGAAGCGCCTTTCTGGAAAAAGGAAACGTCGGGTGGCCAAACCCAGTGGGTAGATGCCAGAGAAAGTGATCAACAGGAGCGTCGTCGATGGGAGTAGACCGCGCTTGGCACGTCAGATTCCTCACTTTCACCTTCTTCTTTCTGCTGAACAGTCTGTCTAGCACCAGTCTGGCTGACCCTCGGCCACAGAATACGTCTCGCCAGACCTTGCCCCAAACTCTGACCATTGCTGTTGCCAATAGCTTTAAGCCGGTGGCCGAGCAGATCGCCGCTGAATACTCCTCAGAAACCGGCGTTGCTATTCGGATTGCATCTGCCTCCAGTGGTGTTCTTGCCAACCAACTGCTTCATGGCGCGCCATTTGACCTGTTTTTGTCTGCTGACAGTGAGCGCCCAAAGTTACTGGTGGAGCGCGGTATTGGATTGGCAGATAGTCGCCTGACGTATGCGTATGGCCGATTGGTATTCTGGTGGCCGCCGGGCGGCGCGCACCAGGGAGGCTTGCCTGATCTGGATAAACTGAATCAGGTGTCGCGCCTGGCGATTGCCAACCCGAGAACCGCACCCTACGGTGAGGCTGCTCAGCAGGTGTTGGAGTCTCTTGGGTTGTGGCAAAAGATGCAGAGCCAGTTAGTGCGTGGTGCAGGCGCGTCACAGGCGTATCAATTCGTTGCTGGTGGCAATATTGCCGCCGGTTTGCTGCCGCTGTCGTTACTCATTCAGGGCGGTATCGAAACAGATTATCTGGAGTTGCCCAGTTACCTTTACCAACGGATGGCGCATCAGGCCGTGGTGATTAGCCGAGGTAATCAGGCTCTGGCATGGGCGTTTCTTCGTTACTTGATGGGGCCTGGGCAGCAAGCTGTAAAAGCGCTTGGGTTTGAAGCGGCAAGTGTAGAGCCTTCGGTGATTGAAAGTGTTGGAGGACAATCGTGAGTTGGTTGTCTGGCCCTGATATGGCTGCGCTCTGGCTGACGCTCAAGCTGGCAACGGTGACCACAGTGCTTTTGTTGCTGCTATCACCGCCATTAGCCTGGTGGTTAGCGCATTCCCGTCGTCGTTGGCGTCCTCTGATTGAGGCAACCGTTGCTTTACCGCTTATTCTCCCTCCCACCGTGTTAGGTTTTTATCTGCTGGTTGGGTTTGCGCCGCAAAGCCCTCTGGGACAGGCGTGGCAGGCGGTATTCGGTTCACCACTGGCATTTAGCTTCTCTGCGCTGGTGATCGGCTCCATGTTATACAGCCTGCCGTTTATCGTGCAGCCGCTACAAGCCGCTTACCAAGGGCTGGACCATAGTCAGTTGGAAGTGGCGCGTACTTTGGGGTTATCCCGTGTGCAGCGCTGGTTTAAATTGATCCTGCCGCAGACACGTAGAGCGACCGGGGCTGCTGCGGTATTGGGTTTTGCCCATACCGTTGGTGAGTTTGGTGTGGTGTTGATGATAGGTGGCAATATCCCAGGCCAAACACAGGTACTTTCGATCGTTCTGTTTGATCATGTTGAGTCGTTGGACTTTGCATCTGCTCACTGGTTGGCGGGCGGCCTGTTGCTGTTTTCATTAATGGCCTTAACTCTTACCTATACCTGGCTGAGAGCTGGTAGCGGAGATGATCATAAAAAGCGGCCTGAAGCTTTTTTTAGAGGTGAAAAATGATCCATTTTTTACTTTATAAACATTGGAATAACTTATTTTCATCTCAATCCGTTGAGCTGGCCTCAACAGGTATTACGGGCATTTATGGACGTTCAGGTGAGGGGAAGTCAACCTTGCTTCGATGGCTGGCTGGGCTGGAGTCGCTGGAAGGGCAGATTGAGTTTTTTGGTGAGTGTTGGCAGCGCTCAGTTCGCACGCAGACTATTCACGGCATTTGCGCGACGGGTTTGCATGAAGATTGGGCTGCAAGCGTGGGAAATGCTGAGAGCGCCGCTGGTGCAGAAAGTGCTGAACACGCAGAAAGTGCAGAAAGCACAGAAAGCTCGTCGTCCCTTCACAATCAACACAGTGAAACTCAAGCATGCCCAGCCCTAAAACCAGAACTCAGGCAGCTGGGTTATGTGCCTCAGCACAGCGCACTGTTTTCCCATCTCACCGTCATTGAAAACCTGAAACTGGCCAAGCCTTTTCCCAATCCAGAGATCGCCAGTTTGGAGCAGTTGATCGATCTACTCTCGTTAAGATCGTTGCTGGATCGCCCGGTTGCCGTGCTTTCAGGGGGCGAGCGTCAACGCGTGGCGTTGGCCCGAGCGATCTGTGTCCGTCCCAGTGCACTGCTATTGGACGAGCCATTTTCTGCAATCGATGAAGGCCATCGTCATATCATCGCCAGTCAATTGAAAATATGGGCAAAAAAGCTGCCTGTGATATTGGTAAGCCATGCACAGGAAGAGCTTGGCGCCCTCTGTGACAAGGTTCTGATATTAGATAAGGGGGCAGTCGTTGCCCAAGGCCAACCCGGCGATGTTTTCTCCCGCCCTGATCTGCTGATCTCTCACCGTGATAATGCTGCCTCTATTCTGATGGCAGACTTTCTTGAGTACGACCACAACCGTCGGCTCCGCCGTTTTATGGTTGAAGGACAGCCAATGGCTTTGCCAATGGATTCGGCTCATTGGGACGAGGGCGGACAAGCGGCTGAAGAGGGGCGAGTGGCGCTACGATTGTTGCACCGGGATATGATATTGAGCCGTGGACCGCTAACGGGCACCAGCTTGCGCAACGGTTTTGAGGTCACTGTCCTAGCGCTGCATACAACGGCAGAAAGCCAAGTCTTGGTGAGATTGGGGCTGGGAGAGCAGAAACTTTTGGCTCGCATCACACAGTGTTCAGCTGAGGAGTTGCGGTTATCTGAGGGTGAGCAGATCTACGCCTATGTAAAGGCGGTTAGCCTGGTCACCCACGCAGATGCGCTTTCACCGCCAATGTACTGATCCGTCGCAACATGCCCCAGAACAGGAAGGTGTGTGGACGCATCATGGCGTACCAGTAGAGTTGACCCCAGAAGCCGGCGGGGTGCCAATAAGCGATCATTTTTATCCGTGTACCACCACCGGGGAGAGGCTCCAGTCGGAACTCCAGGTTGCCGGAACCCGGTCCTTTCATACGGAAGCCAAGTAGGACTGATTTTTCATCTTCCCTGGATTCATCCACGCGAAGGATCTCCCAGGAGTCCATGCGTTCGCCAACGATAAACCTGTCTTCGGTGTCGCGCCCCAGCTCCCGTCCCGGGCCTCCCACACAAAAATCAATCCACTCCCGGATCGCCCAAACCCAGCTCATAAAGAAGAAGCGCTGTTTGCCACCAATTTTGCTGAGTACCTGCCAAATGGGCGCTGCGGGCAGTGCTGACTCGTGGCTGACGATCAGGCTGTCACCGTAAAAAGCGGCATTGGGCCAGCCTTCTCGGAACGCCATATTGCCCTGAAACCAGTTCAGAGGCGCCGGCGCGTCACGTTCATCTTCCAGCGCTTTTTCAACTGCCTGATCGTAGGTTAATAAGGTTTGCGGGATCAGCTCGCGGATCGGCGCATCATTGGCTGGAATATTGTCTTTTAATCCGCCCAGTAACGCCTTAATCACGCCTTTGGGCGCCGAGCTAAACAGCGGCATGCCCAAACGGACCATGCCTATGGTGATGAATGGCAGCGGTAGGGCTTTGAACCGTTTATCTGTCGCCCATGCGAACCGCTTAATCTGCTCCAGATAGCTCATACGCTCTGGGCCGGCGACATCATAGATTTGCTGATAGCATTCAGGCCGCTGCTGTACTTCGAGTAAGTAGTGCAGCAGGTTATCTAACGCGATGGGAGCGCTGGTGTTTTTCACAGCCGAGGGCAATACCATAGCGGGTAGATGATTCACCATATCCCGGATCGCTTCGAACGGCACAGAACCGGCACCGACAATAATTGGTGCTCTTAATTCGGTCACCGGCGTAGTGAAACCCCGCAGTGCTTCGCCGGTTTCGGCGCGGGATTTTAGATGTGTTGACTGGGTATTTTCTGGCGTCAAAGCCCCCAGA
This sequence comes from Corallincola platygyrae, assembly GCF_039544265.1. Taxonomy (NCBI): domain Bacteria; kingdom Pseudomonadati; phylum Pseudomonadota; class Gammaproteobacteria; order Alteromonadales; family Psychromonadaceae; genus Corallincola; species Corallincola platygyrae. The sequence continues at coordinate 8,242 of NZ_BAABLI010000010.1, read as the reverse complement.
TAGATGATCTGTTTGAGTCCGGCTTTTTCCGCTTCTCTACCAAAAATACGCGCCGCACGAAGATCCCGCTCGGCAAAGTCAGCCCCTGCCTGCATCGAGTGAACCAGGTAATACGCAATATCAATTTGTTCACAGACCTGCGTCACTTCGATCGGATGCAACAGGTCCATCGGACAGAGTTCAACGCTACCGTCCTTGAGTTGCGGTTCGAATACCGCTTCCATTTCTGGGCGTCTGCGGGCACAGGCGCGAACCTGATGACCTTGCTCGACCAAAGCGGGGACAAGATGCCTTCCAATATATCCACTGGCGCCAACAACGAGTATTTTCAAACTATCACTGTTCCCTTTCTAATTTATCGAGACTCTATTCAGAGAAATCGTTTTTAAGGAATCCGTTACTAGGGTCTGTTGACCTTTCGTGTATGGATTTTGTTCGAATGAAACACGTTTTGAGCAAGAAGTGAGCTACGTAACTTAGCGATCTAAGTAAGTAGTGAACGACGCAGCGCAGAACGTGTTTCAACGAACCCCATTACCTTCAAAAGAAGGGGCAGCATTTGTTGGTGATTTATACTTCGTTATCGGCTATTTATTGAGGGCCATGCAACTTCACAGCCTCTGCCTCGCCTAATTCACCAACACATTGCTGCAAAAACAAACAGCAAAGGTCAACAGACCCTAATAAGAGTCAGTTATTCTAAGAATCAGGCTAGCATAGGAAGCTCTGCTTCGGAGTGAATTCATTATGCGGGTGATGGTGTTAGGCAGTACAGGATTTATCGGCGGCCTCTTAGTTAAGCAGCTTAAGGCCGACGAAAATATTAAACAGATAATATGTCCTGTGAGACAAGAGGTTACAACTAGGCCAGATCTGGCTCCCGGTAATAAAGTGAGTTATCCCATCATAGATTTTGAAGCCCTAGATTTTGAAGCGATAGGGCATGGGAGCTGTGATGAGCTGTTCCTGCCTACTTGTGACTGGATCTGTTTATGCCTAGGCACACATTCCGGCAAGCAGGGCAGTTATGAGCAAGTGGATTATGGCTACACCATCGCTGCCGCCAAGCTTGCCCGAGGAGCTGGTACGCCAAACGCTATGTTGATCTCCTCTACGCTGGCGAGCGCGCAGTCACTCTCACCTTATTTACGTTGGAAAGGAAAAGCAGAGCAGGCGCTGGAAGCGCTGCAATTCGAAAAGTTGGCCATTTTCAGGCCGGGTCCGCTATTAGGGCGTATCGAGGTTCGTCTCTCAGAGCGATTGGGTAACCCACTACTGAAACTTCTCGCTGCCATGATGGGCGGCAAACGCTCCCCAATTGCGCCGGTGGATGGATCTGATCTCGCGTCGCTAATGGCAAGGCAGATAACCGAAGATGCTACAGAAAATACCTCTGGCGAAGACTGGCAGGGCCTTAAACGGTTTTACGCAGGCGATATCGCCAGTTCAGATCTGGCGCGTCAGGAAAAATAAAAAAGAGTGATTGAACTGGAGTTGATTTGCCAGTCTGCAAATGGCCCCCAATTTTGCTATTCTGCGCCGCAATTCGATCCAAAGAAATAGACACAGCATGAGTTACGTAGGAAGAGTATGGCGCGGTGAACTGCCGTTGGCAGTGACCTTTTTTGCATTTCACCTTGGCGGCTGGGCGGCGCTATTTGCATTGGGCCACCTGTTCTCCCGTATCTTGCCGCTGACAACGTATGCCTGGGTATCGACCATGTTGATCCCAATCTGGCTGTGTTTCTTTGTCTGGACGCTCACCGCTATTTGGCGATCTTCAGACCTTGCCAGCAAGTGGCCCAAAATGCTGGCTCGTGGCTGGTGTATTGTTGTTTTCACCACCTTGGTTCAAACCATTATTTTGCCTATCTTTTTTGGCTAACAGACGATATTCACTTTTTGTTGTGGCCCGTTCTGGGCCGCGACTTGCTGACACCCCCAACACGTGACTAATACCAATCCGCATAAAAATATGGTCAACCAGGAAGCCTGGGCAAGTTCAATTCAAGGCGCAGTCATGCAGCAATGGTTGCTCCCTTGCAAATGGCTGCAAAGCAGGAATGGGCTTTCCCAGACTTCCGCGTAGGGCGGGTTTTAAATCACTTTATGCTGCGTTAGTTGATTTCGGCGTAGAACAACTATGCCTTCAATCTCCTGCCTTGCTTAAAGTGATTTAAATTCCCGCTGGTAGATCATATTCTTATTCGGATTGGTATAACATGTGAGCACTGAATTTGCTCAGTTATTCCCATGCCTTCAGTACCGAAACAGGTTGTCACGCAGTATCGATGGCTGCGAGAGATTCGTTCTGGGAGTAACCGTTAGCCCAGTCATTACAAGCCCACAGGGCAACTATTACAAATTAACCAGAGAGAGAACGAGATGTTCCCAGAGTTCAACCACTCGCGCCGTATCGCGTGGATGCTTTGTGGAGTCGTTTCGGCGCCATTGGCGTATGCCGATCAGACCACGCCTAATCAAGGGCTTCACAAGTACACCCCCGATCTCACTGCGCTGGTCAACGCCACCGTGGTTACCGAGCCCGGTAAACGTATTCCAAATGCCACACTGATTATCGAACGTGGTCGTATTCAGCGCGTACTGGAAGATGGTGACGTGCCTGCTGGGGCTAAGGTGATCGATCTAAAGGATCATTTCATCTACGCCGGCTTTATCGACTTGTACACGCAGTACGGTGTTGATGCCTACGATGGCAACGGCCATCACACAGAAGAGCCTATTTACGACAACAAACGTGTGGGGGGCAATTACAGTAACGCTGCTATTCATACCCAGACGCGCTGGGTGGATAGTTTCGAGCCTTCTGTCAATTCTGCAGATAGCTGGGTTCAGGACGGCTTTACCTCGGTGCAAAGTGCCCGCTTTGACGGCATTCTGCAGGGGCGGGGGATGTTGGTCAGCTTGGCTGAGGGTGTGCCTAATGACCTGATTTATCGCCCAACCACACAGTATTTTGGCAGCTTCGATAAGGGCAGTTCTGATCAGGCATATCCTGGTTCTCTGATGGGCAGTATTGCTCTTATCCGCCAAACCTTGGCTGATGCGCAATGGTATGCCAACAGTGAGGGTATGAATCGCACAGAGTTCACGGGTGAGCGCGAATACAATGTTGCCCTTGCCGGATTGGCAGAGGTCAAAGCCAGTGGGGTGATGTTTGCGGCCGATGACGACATGATGCTGCTGCGGGCTGCCAGTCTGTTCAATGAGTTTGATGTACCGTTGACCGCACTGGGCAGTCATTACGAATATGCGCGACTGCAGGAGATTAAGGCCAGCGGGGCGCAGTTAGTATTGCCACTGAATTTTCCGGAAACACCAAAAGTTGAGAGCCTGGATGACGCGGGTGATGTGTCACTGGCGACACTTCGTCACTGGGAGCGTGCGCCGGCCAATCCAGCGGCGGTGGCTAAAGCAAATATTCCATTTGCACTGACTCGCCATGGTAGCAATGGCAGTTTCTGGGACAATCTGGACAAGGCGATGAGCTACGGCCTGTCCGCCAAAGATGCTCTGGCTGCATTGACCACCACGCCAGCCAAGTTTACCGGAGCTTCAGATCAAATTGGGCGTGTGGCTCCGGGTTATCGTGCCGATTTGGTGATCAGCCACGGTGATCTATTTACGGGGGGGGAGTTGCGTCAGGTATGGCTGCAGGGACAGCAGAAGGTATTGGACCCAAATAAGAGCTATCAACTTGCGGGAAGCTACCGACTGGAATTAAAAGATAAACCCATCACCATGACCCTGGATTACGACACAGGCAGTCTGCAGGGAGAGCTGGAGTTTAATGGCGATGTTGTGGCGTTAAACGGGCTGACTGTACTCAGTGACCGCATCAACTTCCGCGTTGAATTGGAGGCGTTGGGTTTGCCAGGCGTCAGCCGGGTAGCGCTCCAGCGTCATAACGAGAAACTTTTGGGACAGCTGATTGACAGTGAAGGTAAACAGTATGACTTGGTAGCGGTCGCTGGAGGGGGTAAGCAGGTAGGCGACATGGAACGCCCCGCAGCTGTCGAGCCGTTTATTGGTCAGTTGACGTACCCCAACCGTGCGTTTGGCTTCGGTCAGTTACCGAGTAGTGAAAAAGTACATATCAAGAATGCGACCATCTGGACTTCGACAGAAAAGGGAATTCTCGAAAACAGCGACCTGCTGATATCTGATGGTGAAATTGAAGAGATAGGCAAAGACCTCGACACGCCCAGTGGCTATCTGATTGTTGATGGAACAGGTAAACATGTCACTGCGGGCATTATTGATGAGCATAGCCATGTTGCTATCAGCCATGGTGTGAACGAACCGTCTGATGCGATTACCTCTGAAGTACGAATCGGTGATGTGCTCAATCCGGAAGACCCAAACATCTATCGTGCTCTGGCGGGCGGTGTAACAACTGCGCAGTTGTTACACGGTTCAGCTAATCCGATTGGTGGCCAGTCAGCGATAGTTCAGCTGCGTTGGGGTGAAACCGCCGAAGGTTTGAGGTTTGAAGGTGCGCCGGGAAGTATTAAGTTTGCCCTTGGTGAAAACGTGAAACAGTCAAACTGGGGAGATCAGTTTGATATCCGCTATCCACAAAGCCGTCTCGGCGTTGAAGCGATCATGCGAGACTACTTCCAGGCCGCTCGCGAGTACGAGGCTCGCCACAAGGCCTACCAGGAGCTTGGCCGCCGCGCTAAGCGAGACACGGTACCGCCGCGTATCGATTATCGTATGGAAGCGCTGGTGGAGATCCTGAACAGTGAACGCTTTATTCATGTTCACTCTTACGTTTCTTCCGAAATGATGGCCTTGATGGAGTTGGCAGACGACTTTGGGTTTACGGTACAAACCTTCACCCATGTACTTGAGGGTTATAAGGTGGCTGACGAATTGGCTGCGCATGGAGCGACAGCGTCAACCTTTGCTGATTGGTGGGCATACAAGTTCGAGGTGTATGACGCTATTCCTCAGAATGCCTGTTTGATGGCGGAGCGCGGCGTTAACGTCAGCATTAACTCTGATAGTGAAGATCTAATTCGCCGCCTCAATCAGGAAGCGGCTAAATCCATGATGTACTGTGATATGTCTCCGGAGCAGGCTTGGAACATGATTACCATTAACCCTGCTATCCAACTGAAAATCGACGACAAAGTCGGTTCGTTGGAAGAAGGTAAACAGGCAGATGTCGTGTTGTGGAACCATGCACCAATGTCAGCCTATGCCCGTGCTGAAGCAACCTGGATTGAAGGTAAACGCTACTTTGACCGTCAGCGTGATTCATTGATGCGCCAGCAGCAGGGGTATGAAAAGCAGCGCTTGATCCAGAAGGTGCTGAGCAATGGCGCCGCGAATGGTGGCGAAACGGCTTATGGTGATGAATCCGCAGAGGCGGCGGGCTATAAGATGGACCAACCAAGCTGGCATTGTGACACCCAATTCGATGTTTGGAATCACGAGCATCATGCTCACCATGCTCATCACGCAGGAGGCCACTAGTCATGAAGAAGTTAACTAATGTGTTGGCACTGCTACTGTCTCTTTCCGCTGTTAGTGGGACCAACCTGCAGGCACATACGCAGGTGCCAGGTGCACCTCAAAGCCAACCTATCCTGATCCAGGATGGCACAGTCCATACCGGTGATGGCGAGGTACTTAAAGGATACGATCTGCTGCTGGAAAATGGTGTTATCTCTCAACTCGAACAGCAGATCCCTGTGCCGGAAAATGCCAAAGTGATCTCCGCGGTGGGCCAGTCGGTGTATCCAACCCTGATTGCACTGGATACCACCCTCGGGCTGTTGGAAATTGACGCGGTTAGAGCGACCGATGATGAAGGCGAAGTGGGTAGCATCAACCCGAATGCCCAAGGTTATATCGCCTTTAATGCGGACTCTGAATTATTACCACCGACGCGCAGCAACGGTATTGGTTATGTTCAGGTTGCACCAAAGGGGGGGCTGCTTAGTGGTACTTCCAGCCTGGTACACCTTGATGGGTGGAACAATGTCGATTCACTGTTAATCGATGACCTGGGCGTGCACCTGCGTTGGCCAACAATCAAATTGCGTCAGGGCTGGTATGTATCGCAGGACCCTGAGAGTCAACGTGAAGATTACGCTGAAGACCTGGCTAAACTGCACAAAGCCTTTGCCGATGCTAAGCGTTACAAATACGCGAAAGAGGCTGACCAACTGGCTGCGACGGATCAGCGTTGGGAAGCGATGTTGCCAGTGCTTCGTGGCGAGCAGCCTATCTACATCCACGCTGATGATATTCGAGATATTGTTCAGGCAATCGCTTTTGCACAGCGAGAGCGTCTGGCGATGATACTTGTCGGAGGCGCGCAGGCTGACCAGGCGATCAATAGCCTGTTAAGGTTCAATATCCCGGTAATTTATACCCATAGCGTGGCGCATCCCTTCACAGAAGATGATGGTTATGACAGCGCCTTTTCCGTGCCGCTTAAGCTACAAAAAGCGGGTGTGAAGTACGCGCTGGCATTCCATAACGAAGGCACGTGGGATGTTCGTAACTTGCCGTTTGCAGCGGGACAGGCGGTGGGCTTTGGCCTAACCAAAGAGCAAGCGCTAACGGCCATCACGCTCACTGCGGCGGAAATTTTGGGAGTCGACGAAGAGTTGGGCTCGTTGCGTCCGGGCAAGCGTGCCAGCCTGGTGATCGCACCGGGCGATATTTTGGATTACAGCGGTCACCCGATCAAAGCGATGCTGATTGATGGCCGAGAAGTAGATCTGAATAATCGCCAGAAGCAGCTCTATCAGAAATATCAGCAAAAGCCGGCGGCAAAGTAGCGCTTGTAAGCGCAATATAAACCTGAACCGAGTTTAAAAGAGGAATTCGATGGATTGTTGTGACGCACCAGGCTTGATGCCGGTCGAACAAGCGCTGACTCAAATGGCACAGACAGTTTCTGCTGTCGCTGAAAAAGAGCAGTGTGATTTGGCTGACGCCTTTGACCGGGTATTAGCGGAAGATGTCGCCTCGCCATTGGATATTCCTCCTTTCGATAACTCGGCGATGGATGGCTATGCGTTCCGTTTTACTGATTGGCAGGCAAACAACACCATGCCGTTGGCGGGCAAAGCTATGGCAGGTCAGCCTTTCACTGGCGATGTACCAGTGGGTCACTGCGTGCGCATCATGACTGGTGCGAAAGTCCCTGAAGGGCTGGACACTGTGGTGATGCAGGAGAAAGCGGTGGTCAGCGAGGATGGCGCCAATGTTAGCTTCGCCGAGGTAAAACAATGCAGCAATGTGCGCTACCGTGGCGAGGATGTGAAAGCCGGAGATGTTGCTTTGTTTGCCGGAGATCGATTGTCACCTCGTCATATCGGCCAGCTGGCGTGCTTGGGTATTGGTAAGGTGCCGGTTTGTCGTAAATTGAAAGTTGCGATCTTCTCTACCGGAGACGAGCTTAAACTGCCCGGCACTCCGCTCTCTGAGGGTGAGATCTACGATTCCAACCGCTTTGCAGTCAAAGCGATGTTGTCCCGACTGCCGATAGAAGTCAGGGATTTTGGTGTGATACCAGATGATGAAGCCCAACTACGACAGGTGTTTGCTGACGCTGATGCATGGGCTGATGCGGTGATCTCCAGCGGTGGTGTGTCGGTAGGTGATGCTGACTATACAAAGCAGATCCTGGATGAAATGGGCGATATAGGTTTCTGGAAGCTGGCGATTAAACCGGGCAAACCCTTTGCCTTTGGTAAGCTGCCGCACAGCCAGTTCTTCGGACTGCCGGGGAACCCGGTATCTGCTGTGGTGACTTGCGACCAGCTGGTGATGCCAACCCTGCAGAAGATGATGGGCTGGAAAGCTGAGCCTGCATTGGGATTTGAAGCGGAGCTTACCGCCAGGCTTAAAAAGCGTCCCGGCCGCAAAGATTACCAACGTGCAACCGCTACGCTGGTCGATGGTCAATGGCAGGTGGCAGGGACCGGCAATCAGGGGTCTGCTATCTTCAGCTCGATGATCAGTGCGAACGGTTATGCGCCGTTAGCGGCTGAGTCCGCCGGCGAAGAAGCAGGTCAAAGGGTTTGGTTTGAACCGTTTGCGGAGTGGTTGAAGTAGCCAGGTCTAGTCCGAAATATCCCCTCACCCCAGCCCTCTCCCTCTGGAGAGGGGGATAAAATGTGCAACCGGAACATAGGTAACACTTTAAACCGGCAACATGGGTTACACCTTTTCAAAGGTTGAGCAACGCCATTCGGTC
>NZ_BAABLI010000009.1:0-167309 GCF_039544265.1 Corallincola platygyrae | reverse complement strand
GTTATTTCTTTCCGCTGCCTCGCCCTGAGCGAGTGAGGCGGCATTATAGGGACCTTAATCTCATCGTCAACGCTTTTTTTGTGTGATCTGGTTCAAACGGTCAAAAGTCGTACAAACCAGTAAAAATGAGAGATATGTTTAAATTTTGTAACAACAGGAGGCCTTAATGTAGGGCGAAGGTGGTTGGGTATAAAAAACCCCGTTACTATGGAAAATCATACTTTTTTGCCTTCAAAACGTTTTACAAATAACAATATTGAGTAGCAATGCAATGAATGCAGTTAATTTTACAAAATCTCTCCTTTTTAGTGCCGTCTTGGCTCTACTTGGTTTCTTTTCAGTTAAAACACTTGGGGATTCTGTCAGTAGCGATATTTTGTTCGCTGTAGGTATTCTGATTGGCGGTGTGCTGATTCCTCTATTTTTGCCAAGCCAAGGTGGCGAAGAAGCTCAGGAGAGCAGTGCTAGTGTCGGAGAAGTCAAAACACTTTACGTAGGCAACCTGCCTTATCGTGCGAATGAAGCAGCGGTTCGCACCCTGTTTGAAGATCACGGCAAAGTGTTCTCTGTCAGACTGATGAAAGATCGCCAAACAGGCCGCCGTAAAGGTTACGGTTTTGTGGAAATGGAGTTGGCCGGCGCAAACAAGGCGATCAAGGCGCTTAATGACAACGAATTCCAGCAGCGCACGCTGAAAGTGAGAGAAGCTAAAGAGCGTAAAGAAGAAGAGTAAGCTTATCTAACGAGTGATCAACAAGCCGGCCATTAGTGCCGGCTTTTTATTTCCTGACTCTCTACTAATCCAGCTGCAGAAAACGCTGCCCACTGCGCCCCCAGACTTTCACTGCGTTTAGTAAACCAGAGTGTCGAAGGAACCTCCGTCGGCCCTGCATCTATTGAGGCATCCTGGAACAAGGCTTCAACCCTGCGAGCAATAGCATCGCCACTATCGATACAACATACCTGGGGCAATGCTTGCTGGATCTCTGAAGCTAATAGCGGGAAGTGAGTGCACCCTAGCACAATAGTGTCGGGCCCTTCGATTCCAGCCCAGCTAGACAGCAATTGCCGCAGTAAAGGTAGTGAGGGTGCTTGCCCTGCCAGTTTTTGTTCGGCCATCAACACCAGTTCGCTGCTGCCAAGCCTGGATATTTGGCAATCTGCAGCAAACTCATCGATCAGCGCCTGAGTATAAGCACGAGCAACCGTACCTGGCGTCGCCAGAATACCTATGTGTTTATTTTTGCTCTGTAACGCGGCCGGCTTAATCGCAGGAACAACGCCCACCACTGGGATCTCAAGCTTTGCTCTTAATTCGGGCAGCACCAAAGTACTGGCAGAGTTACACGCCACCACCACCATGGCGGGTGCACATTGCGCAACAGCATCACTTATTAATGCGACGGCACGTTTAACCAGGTAATCATCGGCAAGCTCACCATAAGGCTGTGCTTCGTTGTCCATCAGATAAAATGGCTGCAACTCAGGCATGCGCGAATGGATCGCCTGCCAAACAGACAGCCCACCAACACCAGAATCAAATATTAATATTCTCGCACTCAAGCGCGCACACCCTTTTAAAAGCATAACTTTCGGATGCTAAGTAATTAGCACTAAAAAGCCCCGGACTTAGCCGGGGCTATGTTAGTGCTGTGGGCTCTTGAAGAAAAGAGCCTAAACCCTAGCCTGCGGTACTGCGCATCTTTAATTGCTGATTGAATTGCTGGAACTGAAAGACATCATTTTGGCCTGAACCAGTACTGCCGAGTTGTGCAAACAGATAGCTCGCCATGAGGTACATATCGTTTTCATCACTGAACTGTGTAGCAAACGCTTGCTCCACGGAACCGAGTTGATTCAGATATTCATTAACTTCCTGCTGTGCAGAGTTCCCCATTTGCGCTGAGTAAGTACCAGCCTCTTCTCGCTCGGCGTCCGCTTCAACCAATGCTGATTCTATTGAGCCACTTTGGTATTGATCTGCTAGTTGCGCCAAGTCACCGACGGCACTAGCTACCTGCTCAGTTTGTTGTGATGTGGCTCCACCTACCTGATAGTAAAAGTTGCTACTGCCACTGTAGCTAAAGCTGGTCTGCCCTTGAACTGAAGAATACTGAAAACTAAAACTTGCACTAAATGCGAACTGACTGGCAGCCGGAGTCATAAAGTCGGACAGGTTGGCAACACCAGGCAAGCTCTCAAACATCTCGCGGAAAGGATTGGTAGTGAAAGGTAAAGTTCCTGTGGCCTGCATTTCAGGTGTCTGTAGTGGGCCATCCTTCACCGGTGCCGGCTGTTGCAAAGGACCATCTTTCAATGCTTCGGGTTGCTGCAGAGGACCGTCCTTAGCAGGTGCCGGCTGCTGCAAGGGGCCGTCTTTTGTTGGAGCAGGCTGTTGTAACGGGCCGTCTTTCAACTGCTCAGGTTGCTGTAAGGGCCCATCTTTCTGTGGGGTCTGCAGTGGGCCATCTTTCAACGATGAAGGGGAAGGCAACATACCTTGTTCGAAACGCTGCTCACTAAAGCTGAACTGGACCTGTTCACCACTGCTCGCGATCATTGAAAACTGCACGGACTGATAGCTGCTGTAACTGACAGGCTCTGGCTGGGGTGCGTTGAGCCCTTCCTTAAACGTTTTTAAGGTGCTAGCAAACTCTTTCCATTCAGCTTGCAAGGCATGACGTGTATCTCGGCTATAGAGGCCTGCCTCTCTCAAATCTGCTCTTGCTTCTTTAAACGCCAAACGCGCCTCTTTACGAAGTTCACGGTATTCGGCCTTTAGCTCACTGCGACTGGCTCCCTCTGATTGAAGCTGATAGAGGCGCCCAACCTGACTCTGCAGCTGCTCCTTGGCCGACGTATTGTCCCCGGCGGCACCAAACTTCTCAGTCAGCGCCTGAGAAAGTGCGACTTCAGATAACTGTTTAGCTGTTGGCAGTGCAACAGGGGTTGACAAAGCGTCTGGCGCTACCTTGTCAGGCATTGCGCTGGGCGATGATAACGATGGGCTTTGCTGCGGAGGCTGACTGACGGTGCCGGGTTGCTGAACGTAGCCGGAAGGTTTGCTACTACTAAAGCTGGTTTGTGAATAAAACTGAAAATTTGATTGAAACATGACGAAGCCCTTTTCCTCTTCGTATTCGTTTTGCGTACCTCCTAACCGCGCCTGGTTTCTTATCGGCCACAGAAAACTAAGCTTGAGCATTTTTTGTGCAACCCATGTTTTATTACTTCACAAAAAAGAGTTTTTGACTCTACGCCAGGATTGCCTAAAATTTGCGCCCCCAATGGCTCGGAGCAACACAATGGCAGATCTGTCCTTTACCCAAGATGAATATGACCAGCAGCTGGAAGCAAAAGCTCGCTGGATGAAGGACCGCTTTGCGCAGTTTTCCCCGCCTTCACTGGAAGTTTTCAGCTCAGCATCCAAACACTATCGTATGCGTGCGGAGTTTCGCGTATGGCATGAAGGCGATGACATCGACTACATCATGTTCGATAAGGGCACACGCAATCACTATAAAGTGACGTCGTTCCCACAGGCTTCGCAGCTGATCAACACTCTGATGACTGCCCTGCTCGATGAAATCAGAGATTGGCCAGTTCTGCGCCGCAAACTGTTTCAAGTAGACTTTCTTTCTACCCAAACCGGCGAAGCGACTATCTCCCTGCTTTACCATCGTCAGCTAGACGACGCATGGCAACAAGCCGCCACAGAGTTGAAACAGCGGCTACAGCAGCATGGCAAAATCGAGTTAATCGGTAGAGCGAGAAAACAGAAGCTGTTGGTGGACCAGGATTTCGTCATGGAAACACTGAATGTGAATGGCCGTGACTACCAGTACCAGCAGATTGAAAACAGTTTCACCCAACCCAATGCTGGGGTATGCGAAAAAATGTTGGGCTGGGCAGTGGAATGCACCAAAGCCAGTCAAGGTGATCTGCTTGAACTCTATTGTGGCAATGGCAACTTTACTCTGCCTCTGGCGCAAAACTTCGACAAAGTACTAGCGACGGAAATCGCAAAGCCATCGGTGGCGTCTGCACAGCTGAATATGAAATTGAATCAGGTCGACAACGTGACCGTGATCCGGATGTCGAGCGAAGAGTTCACTGAAGCAATGGGTGGGCGCCAGTTCAATCGTCTGAAAGGTGTCGATTTGACGAGCTACCAGTGCGATAGCATTTTTGTCGATCCGCCGAGGGCGGGTCTGGATGCAGACACGGTCAATCTGGTACAGAATTACGACAACATTCTATACATTTCATGTAACCCGGACACGCTGGCAGATAACTTGGAACAGCTGCATCAAACCCATGACATCGTTCGATTTGCACTGTTTGATCAGTTCCCCTATACCGACCACTGCGAAGCCGGCGTGCTACTTAAGCGACGCCAACAAGGCTAACCAAAAACTAGTCCAACTCTTGGGCGCGGTAACTGGCCGCGCCCCGTGCGACTAACTTAAGCTGTTTAATGACCCGTTCGGTCAGCTCCGGGATCTGCTCCTCGGGTAGATCCAACGCTTCCGCACCCGCACTAAACACCAAGGTCACCATAGCTTCGGCCTGAATGTAGGCATCGGCGGAGCGCCCACCGACCTGCTGCATCAGGTAATGAGCTAACTCCTCGATAAAATGCTGGATCTCCCGCGCGACCGCCGCACGGAAAGGAGCGGATGTGCCAGAACGCTCGCGAAGCAACAGGCGAAATACGTTTGGCGTGTCGGTAACAAACTCCATAAAAGTTTCAACCGACGTTCGAATAACCGAACCACCATCCTTGATTCGCTGCCGTGCCTGGCGCATCAGTTGACGCAGGGTTAAACCGGCACTGTCCACCAGCGTCAGGCCAAGTTCATCCATATCACGAAAATGGCGGTAAAAAGAGGTCGGAGCGATTCCCGCTTCGCGGGCAACTTCTCGCAGACTGAGGTTGGCAAAGCCATGCTCTGCGCTTAACTGCGACAACGCCGAATCCACCAGCGCCTGCCGTGTTCTTAACTTTTGCTCAGCCCTTACGCCCAACGTCCGATCTCCTGAAGTGTCAATCTGGGTTGCCTTAATTCAGACATGATACCCAAGCGTGGATTAGATAAGAATGGTTGGCAGTCGCAGAACATCCATATAAAATCAGCGAACACTTGTACGCTGAAATAATTTCGAGTCTGTTAGTTATGCCTGAACACGCCAAACCGCCAATTATATGGACCAATGTGCTGCTATTCTCCCTAACGCTGCTGGCTGCTGTCACCCTAGTGCCTGCCTGGGGCATTTATCATGGTTATGGATGGGCCGAAGTCATTGGCTGTGTGTTGTTATTGGGATATGCCGGGATATCGATTACCGCTGGCTACCACAGGCTTTGGTCTCACAAAACCTATGAAGCACACCCGGTACTTAAAGTGATTTTTGCCATAGGCGGGGCATTTGCACTACAAAACAGTGCATTACACTGGTCTTCTGATCACCGTGTTCATCATCGGCATGTCGATGATAATGACAAAGACCCCTACTCTGCGGGCCGCGGATTTTGGTACAGCCATATCGGCTGGATGTTGCGTGAGTACCAAACTGAATCTTACGATGATTACCGCAATGTTCGTGATCTGACCAAAGACAAGGTGGTTATGTGGCAGCACAAGTACTACCTGCCATTGGTACTTGCCACTAATCTGGGAATTCCGGTGCTGTTTGGTCTGTTTAGCGGTGACGTGATCGGGGCTTTTCTACTGTGTGGTGTTTTACGTTTGGTTCTGAGTCACCACTTCACTTTCTTTATCAATTCATTAGCTCATATCTGGGGTAAACAAACCTACACCGACAAAAACAGCGCCCGAGACAATGGCTTCCTAGCCTTTTTGACATACGGCGAGGGCTACCACAACTTCCATCACCTTTTCGAATACGACTACCGCAATGGCATCCGTTGGTGGCAGTTCGATCCTACCAAGTGGCTGATCAAAAGTTGCAGCTGGATTGGCCTCACCTCGAAATTGAAAAAAAGCCCAGAAGAACGTATCCAGGCAGCTCGCTATCAAATGCAGTTAAAAAGTTTACAGGACAAATTGCCGACAAGCGAACAAAGTGAGCAGTTACTGGCAAAGGCTCAGGCGGAATACGAACTGCTGTTGGAAAAACTCAATGCTTTTTACAGCACCCGAAAACGCCTGCTGGAGATGAAAAAATATCGCATGCTTAAGCGTTACGAAGAGAGTCAACTCGCTGCTCAATGCCGGGAGTTGCAGCTACGTTGGCAAGAGCAACACAAATTATGGCGACAGTTCACAGCGCAATATGCGTAGCCATAATGTCTAACGGGTTTGCCTTAGCAGTGAGCCCGGTTATGCTAAATGCACATTGTTAGCTGCATACGCCTTTTAGATGGAACCAATAAAACTCACTGAATACAGCCATGGCGCCGGCTGCGGCTGTAAGATTGCTCCTGCGGTACTCGACCAGATCCTACATAGCCAACTCAACCTGCCCACCGATCCTAAACTGCTCGTCGGCAATCAAAGTAAAGATGATGCAGCGGTTTACGATCTTGGTGATGGTCGCGGCGTCATAAGTACCACAGACTTCTTCATGCCAATTGTGGATGACCCCTTTACCTTTGGCCGAATAGCGGCCACCAATGCGATCAGTGATGTTTACGCCATGGGCGGGCGCCCACTTATGGCAATTGCGATCCTGGGTTGGCCAACGGCGAAACTATCACCCGAGATTGCAGCCAATGTCGTTGATGGTGGGCGTCAGGCGTGCGCCGATGCCGGCATTTTGTTAGCTGGAGGTCACAGCATTGATGCTCCAGAGCCAATTTTTGGCTTGGCAGTCACTGGGGAAGTGCCGCTGACACAGTTACAGCGAAATGACCAAGCCAGATCTGGCGCAAAGTTGTTTCTTACCAAGCCGTTGGGGATAGGGATCCTGACCACGGCACAAAAACAGAAAAAGCTGTTACCAGAGCATGAGCAGATAGCGCCTGACGCTATGTGCCAACTAAATAAACTGGGTTTTGAATTGGCCAAGTTACCTGGCGTTTGTGCAATGACTGACGTTACCGGCTTTGGCCTTCTGGGCCATCTAATCGAGATCTGCGAAGGCAGCGGCGTAAAAGCGCAATTGAACTTTGATGCCATCAAGACCCTGCCTGAAGTTGAGAATTATCGAGCCCAAGGTTGTATACCGGGAGGCACAGAGCGCAACTTTGCCAGTTATGGCCACAAAGCTGCACCACTGACCGAAAAACAGAAACAGTTATTGTGCGATCCCCAAACCAGTGGTGGCCTGCTGATCGCGGTGGACAGCGAACATGCTGACGGTGTATCTGAACTTCTGGCTATGGATGAGATGCCAGCCAAACCCATTGGGGAAATCGTCAGCTCTGCTGAAGGCGATTCATTGGTCTTTATAAGTTAACCGGGATTAACACGGCCAATTGCGCACATTTGCAGGCAGTTTCCATCTTGATCTCTGCTTTTGTGCGCTGATTGCTTCTGTCCCTTGCTGCGTGAAGGTAAACTATGCGCACTTTGGGAAAACAGAATAAGAAGCAACGCCCGTGACCAAAAAGAATAACACTACCCCCCCTGCCCCCAAGACAAAACCAGTCTATGACTACGATGCCATTATCATAGGCTCAGGTCCCGGCGGCGAAGGCGCCTCAATGAATTTGAGCAAGCGTGGTCAGCGCGTTGCCGTGATTGAAAGGCATTCTGATGTCGGTGGTGGCTGTACCCACTGGGGCACCATTCCCTCAAAGGCGCTGCGTCATTCGGTGTCGCGCCTGATAGACTTCAATAACAACCCCCTGTTTGTTGAAGGTTTTCACAAACCCCGGACCTGGACCTTTGATCAGATCCTGAAACAAGCAGCATCAGTGGTAACCAAACAAACGCGGATGCGCACAGGCTTTTACAACCGCAATGATGTGAATGTCTTCCATGGTAATGCGGAGTTTGTCGACAATCACACCATCAAGGTAGTGTCGGAAAGCGGCATTGAAACAATCACCGCGGACAAGATTCTGGTCGCTAGCGGCTCTCGCCCTTACCGTCCTCAAAACATCGACTTTGACCACCCTCGCGTTTACGACAGTGACACCATACTCAGTCTGACCCACCACCCACGCCATATCATTATTTATGGTGCAGGCGTGATTGGGTGTGAATACGCGTCGATTTTCCGAGGCCTGGATTGCAAAGTCACCCTTATCGACAGCCGAGAGCGCTTATTGTCGTTCCTTGACGTAGAGATCTCCGACGCACTTAGTTATCACCTGCGCAGTTCAGGCGTGATGATCCGTCATAACGAAACCTATGCCAGCGTTGAAGGGACAGACGACGGTGTCGTTGTGCAGTTCGAATCGGGTAAACGTTTAAAAGCGGATGCTCTGCTGTTTGCTAATGGTCGCACCGGTAATACCGATACACTTCAGTTAGACAAGGTGGGCCTCAAAGCTAACCACCGTGGTCAACTGGAAGTGAATGAACACTATCAAACCGACGTCGACAACATCTACGCCGTGGGTGATGTCATCGGTTATCCCAGTCTGGCCAGTGCTGCTTATGACCAGGGCCGGATCGCCGCTGACGCCATGGTAGATGGCAAAGCGGAAGCCAAGCTTATCGGCAACATACCGACCGGTATCTACACTATTCCTGAGATCAGCTCTGTCGGTAAAACAGAGCAGGAACTGACAGCAGCGAAAGTGCCTTATGAGATCGGTCAGGCACACTTCTCTAGCTTGGCGCGCGCACAGATCGCCAATGCAGGGGTTGGCTGCTTGAAGCTCTTGTTCCATCGCGAAACCAAACAGATCCTGGGCATCCACTGTTTTGGTGTAAATGCATCCGAGATTCTCCATATTGGTCAGGCGATCATGGAACAGGAAGGTGAAGCAAACACAATCGAGTATTTTATTCGAACGACATTTAACTACCCAACCATGGCGGAGGCCTACCGTGTCGCCGCACTCAATGGCCTGAACCGTTTATTCTAGAAGCCAAGTCAGGATCGGGGTCAAATAAAAAAGCCGCTCTATTGAGCGGCTTTTTTTAATGTTTTAGTAAGCTGTCCCAGGGCAGAGACTCATCTCCCAACACGATAAAGTTGGGGTTCTCCAACGACTCTCGTTCGTTATAGCTAAGCGGATTCAGGTCAAGATCGAGGATCCTTCCCCCTGCCTCATCAACGATGCACTGCGCCGCACCAGTATCCCATTCGCCGGTGGGCCCTATACGCAAATAGCAGTCGGCAACCCCTTCAGCCACCATGCAGCTCTTAAGTGTGGCACTGCCAAAAGGAATAAACTCAGCCTGTACGTCTTCTCGCAACTGGTCGGTGATCAACTCTAGATTCTGGCGGCGACTGACGGCAATACGCAGTGACTTTGGCGTTTCACTGGCAAACTTGGTTGAACTAATTGCCTTAGTTTCTCCACCGTGACTCTTAAACGCGCCATGACCTCGAGTAGCAAAATAGGTGATGCCAGAAACTGGCGCATGAACCACGCCCAAGGTTGGTACGCCCTTTACGATCAGGGCAATATTTACGGCAAAGTCACCACTACCCGCAATAAATTCACCTGTGCCATCAAGCGGGTCGATTAGCCAATAACGGTCCCAGTGACAACGCTTATTGAAACCAACATCGGTCACCTCTTCAGATTGAATGGGGATCTCAGGCGCCAGTTGAGTCAGTCGTTCCATCAAGAGTTGGTTGGCTCTCAAGTCTGCGGTTGTGACCGGCGTTTCATCTTGCTTGGTCAGCTTTTCGAAACGGCCCTGCTGATAGATATCAACAATCAAATTACCGGCGTCCACCGCCATCGCTCTTACATCATTGAGCAACGCAATCGGCTCCATCACTTCCCCTCTCTCTGCAGCATCTCATTCGCCAAATACAGTGCGGCGATACTGCGTGCTTCGCAAAATTCAGGCTGTTGTACCAAACCCATCATATCCGCTACCGGCCAGTAAACTTTTTCCAGCGGTTCAGGCTCATCGCCCTGCAACACTTCTGGATACAACTCCCGAGCCAGCATGATCGTCATCTGGCTACCAAAATAGGCGGGCGCCATGGTCAGAGTCTTGAGCCTGGTCAACTCATGGCTACCAAAGCCGATCTCTTCTTTAAGTTCTCGATCCGCAGCCTGCTCTGGCGATTCCCCTGGATCTATCAGCCCTTTCGGAAAGCCTAGCTCATAACTATCTGTACCTGCCGCATATTCACGAACCAAAACGACCTGATCGTCGATCAGGGGCACCATCATTACCGCGCCACGGCCACTGCCGCGCATACGTTCATATTCTCGGCGTGCCCCATTGGAAAACGCCAGGTCAATCGCTTCGATGGTGAACAGACGACTTTGGGCAACTACACGACTTGCGAGTATGGTGGGTTTTTTCTTGTCAGTAGGGTCCTGGCTCATTTGACGGGCTTAGTCTTATTATTTAATGCAAAGTTAAGAAGGCTAGGATTACACTAGCGGTCTAACGCCATCGTGCCAAGTTTTTTAGCATTTCTGGGGGAATAATCGTGCTGCAATGGGATCAGATTGAAACCGTGCTATTGGATATGGACGGCACCTTGCTGGACCTGCATTTTGACAACCACTTCTGGTTGACCCACTTGCCTCAGCGTTATGCAGAAGAGAAAGAGATTAGCTTTGAACAGGCCCACGACCTGCTGACATCAGCCTATCGAGAAGTCATGGGCTCGCTTAAATGGTACTGCCTGGATTATTGGCAGGAACGCCTGCAGATGGACATAGTCGCAATGAAGCGGGAAGTCGCTAATCGTATCAGCCTTCGCCCTGATACCCTGCCCTTTCTGGATACGCTTAAAGACACCGGCAGACAGGTGATCCTCCTGACCAATGCACATCCAGATAGCTTGTCTCTAAAGGTAGAGCGAACTCAGCTGGATAAGCACCTGCATAAGCTGTACACCAGTCATGAGTTTGGTGCGGCCAAAGAGCAGCAACAGTTATGGTCACAGTTGCAGAGAAAGTTGGGATTTGAGAAAGAAAAAACGCTATTTGTGGATGACAGTGCCAGTGTACTGGCAGCAGCACGCACTTATGGCATTAAACATTTATTAGCTGTTGCCAACCCTGATAGCCAACAACCCGCAAGGCAGGTGGCCGGTTACCACAATATTAAGGATTATCGAACCTTACTCAGTGATATCCGGCAGCACCCTATTTAGGCTGCAGCCGGATAAGCAGATTCACTAGGGCAGTTTGGTATCAAACTCAAACTTCAGCCCTTCAGGGGTTTTCTCAGAGAGAAATTCCAGGCCTTCGATGACCTCTTTTGGCAGTGAACGGTCAGGGTTGAGCATTATGGTGCCAACAGCACGCTGACGATCTGGTAAACGAATGCTCCCCGAGGCCGCTAGCGGGCTCTGGCTGCCATCAAGATCAAATACAACCTGCCCATCAACACAACTGAGTTGAGTACTTATTTGACCCAGAGCCACTGGCGTCTTGATCATGTTGTTATTGAAGCTTGCTGATTCCCAAAAGATGTCGCCAACCAGGGTTTCACACCAAGGCAAGCCATGTTCAAACTCTTCGACAAAATATTTCATCGTACCATCCAATGTGGCACGTCCCGGAAGGTTTGAAACGGCACCGACAAACTGTGCAGGAACGATTAACGAACCGTCATAGATCGCGATACCACCTGGATCAGCGATGATTCGCGCCTGACCTCGAATATCAGAATGGCGAGTGCCGATGTTCACCTCAGCATCCAGGTCGCCCATTATTAATGGCCAGAACGAGAGGTCCCATTTAACTTTATCCAACACTATTCGACGATCTCGTAACACTGCGATCTCGCCTTGCCATACGGTACCGCTCACACCTTGCAAAACTGTCGTTTCAGGCAGGGGAAGAAAGCGAACCAGCCAGGCAGCTGGGAGCGTCATGATCAGAAAGAACAGGTAAACAACTAAAACAACTGCGCCACGGCGAACCCAAATCAAGATATTAACTCCTTGTCAGTTGCAGGCGTCGGATACGAACCACACCACTATCAGGCTCGCTGGTAAGATCCAAGCTGGCCACATCGATGCCGTACTGCTTCTTAAGCACGCCAAGCCAGTTCATAAGCGCATTAAATGAAACTTGGTCAATCCAGACCTGAAGGTCTTCGCCTTGCGGTTGTATGCGTGCAATCGTAACTTTCTGTGCTCTTGCTGTACGGTTCACGATGGAAGATAAACTGCCACCCCGTGCCTGGCCACCAGACGCTTTTCCACGCAGACTAATCACTTCCACTGCGGCACGCTTCATCTCGGCTAAGCGACTTTCATCAGAGCTAAGCATTTGACGCTCATTGTCTACAGCGCTATCGAGAGGTGCCCAGATCCCCCAATAAAAAATCGCGAATACCACTGCGATGGCTGCGACAATGAGTAACTGGCGTTCCCGGCTATCCAAACCGTCCAAATAAGCTTTTATCGCATTCATCCTTTGCTCCTTATGATCATAGAGCCAGAGACAGTGCCGGATTGATTGTTCAACGAACCTACTTCGATCTCATAATTGTCTGACACCGCACTTTTAAACTTCTCGAAATCAGCAAATGCTTTTGCTTCAGCTTGAATGCGCAGCTCCTGACGGCGCTTATCAAACTTCATCGAAGCAAGCTTAAATGCGCTTACGGACTCAAATGGCTCTTTCAGTTCACTGAGCATTTTGAACAAGCCCAGATCTGTTTCGCCACTGCCACCAAGCTCAGACAGCTTGGCTTTCATGATTGAACGGGCTTTGCTTACAGAGCTGGCTTTGACGTCAGGAAAAGCCACTTTAAACACTTCCAGGGTTTGATTTTGGGTGTGCTCGCGCTCACCGCTCAACCGCCATAAGGCCATACCATCAAGCAACATGTTCAGAAGTACACAGAACACTGCCACCGCAGCCACGTTACGCCACGCCAGCAAACGCTTATCAAACTCCCTCTTTTGTTCAAAGTTGCCCTGAAGAAGGTTCCATTGGTGCGATGGAAGATGTTCAGCCAACAGTTGCATAGGCAACTCTTCGGGTTCTCGCACGATACTTAAGTCATCGATTTCTGGCAGGATCCAAGGTTGGTAGGTATGCAGTGCCTGAGGCTCATCACTACTTTCTCTTGAAGCCACAAGGCTTTGTAGATATAACTCAGCGTTTTCAGGCTCAACGACAATGCCCGAAAACAGACCGGTGCGGAGCAGAAGCTGAGATTCAAAATCAAGCGATGTCCAATCCTGCTCGTGAAAAGGTAAGGCAAGCAGATCCGGAACAAGCCGCTGCGGAGTGATATCCGCTTCAGCCAGCCAATCCATCCATTGCGCCATACGGGTACGGCTAACCACCATCACCTGCTGAACATTCTCAACCCGCTCACCCAGAGCAAAGTGCAAACTGTCTACATCCTGAGCCAACTGCTCTTCAAGCATAAATGGCAGCGCTTTAAGTACTGCACGTCCGGCTTTAGGCGGCAGCTCAACCTGATGTAACGCAATTTCACTGCTAGGAACCAGCACAACAGGCTTACGTCCGCCTGCCCGTTCATGCAGGGTGGTGAGTTGAGCAACATTGGGTAATGTGCCTGAAGCAATCACTTCAGATTCGCTATAGGACCAAACCAGCCAGTGAACTGGCGCATCTTCTTTATGCCCCAGTCTTATCACTAATTGTTCGTTCACTGGGTTCCTCCCATCTGTCGCCTTATCACAACAAGTTTATTGTCTTGCCCGCGTTTCATCAGCGACTCCAGTTTGAATTTTAGATCTGCCACTTCAGTTTTTGCCTGCAACAGAAAATAATGGCTATTTACAACCAGTGCTTCCTTTTGACCTTGATTGCCACTACCCACCGCACTTACTTCAGGTTGCCGCCAAAACTCGTCGATGTTTTCAAAGCCATTTTTAGGTCGATTGTTTATCAGATCCTGAGCTTCGCTTAAATTAATCCGTGGCGTCAGCACCGCAGCCAATATGGCCGCATGCTCAGGCTTAATGGTATTAACATTCACCTTGAGTGTTGGATTTTCTGGCAATGCACAAACATAAGGCCTGACCTTCTCATAGATTTCAGCGGTTACCCCTCTGATCGCCCTCAGTTCACTGGCGTGGGCCAACAAACTGTTTGCTGTCAGATAGGGGACAGCCATTGACTCGTACTCAGCGTCCTCAGCCCCTACACTGGATGCCATAATGCTGTCGGCATCAATCCAGTCCCGCAACGCCTCGGCAATCTGTTCGGCCTCATAAGCGTCGACTTCCAGCTCTTCGAGCAGTGCTTGAAACATCCGGCTTTGTACAGGCCTGGCTTTGAGCTCTTTTTTCGGATCGCTGCCGGCGACACTGTTAAGATTAAAGCAGGACTGCATATCTATGACCTGCCCGCCCAAAGTCCCACCTTCAACAGGAAACTCATTCCCTTCCTGTGCCCAGTTCTGGCCAAGGTGGATCACATCCTCGTCATCCTTGATATCCTGCTGCAAAATTTTGATAGCAAACTGCTCTGCACCCATGGCATACCAAAGACCCTGGTTACCCAGGATAAGGTTCTCAGCCCGGCGCATCTGCAATCCCAAGCGCTCAGTCATATTGGCAGCAATAATCACAGCTAGGGCTACGACGAGCATGACGGTGATAATCGCCACACCGCGTTGACGCTTCGGTGACGAGCTAGTTACTACCATCGCCAGCGGCCCTCCGGTCTCCTGAGCCGCTGCTTCCGTCGCCACTGCCTTCGTTGCCGTTGCCACTGCCACCACTGCCGCCTGAGCCACCTTGGTCAGTAACGACCTGACGGTGGGCGTTTCCATCTCCGGCCAAAAGGAACATGCGATTGACTACGCCAACCCCTTCGATATCCAACTCAACCGAGATCGCTTTAGGGATGGTTTTTCCTTCCCAAGGGCGCTGCCAGCCATTTTCGTCATAAATACTGACCTTAAAGCCATTGATCCCTTCCAGAACAGGAGAAACTTTAGGCTCCGTGCCGCTAACCGCATCTGGGTAAACAAAATAAAGTCGCTCCAAGCGATTTTCCTGCACGCGATACGATATGGACTGCAGTGTACTTCGTGGCAACATCGCAGTAGGGTTGCGCCAGCCCTGCCGAGTCAATACCAAGCCATCAAACTGGCTTTCAACCAAATACTCTCCGGCCCACAAAAAGCCCTCGCTGGCTTCTCTTTCATCAATCCTCACCTGCCGCCTGGTGGCCTGTATTATGTCCCGTTCGATAATGGTCATTGCTCGTTGCAGTGTTTTCATCTGCTCCGATTTATCGCGGGAAATTGCTTCACTTTTCTGAATATTGTTTAACGTGGTGTATGAGGCGATGCCAACAACAGTAAAAACTGAAATCGCAACCAACATCTCAAGCAGGGTAAAACCCAGAGCACGCCTCATTCGGGTTTACTCCGATAAGTCACCAGACTCGCCATGGGTGACTTGTCTTTTTCATTTAAAAAGACCTCAACCCTAACACCTCTAAACTCTTTGTCAGGGGTTTCCAGCCCTTGCTGGGTCCAGTGCCAGGTGTGTCCCGCCATCTCCATGGTGCCGCGACTGATCGATAGTTTTGGCCACTCATTGGCCAGAGCGATTTCAGTCATTCGGTTACTCGCAACCCAACTGGCCATGGTGCTCTGTTCCAAGTACGACAAGCTGTTCAGATGCCCAGATGTCGCTTGCGCCAAACTGATTGCAGCACTGGCAAAAATAGCTAATGCCACCAGCACTTCCAGTAATGTCATGCCCCGGCTAAGTCGCCTGCCACTTGCTATCTTCATGGTCTATCCAGTGGTCCTTCAATCTGGATCTCTCCAGTATCAAACCCATTGATCCGAAAATAAGCCATGTCATCATCCGCCACATCCTGCAATGAAAGCAGCACACTGAATGGAGTAACGTCACCACTGGAAAAGATCAGAACTTGCGGGCGCTCTTCTTTCTTTTCCCGCTCGATCTCCACACCTTCAAACATAGAACCCGAGCGAGTCAGCTTGTTTTCCTGTTCCCAGGGAAGATCATCCAAGGTTAACTTGGCACCAATAATGTCAGGCCAATTGCGAGGAGCAAACAGTCGGTCGTCTTCTATTGGCTGCCATTTGTTTTCTTCATCAAGTTGGAAAAAGCGATACTGCTTATCATCCACACGCATGCCATATTCTTCGCCACGCATCAAAGCTTGCTCAGCAGCCATTTCAACAACAGCACCGAATCGGGTTGCTTCTCTTTCCAGTTT
This sequence comes from Corallincola platygyrae, assembly GCF_039544265.1. Lineage (NCBI taxonomy): Bacteria > Pseudomonadati > Pseudomonadota > Gammaproteobacteria > Alteromonadales > Psychromonadaceae > Corallincola > Corallincola platygyrae. The sequence goes on along the minus strand of NZ_BAABLI010000009.1, from coordinate 151,051 downwards.
TTGTTCAGGACCAGCAAGGTCCAGGTTCAATACAACACCCACCGAGACAATCGCCATTAATGCGATCACCAAAAGCACTTCGAGCAGGGTAAAACCCTGCTCGTGCCGAATCGGATGGGTGTGATGTAGTAACAACTTATTGATAATCCTGCAGGTTCCAGCTTCCGATATCTGCAGCAGTACCTTCACCACCCTCTTCACCATCTGAACCCAGTGAATACAGATCATATTTGCCACGTTCACCTGGGCTCAGATACATATACTCATTACCCCAAGGATCCTTTGGCAGACGTTTGATGTAACCATCTTCACGGTACTTGCGTGGTTCAGGTGCGCTAGTTGGTTTGTCTACCAGAGCTTCCAAGCCTTGCTCTGTGGTTGGATACATTGCGTTATCCAACTTATACATATCCAAAGTTTGCTCCAACGCAGTAATATCGCTGATAACTTTCTGAGTATCAGCTTTTTCTTTGTTACCCAACAAGTTGGGTACAACCAAAGATGCCAGGATACCCAGGATCACGATAACAACCATTACTTCCAACAGGGTGAAGCCGGTGTTTCGTTTTTCAAACGTATTCATGATGAAAACATCCTCTCAGGAAAACAGGGGTTAAACCCCAACAAGGTTATTCAAGTTGATAATAGGCTGAAGAATCGCTACCACAATAAACAACACGACTCCCGCCATCAGCACCAGGACCAAAGGCCCCAACAATCCCATGGCTACCGTCATAAGTGAGTCAAACTCACGTTCCTGGTTATCTGCCGCCCGGGTCAGCATCTCTTCCAGCTCACCGGAGCGCTCACCCGAGGCAATCATATGCAGCATCATAGGAGGAAACAGCTTGGTTTCGGTGAGAGCCGCCCTAAGGCTGGTACCTTCACGCACATGGCCAGTAGCGTCATGGGTTGCATTTTTAATACGTAGATTTGTCAGTACGTCAGAAGCAATACGCATCGCTTCTAACAAGGGCACGGCAGAAGCTGTCAAAATAGCCAAAGTACGTGCATAGCGGGCGGTATTCATGCCTCGCACCACTTTGCCAATGACAGGAAAATACAACTGCCAGTTGTGGTACTTGAGTTTCCAATTGGGTTTGGCAAACAAGCGTTGCAAACCAACCATCAACAGCATAAATCCAACGCCAATGTACAAGCCATAAGCCAGCACAAAATCGCTGGCACCAATCAAGACCTTGGTGGTAGTTGGCAGTCCCTGCCCCATATGCTCAAACTGAGCCACGATCTTCGGAACAACCACGGCTAAAAGCAGGGTAATCACGCCACTCGCAATTACGGTAAGTACAATAGGATACACCAGAGCCTGAATAAGCTTGGAACGTGTAGCTTGACGCTGCTCGGTATGATCTGCCAAGCGATTCAGTACCGTATCCAAGTGTCCCGATTTTTCACCTGCTGATACAGTGGCGCAAAACAGCTCATCAAATACATGAGGGAACTCGCGCATGCTATCCGCCAGCGTATGACCTTCAAGCACTTTGCCACGCACCGCCATCATCATGGTGGACAAACGCGGCTTTTCACACTGTTCGGCGACTGCTTTAAGCGATTCCTCAAGCGGCATGGAAGAGGCAACCAAGGTAGCCATCTGACGAGTAATAAGCGCCAAGTCGGGTGCAGAAACACCTCGCTTAAAGCCGAACCCACCACTCTTTTTCTTCTCTTCCGCGGCTTTAGCATGGGTCAACTCCATCGGGATCATGCCTTTTTCCCGTAAAAGCTGACGAACCTGACGAGCACTATCGCCCTCGATCACCCCTTTCTTCTGACGCCCCTTGGCATCTAATGCCTTGTACTCAAATACCGCCACAACTTATTCCTCGCGGGTCACGCGCATCACCTCTTCCAGCGAGGTTTGGCCTGCCAGTACCTTATCTATGCCATCCTGGCGGATACTGGGGGTAAATGGACGGACATACTTTTCAATGGCCTGTTCGCCAGCGTCGTTGTGGATCAGTTCACGTACCTCTTCATCCACCACTAACAGCTCATGAATACCCGTTCGCCCCTTGTAACCGTTTTGATTACAAACTTCGCAACCCGCAGGGTGGAATATCACCTGGTCGGTGCCTTTTGGTAGCCCCATCAGCTCCAGTTCTGCTTCTGTAGCCTGCTGAGGCTGTTTACACTCAGGGCATAGTGTACGCACCAGTCGTTGTGCTAATACCGCCAACAAACTTGAACTCAACAGGAAGGGCACTACTCCCATATCCGCCATACGGGTGACGGCACCTGCAGCGGTGTTAGTATGCAGAGTTGAAAGTACCAAGTGTCCGGTCAAACTGGCTTGAACAGCGATCTGGGCCGTTTCCAAGTCGCGGATCTCACCAATCATCACCACATCCGGGTCCTGACGCAAAATAGCGCGCAAGCCACGTGCAAAGGTCATATCCACTTTGGGGTTAACCTGGGTTTGGCCGATACCGTCCAGATCGAATTCAACCGGATCTTCTACCGTTAAAATGTTGCGGTCTTTGCTATTAATACGGCTAAGGCCTGCGTACAGGGTCGTACTCTTACCCGAACCGGTAGGGCCGGTAACCAGAATAATCCCGTGAGGGCGATGAATCAGCTCTTGGAAAATAGAGCGGTTCCGCTCGGTCATTCCCAACTGTTCGAGATCCAGGCGCGCCGCATTCTTATCAAGTAAACGCAATACAACACGTTCGCCGTGGCTAGACGGCATAGTCGACACACGTACATCAACTGCCCGGCCACCAATTCGCAAAGAGATTCGACCATCCTGGGGAATCCGCTTTTCGGCAATATCCAGTTTGGACATTACTTTTACACGGGATACCAGAATATTGGCCAGTTTGCGGTTAGGTCGCAAAACCTCCTTGAGTACACCATCAATCCGGAAGCGGATAATCAACGAGGTCTCAAAGGTTTCGATATGGATATCTGAAGCACCCTCTTTGATTGCCTCAGAAAGCATAGCGTTGATCAGCTTGATAATCGGGGCGTCATCTTCCCCTTCCAGCAAATCTTCTGTTTCAGGTAACTCATCGGCGAGAGAGAACAGATCCATCTCACTGCCAATGTCTTCCATCAACTGCTTGGCTTCACTGGAGTCGCGCTGGTAAACGGCCGTCAGCATCTGATCGAAGTCATTTTCATCCAGCGCGGTAAAACGCACAGGGGCAGCGGCAAAACGTCGAACTTCAGCCAGCACCTCAACGGGTAACACACCGGTATAATGGGCCTGCCAACCATCATGCTGACTTTCCAGCACTACGCGGTTACGTTTTGCGTACGCGAATGGCAAGACCTGACCTGTTAGTTCCTGCTCAGAAATTTCTTCGCCTAGCTCAGGGTCATCCTGCAGCGCCTCCAGCGCAGACTCTTGTGGCTGCGCATCGACCTCTTTCAGCTCTTCGATATCAGCCATATTAATCTTCTTCCGCTCGGCGACGAGCTTCTGCTTCAGCTTCGATTCGCTCACGCATGTAATCTTCGAAACTTGGAGGAGGTAGATCCGCAGACTTCCACTCAGGTAACAGAGGTACGCTGGTGTCTAGGTGACGCAGACCTTCTTCATTTTTACGTAACTGCTGTGCACGAATAAAGTTGTATTTACGGTTGCTGATCTCGTTCATGGTCATATCGTCACGAACGATAGTTGGACGAATAAACACCAAAAGGTTGCGCTTACGCTTAGTGGTGTTTGTACTGCGGAATAGCTCACCGATCCATGGAATATCGCCCAACAGAGGAACCTTAGACACACTTTCCTGGGCATCTTCATCTATCAGGCCACCGAGAACAATGGTGCCGCCGTCATCAGCCATCACCGTGGTTTTGAGCTCGCGCTTGTTAATTGTGATGTCCACATCGGTCGTTCCTGAGATACTGGAAACTTCCTGCTCAATCACCAACTGAACCGCGTTACCTTCATTGATTTGAGGTGTCACTTTCAGCTTCACACCCACTTCCTGACGCTCAATGGTCTGGAACGGATTATCGTTGCTACTGGAAGATGTTGAACCAGTTAGTACAGGCACATCCTGGCCGACAATAAAGTAGGCTTCTTGATTATCCAGAGTAGTGATAGAAGGGGTAGCCAATATATTGGAATTTGTCGTCGTGCTGACGGCTTGGATGACTGCGGCCCAGTCATCATTAATTGAACCGACCATAATACCGTTGATATTGCCCAAAACCTGAGCCAGCAAACTGATATCACCATCAGTCTCTGGGTTAGTTGTAGTCACAGGGTTACCATTGCCGTCAATGGTCGTGATGGTTTCACCACCCTCAGGCTGAGCTTCTCGCTGAGCCGCCCAAAGCGCGGACACCGGAGCCTGAGTGCCATTGTTCCACTGCATCAGGCCTGCATCTTCAGAGAACCACTGCACACCCAAGTTTATGCCGTCGCCATCCTGAACTTCGACAATAATCGCCTCGACCAAAACCTGAGCTCGACGGATATCCAGAGAGCGAATAACCCCCTCCAGCGTTCTCATCATATCTGGCTGAGCGGTAATCACCAGCGCATTACTGTCCTCATGGGCTTCAATAGAGATATTACGCTGGGTAGAAGCTTTCTTCCCTTTACCACCACCAGCAGCTTCTTGAGCAATAGTGTCACTCACCCCTTTGAGGACAGATACCATATCGGGTGCCTGAGCGTACTTAAGGTAGAACACCTTGGTATTCCCGTCGGTTTCCAATTCGTTATCGAGACGGCGAATAAGTTGCACAATACGGTCACGAGCTTTGGGCTCACCAGACACCAGCACGCTGTTAGTACGCTCATCGGCAACCACTTTAGGCTTCAGGAAGCCTGGCGTTGCATCTTTACCGCCCGTGGTGCGGAGAAGGTTATCGGTAATACGGACCATTTCGGCGGCAGAAGCAAAGTTCAGTTTAACGATCTCGACTTCCTGGTCACCTGCTTTGTCGACCAAGCGGATAATCTCTACCAGGCGATTTACGACCGCTGCACGACCAGTAAGCATAATTACGTTAGATGGGTCGTAATGCACCACGTTACCACCACCAGCGTTATCGTTTAGCTGACGAAGTAACGGCGCGAGCTCTCTTACCGAAACATTCTTAACCTGAACAACTCGCGTAACAAACTCATCACCCTTACCGGGGTTACGATCGCCAACCACCGGAATCGCTGCTGTCTTGGCGTCTTTGTTCTTGATGACTTTGACAATACCATTGTCCATCTCGACAACTGCGTAACCATAGACTTCCAACACATTCAGGAAGAACTGGTAGTACTGAGCTTCTGATAACAGGTCATAGCTACGGACATTAACTTTGCCGCGCACCCCTGGATCGATGATGATGGTTTTGTTGAGGTTTTTACCAACAATGTTGATAAACTCTTCGATGTCTGTGCCTTTGAAGCTGGCGGAATACTCCGTTGCAGGCGCCTGCGCCATCCAGGTGATACACAATGCTGCAAAAATGCCTTGCATTAACCGCTGGCCAATTCGCATCTTTCTAAATAACTGCACCTTAGCGTCCTTCTTCATTATTCTTCACCTGGCAGAGCAAACAGGATCTCATATTGCTGACCTTCACGCTCAATGGTCAGCGACATCTCTTCCATCTCAGCTAATTCATCCATCACTGACATCGCTTGCAACTTGTCAGTTAAATCAATGCCATTGAGCCCAATGGCTAAGTCGTTTGGCTTCAGCCCCATGCTCTCAAACAGCGCAGGGTCTTTACCTGGGTTAACTCGAAAGCCTTTCAACTCGCCCTCTTCCCTCACCGGGGAGATCCTGATGTAGTCAGTTAGCTTCTTCATTAACTCTTCATTGCTGCCTGCTTCTTGCTGAGTTTTACGCAGGCTTTGCGCCAACTTGCGGTTACGTCGTTGGTCGACTTGCTCTCTTGGAGTCGGCGTTGGGCGTTTAGCTTGGGTGCGCTCTGTGCCAGAGTAGTCGATCCCTGCCAACATTAAGGTTTCATGAGACCCACGGTTGCGGATAATGACACGATCCGGATGAATCTCCCTCAGCGTGGCGCTGGTCTTCTCAATTTTGTCACCAATAAAGTACGTAGCCTGCTTGCCACCGTTCTCAATAATTGCCGCGCTGAATTTTGGGTCAGTACTGGCAACCACACCTGTCAGCGTTAAATTCAACTTAGTTTCAGGTGCCTTTGTAACCTGTTGCTGAACCTGGGGCTTAACTTCCTGATATTTACCAAACAGGTTTAGCGACAGAATAGAAGACAAGTTCACACTTGGGTCATCTGCCTGGTATGACTTTGCTGAAGGTGGCTCCCACTGCTCGACACTTTTATTGACCGGTAAGATCGCCCAAGTTAGCTTTGCTGCCAAGTAAAGCAGGTAAATCACCAACAGCCAGCAAACCCAGCGGGCCACTGTTTGATGAGGTACCTTTTCCCAATAACGCTCAAATTGAGCAACGAAATCCATCCCAAGCCCTTGTCATTGCTTTTGTTCGCGGGATTTAACACCGCGCATGAACCACAATTGGTCGAAAAAGCGCCAAAACTTTGGCGCAAAGGGTAATTCGTGGTTTATATCATATAAATATGATAGTTTTCGCGGTCCCAAGCGCAAACAGTGAAGCCCGTCAATACTCGAAATAAACTGAGGTTTTTCCTAAATGAGTGACGCATCTGACAAGACCGACCCTGTCCGACTGGATAAATGGTTGTGGGCAGCACGCTTTTACAAGACCCGTTCACTTGCTCGCGAGATGGTACAAGGCGGTAAAGTTCACTACAACGGGCAACGCTGTAAGCCCTCTCGAAATGTTGATATCGGCGCCATAATTACACTTCGAGCTGGCTACGATGAGCGGGAAATTGTTGTCGTTCAGTTATCCGACAAGCGCCGTGGCGCGCCAGACGCCAGACTGCTATACAGTGAAACCGATGCCAGCATTGCCAAACGCGAGCAGCGGGCAGAGCTTCGCAAGCTCAGCGCTGATCAAATGCCACATCCAGAGCGTAAGCCTGACAAAAAGCAGCGCCGTCAGCTGCTAAAAGTAAAAAACCAGTAATTCGTCAATGGGAGACCCCATGCCTACTAATCAACAGCCGGATGCGCTTTATCGCTATCTGTTCGAAGAAGCCCATGTTCGCGGCGAGTTAGTTCAAGTTAAAGACGCCTACCAGGCGATGATTGCGAATCACGACTACCCACCTGCGGTCGCCAAACTGCTGGGTGAGTTGTTTGCCGTGACCAGTCTGCTTACGGCAACCCTTAAATTTGAGGGCAGTATTACCGTGCAACTGCAAGGTGATGGGCCTTTACGACTGGCAGTCATCAATGGTGACCATGAACAGAAGATGCGCGGAGTTGCCCGCTTTGAAGGCACACCCGAAGGTGACAATCTAAGCACTCTGTTGGGAAAAGGGCATATGGTGATCACCATTGCTCCAGATGAAGGTGAGCGTTATCAGGGCGTAGTTGCTTTGGATTCGTCTCTCAGTGCCACCATAGAAAACTACTTTGCACAATCTGAACAGTTGGCAACACAAGTGCGCTTGTTTGCCAGCGAAGCCCAATGTGCAGGCATGTTGCTGCAGGTGTTACCCGTTGCGGAACAAGCTAAAGAGCAATTTGAACATTTAGCACAGCTGACCGGGACTATTAGTGCGGAAGAGCTGTTTACACTTTCTGCTCAGGAAGTTTTACACCGCCTCTATCACCAGGAAGAGGTACGCCTGTTTGATCCTCAACCCGTCAAGTTTCACTGTGGTTGCAGCCGAGAGCGCACCGCTAGCGCGCTCAAAACCATGCCCAAAGCGGAGTTAGACGCACTTATCGACGAGTTAGGGAAAATAGAGATCGTGTGCGAGTACTGCCGGGACAAGCAGTATTTTGATGCCATCGATATCGATGCCCTTTTCACAGATAGTCCACAAATAAGTGATCACAGCGCACATTAATGAAAAGTTGACAGTTGCCGCCCCCGCTTGCGGCAACTTTTTTGATTTAAATCGTAACGAATGCTGTCCGTAGGTCTAGAATCCTTGTTAAAGTATAAAAACTGAGCAAAAACTCTAAAACCAAGCTCAGAAAAATAAAGGTTCTGTACGAGAAACACTAAAACTAAAACATCTAAAAATCTGACCCCTACAGGAGACGCCCTTATGGACATTGCTACCAACAAGGCGCTAGCCAAGAAGCTTGACCTGTCGAATTACGGTATTACCGATGTGCAGGAAATAGTCTACAACCCCTCCTACGATGAGCTCTTCGCAGAAGAGACCAACCCGGATCTGCAAGGATTCGAAAAAGGCGTGGTCACCGAACTTGGTGCCGTCAGCGTCAACACCGGCATCTTCACTGGCCGATCGCCAAAAGACAAATTCATCGTAAAAGACGACGTCACCCGCGACACCATCTGGTGGACCTCAGAAAAAGCCAAAAACGACAACAAACCTATCGATAAAGCCGTCTGGGACGACTTGAAAGACTTGGTGATGACAGAGTTGTCTGGCAAACGCTTATTCGTGATTGACGCGTTCTGTGGCACCAATGAAAACACGCGTATGAAAGTACGCATCATCACGGAAGTCGCCTGGCAGGCTCACTTCGTGAAAAACATGTTTATCCGCCCTGAGCCAGAAGAGTTGGTTGGTTTCGAACCTGACTTTGTTGTGCTCAATGGCGCCAAGACCACTAACCCTAAGTGGGAACAGCACGGCCTGAATTCTGAGAACTTCGTTGCCTTTAACCTAACCGAGAAATTGCAGCTGATCGGTGGTACCTGGTACGGCGGTGAAATGAAGAAAGGTATGTTCGCGCTGATGAACTACTACCTGCCTCTGAACGGTATGGCATCCATGCACTGCTCAGCCAATATCGGCGAAGAAGGTGACGTTGCTGTATTCTTCGGCTTGTCTGGCACAGGTAAAACCACCCTTTCTGCCGATCCTAAGCGTGCATTGATCGGTGATGATGAACATGGCTGGGACGATGAAGGTGTATTTAATTTCGAAGGTGGCTGTTACGCCAAGACGATTCGCCTGACTCGCGAAGCTGAGCCTGACATCTACGACGCGATTAAGCGTGATGCATTGTTGGAAAACGTCACTGTAGATGCTGACGGTAAGATCGATTTTAACGACGGCTCTCGTACCGAGAACACTCGTGTTTCTTACCCGCTGCATCACATCGCAAATATCTCTGCGGAGAACAAAGGTGGTCACGCTGAGAAGGTGATTTTCCTGACAGCTGATGCATTTGGCGTATTGCCTCCTGTAGCTAAGTTAACGCCAGACCAGACCGAGTATCACTTCCTGTCTGGCTTCACGGCCAAATTGGCAGGTACCGAGCGCGGCATTACCGAACCGACTCCTACCTTCTCTGCATGCTTCGGTGCAGCGTTCCTGACGCTACACCCCACCAAGTATGGTGAAGAGCTGGTTAAACGTATGCAGGCTGCTGGTGCAACCGCTTATCTGGTTAATACCGGCTGGAACGGTACTGGTAAGCGTATCTCAATCAAAGATACCCGCGCCATCATCGATGCTATTATGGATGGTTCTATCGAGAAAGCGGATACCAAGGTGTTGCCAATCTTTAACCTGGAAGTGCCTACCGCACTGCCGGGTGTGGATACAGGTATTCTGGATCCTAAAGATACCTATTCAGATCCTGTCGAGTGGGAGCGCAAAGCTAAGCACTTAGGCGAATTGTTTGTGAAGAACTTTGAGAAGTTCACCGACAACGAAGAAGGTAAGCGCTTGGTAGAGGCTGGCCCTCAGCTGGACTAATAATCACCTAGTCAACAGATTTTAAGTCTTTATAAAAGCCACCTTCGGGTGGCTTTTCTTTACCTACTTAGCTCTTCGACGCAAAATACCTGCATGAAAACAGAGTCACCCTCTCAATCCTGGTTTGTCTACTTGCTGCGCTGCGCAGATGATAGCCTCTATGCCGGTGTCACCACCGATCTGGAAAGGCGATTGAGAGAGCACAACCAGTGCAACAAAAAAGGCGCGAGGTATACTCGCGCCCGTCGTCCTGTGAGCCTGGCCTATAGCGAAGGTCACAAGGACCGAACCTCTGCCTGTAGAAGAGAAGCCGAGATCAAAGCGCTAACCAGAGCCCAGAAGCTACGGTTGATTAACCACCTGATTCAGCGCGATTTATAAACCACAATTCAAATATGGAAAAACGAGTTTTTAACGTTTTAGGGTTAGAAAAATTTATTCTAAGTAGTACTCAACAACAGCCGACAAAAACCTTAATAAGAGAGTTCGGCAGACATAAAGCGGGTCTTTGATTTTCAGAGCCATAAGTCTTTTTCCAGTTCGACCTACGAGCGTGTTAACCCCGTGTAATATCGGCTTTTTTTACATTAAACAATCCTTATAATAGTCGTACCAACTCCAGGGAATGGTTATCTACGTGATTGATTTGTCAAAAAGAACTTTTATTGCAGCTTTCGCCTCTGTATTTCTTCTAATCGCCTGCCAATCTAACAATATTGATGAAACTGCGAAGAGTGGCCCCCCGGAAATAGATAGTTATCGTGACATTGGAGCGATAAAGCCAAAAGCAGACATGCTTTTCGAAAATAAATCTGATCAACTGATCTATCCTGGCGAATTTGTCGCGATAAAAGGCGATCGACTATCAGATGCAGAAGTGACTATCGATGGGGTTCCCATCCCTACCTTCTACCATGAGCAAAAGTCCTTGTTGCTGCGCTTGCCGACAGGCCTAAATCCAGTCCGGGAACATAAACTTACTGTTAGCAATAACTTTGGCAGCGATTCAATCAACTTCTATAGCCGTCATTTCATCGCAGCTACCGATACTGACAATAACCAGCTCCACTTTATGAGAACCGCTCCTGAGGAAAAGGGCTATATAGAGATGGAGACAGCGTATGACATGACGCTGGATCAAAAGCGCGCGCTCGTATCTCAGATATCTCCAAGTGGCGGCTTTCTTTATTCATTTGGCGTTGAGAGCAAAAAGGTAAATAGTTCATCCATCACAGGTTTCAGCTATCAGGTATCGATGAATCTGATACATCTGGCTGCTTACAAAAAACCTGAACTGCATTCAGAGTTCCATGTTGATCTTCATTCGCAACCTGTCGCTGTAACCATGAGTGAAAACAACCAGATTATTTTACTGGGTGCCAAAGATGCTGCGATCATAGATATCAGCGAAGAAATTAAACCTCGCCAAGTGGTGAGATTTAATCTCGCAGAGGCTACTCAAAAGTATCACTACATGGATGTCATTACTCTGCAGCAGGGACAGCTATTGGCTGTTCTCGAAACCTACGGCAATAAAATAATCATTTATGACATTAGTGAAGCCAGCAATCCCAAACAAAAAAGTAGTTATGAGGTTTATCCAAACGTAGACCTGCCAATAGCCGTAGATCTGGAAATCGACCCAAACAACCCCGATCGATTCTGGGTATTGTCCGGCCCAAATCTACGAGCCTTGGCCTCCAATGCACTAACCGAGGTTCAGCGACTATTCGCGGAGCCCACCGAAGGCACAGTGGAGCTTCCCAGAGAGTTGACTCAGCTATCACTCACAGATACGGGAGTCATAGAGTCTGACAAAGTGCGCCTTCCCGAGAGTTTCGTACCCTTTTACGCAAAGTTTGGTCCCAATGACACGCTGTTTGTAACAGGCTTAAATGGTGACTTGATAAACAGTGACAACTTAGAGCTTGACCTCTCGTTACTCAAAAAGCTGCTGACAAACGTATTCAGTGCGACCCAATTTGGACAGGTTCTTGAGGTAAAACCAGATAGTAAAAAGGTAAAAGCGCATGCCAAGGGGCTCGGACTTTACTACCACTTGGAATACATGCCCGAGCTAGGGCCTGTGTTTTCGCTCTATAAACTGGGAGGAACGGTTTTCGCTCCCTATGTCAACGTCAAATGGGGTGTAGGCGTTAAAAGCCGGGGAACCTTCGCCATTCGAAAAGCCCACTACAAATCGATTTTCCCGCCTTACGCTGTGGGCTACGTGAGCGTACAGCTATAAGGCCCACAATAGTACCTACAGCAGTTGGTGAGCGTGCTTCAAATATATGGAGGCATCGTTACTTAAGATGCCGCCTTCAACTTGGCCTGAATATAGTCACTGTGAGATACATAAAGCAGATCGGCAATTTTACGTATGGTCGCTTCCTCTTCAGGATCGACCTCACCGTCCGCATAGGCTACAACCCATAACCCCTGGATCAGTTTTATGCGTTGCTCTCGGCTGGCGTTTTTCTTGATGGTTGAGGTGAATTGGTAAAGGCATACCGATTCATCAGATTGTTGATTAGCCGCGGTAAGCAGCTCTTGCGTTTCAGCGTCTGACAGTTCAAAGTGCTTTTTCAGCAGCTTGAAGATGGTCTCCTGTTCGACATGACTACGGTTATCATCAGCACGAGCCACTTCGACCAATAGCGCTGTCGCTGCCAGTTTCATATCTATCTGTGTTTGCTGAATTTCACTGCCTTGCAGATCAGAAAAAAACTGTTTTACGCGCTCTAACATCGACAAATACCTTAGACGTGACTGGTAGGTAGCAATATCTCTATGACCAGTCCACCCTCAGAATGGTTCGACAGACTGACCTGGCCACCATGCATATCAACAATGCGTTTGATAATGGCCAATCCCAAACCAGAACCTTCACCACCACGGGCTTCGTCGCCTTGGGTAAAGGGCTCAAACATCTTGTCGATATGCTGCTCTGGGATCCCGTTACCAAAATCCCTCAATAGCGTTATCACCTGTTGCTGTTTGGGATTGAATGACGTTGAGATCTCAACTTTGTCGCCGCCGTATTTGTGCACATTATCCAGCAAGTTAGTAATCACTCGCTTAATGCTGGTTTCTCGGATCGGCACGTCAGGGATCTGACCGGGGCGGAAATCGATATGATGCAGTTTGCTCTCTTCAGCCCGACAAACGTCGCTTATCAACATATTAAGATCTACCGGTGTCAGACTCTCATCACGATCATGTCTTACATAGTCAATAAACTGGTCGATGATGGCATTCATATCTTCGATATCAGCCACGATGCCATCTTTCAGATAGTCTTCCTCCTGACTCATCATCTCAGTCGCCAGACGGATACGGGTTAATGGGGTGCGCAGGTCATGGGAGACACCCGCCATCAACAGCTGCCTATCAGCTTCCAACCGCTGCACCCCCTGGGTCATCTGATTAAAGGCGCGGGTTACTTCCACCACGTCAGATGCACCGCGCTCTTCCAGTGGTGCCGGGTGCTCACCTCGCCCAACGGCGGCTGCGGCTTTCTCCAGCGACTTCAATGGCCGGTTGAGTTGGCGGGCAAATAACCAACCTCCGACAACACTGAGCACACCAATCACAACCAGATAGAGGGTTAAGGGACTGAAGGCGGTCTCTTCCAGACCACTCATGGGTATTCGCAGCCAAAGGTCGGGGGCTTGCGGCGGCCTCACCCAGACTCGATAGTTCTCGTTTTGTTCGATCCAGACTTCCGCTTCACCGCCCAACTCTTCACTCATCTGCTGCGAGAGAAAGGCATAGTAGGACGCGTTTTCCAAGCCATTGTGCATCGCTGCAGGCTCGGTATAGGCGGTGATCCCAGTGGCTTCCTGAAAACGCAGGCTAAGTTCCCTCGGGATCCAGATCCGCTTACGCCCATCTATGGGCTCGTCCATAAACACCACTTTGACCTGATTACCCAGCAGGTGCATTAGCTGCTGGTAGTTAGGTTTAATCACGTAAAGGGCGACGGTAACGTAGCTCACCAACTGGTTGATCAACAGCAACGTGCCGATCAGCAGTACGGTTTGGCCAAAGGCACTGCGGGGCAGAAGTTTCATCAGTAAATAACCGGCCTACCTTTCCTGCCCATCAGGAACAAACACATAGCCCAATCCCCAGACGGTTTGAATGTATCTTGGGTTGGAAGGATCATCTTCGAGCATACGACGCAGACGCGAGACCTGAACATCAATAGAGCGCTCCATGGCGCTGTAATCACGGCCACGGGCCAGGTTCATCAGCTTGTCACGAGACATTGGCTCGCGTGGATTAGTGACCAAGGCTTTGAGCACGGCAAACTCACCACTGGTCAGCGGCATCAACTCTTCACCTCGTTTCATTTCGCGGGTAGCCAGATTCAAACTGAACTCACCAAATGAGACCAGGTTTTCGCTCAATGAAGGCGCACCCGGCGCTTCTCGTATCTGACGGCGCAGCACCGCTTTGATTCGCGCCAACAGTTCACGGGGGTTAAAAGGTTTCGGCAGGTAGTCATCGGCGCCCATTTCCAAACCGATGATACGATCAACTTCATCGCCTTTGGCAGTCAGCATCACGATGGGTAGCTCAGTCCCTTTTTGGCGAAGGCGGCGACAGATAGAAAGACCATCTTCACCCGGTAACATCAGGTCGAGTACCAACAGGTGAAAGTTTTCACGTTCCAGGTAACGATCCATCTGCTCGGCATTGGCTGCTGCACGCACCTGATAACCCTGCTCCACCAGATAACGTTCCAGCAATGAACGCAGACGCATGTCATCATCGACAACCAGTATTTTTGTGGTTTCCTGGGACATGAACGAGAACCTCCTGTCATGGTCGCAAGCAAACGGCTTGCTATACCGAAATAACTACTTTCGATAATAGTGTCATCTACCCAAATTAGTAGCCAAAACTTTCATTGTTACAAACTGTTACCCCGAACTTTGGTACAGGTTGCAGTTTTGCAGCGGGTTCAGGCATATGGCATTCGCGGCAAATGAAATGTTTGCATTTGCAACAGCCGATGCCGATTTGCCTTTACTTACACGACCCACTTCATAACTTATTGCTAATAAAGCCAAAGACTATCTAATTCGCGTTTGTGGCGAGACCCAGATCTGTCTGCTAGCCTGAATTCGAAGTCGATCAGTTTTTCCTGCTCTTCTTGCGTTGTTTTGTTGTTCAAGTGGATTGATCAAAACAGATAAACAAAAGGCGCGAGAGAAGGAATGCTTGATATAGCGCTCAGCTTCGTCACCGACGAGCTCAATTCATACCTCAAAGCGAAAACCGGTATAACCGATGACGTGGTCAAGCTTGGCCAGGTGATCGATGACAACGGCAAGTACGCGCTATCCAAAGAGAGCGTCGCGCTCACCCTGGTCAATATCGAACAGGAAACGACCACCCGGCAGCAGCTTCCAGAATCCAGTTTTGTTCAGGGACAAAACGTGACGTTGCCGCCGGAACTCAGGCTCAATCTATACCTGATGTTTGTTGCCCGCTTCACTCTGTATGACCAGGCACTTAAATATCTCTCGCACATCATGAACTTCTTCCAGACCCGGCCACTGTTCAGTTCAGATGACTATCCCGCGTTGGACCCAAAACTGGCGCGCCTGAGCCTGGACCTGCAATCACCCAACTATGACCAGTTAAATCAGATATGGGCTTATCTGGGAGGGAAACACCTGCCCTCAGCGCTTTACAAAATGCGCGTGGTCGCGCTGCGTGACCAAGATGCGCCAGATATCGGGCCACCAATCTTAGCGGTAAACAACGACCTGACGTCGTTGTAACTCTTCGACAAAACTCGGATTAATCGCACAGACAGGAACAGAAGAAATAAAAGATGGAATTTAGCAAGCTGTTGGAGATTAACCTCAACCATGACTACTACCAGGGACCTAGTCAGGATCTGCGCTGCGCCCTGCTTTCACCATCCTCCCGCTTGCTCAATACCGGGGCTATTCGCTTAGTCAATCAACCCGGCGGCATCAGCCTCTATTTTAAAAAGCGCGCTGACAATAATCCGGTGAACTCAATCGCTGGGGCGACGTTACAAATAGCAGTGGTGGTAACCAATCCGGCATTTGCGGTTGTGACCGATCTGGGTGCTGCTGAGAACCAACTCCCTATCTACCGAAATACGCTATCTCCCGACAGTTTCGACGTGGCCGTTAACTACCAAAACGTTGGCGGGCGTTTCAGCTATCCGCTTCAGTTCGGTACCAGACCCGCCACGGTGCAACTTTTATCGGACGCAGGTGAGCAGATAGAAAGTCATGCCATCACCGCTGATATGCAGGCGTCCACACAAAGCCTGCTGCTGGAAAAACAAGGCCCAGGTTTTTATCGCATCAATGAAGCGGCAGGGGCAGACAACGCGCAAACTCTGGTCAGCTATCAACCTCAACTGCCAGCTCAGTCGATCGCTCTGCTGGAGATTAAAATCGACGCCAGCTTTTACACTGCGCCACCAGCATTTGGCCTGCAGTTTGCCGCCAGAAGCGACACCCTGAATTACTACATTATCGCTTCCAATTACTCTGACACTGAGTTCGGGAACCTGACCCTGACTGATGCGGGCTTTGCCGAACAGAGCCGCAGCGAAATCACCTTCTCGCGCCTCGAGTCGACCAGTTTTGGTGATAGCCAAATCAGTCCCGAACTACTGAACAGCAACAACAGTAAAGTCACCCTGTTTCATTCCCAGGCCAGCATCAGCCGACGTCAGCAAGGCCCCAAAAAGCTGCAGCTGAAACTGGATGGGGATGTATTGATCTCAAGTTTGCCAACCCCCGGAAGTACCAGTGCTAAGGCGGACTTTTTTATTCACCTTGCCAAGCCCTAGGAGAGTTGATCCATGCCTGCCTATAAAACACCGGGCGTTTATGTAGAGGAAATCTCTGTATTTCCGCCCTCAGTGGCTGAAGTGGAAACTGCGATCCCCGCTTTCGTGGGATACACCCAAAAAGCCACCAAGAGCACCACTAACGACCTGATATTAAAACCCACCAAGATCTCCTCCATGACCGAGTTTGAGCAGTACTATGGAGATTGTGCGTTTGATGATATCAGCCTGACCATAGCCACCAGTGGCGACAGCTTCGTCACTAATAGCTTTACCCCACCAGACCCGGACTACCTGCTTTGGTATGCGATGAAGATGTTCTTCGATAACGGCGGCGGCAAGTGCTACATCGTGTCGGTGGGTCTGTATCAGACACCGGCGGTGGTCGATAACTCCGGCGATGACAGTGATGATGTTACCGTCAATTCAGGGCTGCTGGATGGTATCCAGGCGGTACAGAATGAGGACGAACCCACCCTGTTAGTGGTACCGGAGGCGGTCAAACTGGAAGCCGCCGAGTACCAGGCGCTGGTGCAGGCAATGCTGACCCAGTGCAACACACTGCAGGACCGCTTCGCCATCTTCGACATACTCCAGGGTGATACCAAACTAGACCCTGCCGGGCTAACCACCAATCGAGGTTACTTCGGTAGCAACCATCTCAAATATGGCGCCAGTTACTACCCGTTTGTGAAAACAGGGATGTCTCACAAGGTCAAAGTCGATATGACCAATGTGAGAGTGACGGTCAACGCGGATGCAGAGACCACACTCAACACCTTGGAAACCACCCAGACGGCAGCCTTCAACTTTGCCAAAAACAAGATCAAAGAAGCCTACGTCACTCTGCCTCCCTCTTCGGCTGTCGCTGGGGTATATGCAGCAACCGACGGCAATCGTGGTGTATGGAAGTCACCCGCCAATGTCAGTCTGGCCAATGTGCTGGAGCCAGTGATTAAGATTGATAACCCATACCAGGACGATCTCAATGTGGATACCACCACAGGCAAATCTATCAATGCCATTCGCGCCTTTATGGGTAAAGGCACTCTGGTTTGGGGCGCTCGCACCCTGGCAGGCAATGACAATGAGTGGCGCTACGTATCAGTCAGGCGCTTCTTCAATATGGTCGAAGAGTCGGTGAAAAAGTCCACGGACTGGGCCGTGTTTGAGCCCAATGACGCCAATACCTGGGTCAAGGTGCGCGGCATGATCGAATCCTATCTCAACCAGAAGTGGCGGGAAGGCGCACTAGCTGGAGCCAAACCAGAAGATGCCTATTTTGTCCGCTGCGGTCTCGGCGTCACCATGAACGCGCAGGACATTCTGGAGGGGAGGATGAACGTCGAAATCGGTATGGCTGTCGTGCGTCCAGCTGAGTTCATCATCCTGAAATTCTCGCACAAGTTGCAGAATTCCTAACCCTGAACCCATAACAAGGAGCGAAGACAATGTCTGCTTTATATCCCTTGCCCGTGTTTCATTTTGTGGTTCAGTGGGGCGGCATCCGGATCGGCTTTTCTGAAGTGTCCGGCCTGACCCAGGAAGTGCAACCCATCGAGTATCGCGACGGCTCATTCCCTGAATATTCCACCATCAAGATGCCGGGACTCAAGAAGTACAGCAACGTCACCCTGAAACGGGGAATAACCGCCGGAGACAACGAGTTCTTCAACTGGCTAAACACAGTGAAGATGAACACAGTTGAGCGCCGCGACCTGGTGATATCCCTGCTCAATGAAGAGCATATCCCGGTGATGAACTGGAAGATCCACAACGCGTTTCCAGTGAAAGTTGAAGGCCCGAGTCTGAAAGCGTCAGGTAACGAAGTCGCTATTGAGTCGATAGAGCTGGCCCACGAGGGGCTGGAACTTCAAAACGACTAAATCGCCATCGAGGTACTGAGTATGACGCTGTACTACCCGCCCGTAGGGTTTCACTTCAAAGTGGAAGTTGCCGGTTTTGCCGGCGATAGCCAGGACTCTCGGTTTTCCGATGTGTCAGGCCTGAGTGAGGAACTCTCCACCGAAGAGGTCGCCGAGGGCGGGCAGAACCGCTTTGTTCAAAAGTACCCGGTGCGCGCCAAACACACTGAACTGACACTCAAACGCGGTCTGCTCAAGCAGTCCGAGCTGGTGGATTGGGTCAAGGAGTGTATCGAAGATTTCAGCATCACCCCCAAGGATATGGATATTAAGCTGCTCAACGCCGAACACGAGCCGCTGATGACCTGGCATATCGTCAATGCCTATCCAATCAAATGGTCGGTGTCTGACTTCTCCGCCACCAGCAACAGCATCGTGGTGGAAACGCTCCAGTTTTACTACCAACGCTTTAGCGTGACCCCGAGTTAGCAGTCCGGTGTCAGAGAGATGTGTTTTGAGAACAACAAGGTAAAGCGAGCCGCCTATGCCCATCGTGATAGATGAAGTGGTGATCTCTGTGAATGTCGGCAATCGTGCCAGTGGCGGAAGCAACACCCGTCCCAGCGACAGTGAGTCGAAAAAGCAAATCATCGAAGAGTGCGTCGAGCAGGTGATGGAAATCCTCAAGCAACAGGAAGAGCCCTAGCCCATGCCTGGTGAATTGGAAAAGCTGAAAATCCAAGCCTACACCGAAGCCGATTATTCGGGCTCCGTGTTGTCGGAGTTTCACGCCTATGTAAACCCCAGCGAACTGACTCTGGCCTACGAGATGGAGTACGACAGTGCTCAGGGCAGCGGCACCACGGGCAGTCGGATGGAGTTCAAACAGGTAAAACCCGGCGACCTCTCCCTCAGTTTCTTTATCGATGGCACTGGCGCCAACGGTAACTTGGTCGATGTACAGGAGCAGGTGGAAGCGTTTAAATCGACCACCGGCTACAACGGCGATATTCACCGACCCAACTACCTGATTGTGGCTTGGGGCACCATGGAAGTGAGACGCTGCATTCTCAAATCCGCCTCTGTCGCTTATAAGCTATTTCGCCCCAGTGGTGAGCCGCTCAGAGCCGTCATTAGCGCCACCTTCACCGATAACTCAGATGATGAAACCCGAGTCGCCGAAGCGCAGGACCAATCGCCAGATCTGACCCATCAGCGCATTTTTAGATCCGGCGATTCACTGCCCATGTTGTGCCACCAGATCTATGGCAATGCCAGCTACTACCCCCAGGTCGCTCGTATCAATGGACTCAGCAGTTTTCGCAATATTGCGCCAGGTACCCGATTGGTGTTCCCCCCCCTGGAGAAAACATGAGTCGAGGCCAGCGCACCCTCCCCGTCAGCCAGCTACATCGCGAGTTAACCGTGAAGGTGAACGGCGAACCGGTGCCCAGAAGTCAGCACCTGCTATCCGCCTCAATATCGGCACCGGTTAATAAGATCGCATCAGCTAAACTGGTTTACCAGGACGGTGCCGCAGCCACTGGTGAGTTTCATCTGCTGAATGACAACCTATTTGCCCAGGGCAACACTATCGAAATCCTCGCAGGAGGCAGTGACGACAGCACTCTGATCTTCAGCGGAATTGTGGTCGCTCAGCGGATTAAATTACGGGAAGATTCAGCACCACAGCTGATCGTTACCTGCAAACACGCCGCCATAAAAGCAACCTTGACCAAAAACGGTCGTTACTTCGAAGAGCAGAGCGACAGCGACATAATTCAAAGCCTGTTACAAGAATACTCGCTGCTGGCCGAAGTCGAGGCCACTTCCGTCACCCACAAGCAATTAGTGCAATACGACTGCAGCGATTGGGATTTTTGTCTGCAGCGTGCGATGGCCAATGGCCTAGTTATTTTCACTCGCGGGGATCAGCTGGAGATCACCGCGCCCGATCTGTCTGGCGACCCCGTATGTAACCTGGAATTTGGTGCCACTCTCCTCTCTGCGGATCTGGAAACCGACGCCCGCACTCAGGCCAGTAGTTATAAAAACCCGTTCTGGGATAGCAGCGAGCAAACACTCAGTGAGCCCGAAGGTGAAAGTAACCTGGAGGCGATGCCCGGCAATACCGAACCTTCAGCGCTCGCCGACAATCTTGGCGGCGCGGAAGCCGTGTTGCGACAAGCAGCAGAGCAGGAAGCGGAAGCGCAGCAACAGGCAGACGCCGAACGCCAATATGCAGAGCTCAGCCGCGTTAATGGCACCCTCAAAAGCCAGGGGATCGCTACCGTCAATCCAGGCGACGTCGTCCAGCTATCGGGGTTGGGTGACGCGTTTAATGGCAATGCCCTTGTCACTGGCGTGCGCCACGAAACAGACAGAGTGTCTGGCTGGCGCAGCTATTTTCAGGTCGGGGGTTTAGACGCCATCGCAGCAAAACCCAGCACCAAATCATCCGCCACCGCAGAGATTGTCTCTGGTCTGCAGATCGCCATCGTGGTGAGCAATGAGGACCCCGACAATGAGTTTCGGGTCAAGCTCCGGCTACCGCTGCTAAACAACGAAAGTGACGGCATCTGGGCTCGCATTGCCAGCCTGGATGCAGGCGATGACCGAGGTTTGATGATTCGGCCAGAAGTCGATGACGAAGTCATCGTTGGCTTTGTTCAGGGTGACCCCCGCAAAGCCGTTGTTCTTGGCATGCTGCACAGCAGCGCACATCCAGCCCCGGAACAGCCATCCGATGACAACCATATCAAGCTGCTGAAAACCCGCAGCGGGCTATTGCTCAAACTCGATGATGAGAACAGTGAACTGACCCTGGAAACACCAAACGGCAACCGTCTAAAACTCACTGATCAGGAGCCAGGCCTGGTACTGGAAGACGAAAGTGACAATCGGCTGGTGCTTAATGCCGACGGAATTCAAATCGAAAGCGCCGGAGATATCAGTTTCAGCGCCACCGGCAATATCTCGCTAGAGGCGGACAGCAACATCGAACTCAAAGCCAGCGCTAATTTCAGCGCGGAAGGTTCGGCGGGTATCGACATCAACAGCTCAGCAGTGACCAACGTGAAAGGGTCACTGGTGAAATTGAATTAGGAGAGAGCTATGCCCAGTGCAGCAAGGGTTGGCGACAGCACGAATCATGGTGGCACGCTGGTTGGCCCGGGCAACGCCACAGTACTGATAGGCGGTATGCCCGCGGCCGTTATGGGAGACAACCATGTCTGCAGCCTGCCGCCCAACGGTCATCAGCCCACCGTCAGTCCGTTTGTAATGAGTAGCAGCACAGTGCTAATCGGCAATATACCGGCAGTAAGAGCCGGTGATACCTGCCTGTGCGGTGCATCCGTGGTGGTGGGCGATCCCACCGTCATCATTGGCTAACTAGCTAAGCAGGCTAAGCAAGGTATGGGGGGCAGCGCTAATGAGTGAAAAATCTTTCTGGGGCAGAGGCTGGCAATTTCCGCCCAGTTTTAACAACGACAATGGCCAGGTCGCGATGGCCGAAGGTGAGCGAGAGATCGAGGATAGTCTCAGGATCCTGCTCGGCACGACGCAAGGCGAACGTTTTATGGCGCCAGGGTACGGCCTGAATCTGGAGTCACAGCTATTTGAATCACTCAATACCACAGCCAAAACCCTTCTCACTGACAAGATAAAACGCACCCTGCTGGTGTATGAACCACGGATAAATCTGCTGTCGATAAAGCTCGATGACAGCGCCCTCAACGAGGGCAAATTACTGGTGTTGCTGGACTATGAAATTCGCGCCAGCAATTCGCGCTTCAACCTCGTGTATCCCTATTACCTGCACGATGGTTCTGAAGTTTCTCCAACCGTTTAACTAGAACAGATTGACGGATAGAGCCAATGCCCGACGCGAATGCCGACAAACAGATAGTTCAACTCACCCTGCCAGTGCAGGGACGGAGTCAGGATCAGCGTCTGCCCAACCCCCTTGCCGATGAATACGTCAACGTCGATGAGCGTGCCCAGGAAGCCCTGTTCACTTTTCTGCAATCACTCGCAAACCAGCTCAGTTTTTACAGCCAGAACGATGAAATCGCCGATGGCAACTGGCGCAACTTTTTCCCCTTTGATGAAGGTCAGGCACAAGCCTGGCTGACTGAAAACAGCGGACAGGTGCCACCTCACCTGGCGCTCATCAAGGTATTTATAGACGCTTACCAGCAAGGGCCACAGGCCGCCCTAAACCAAG
The DNA here is from genome assembly GCF_039544265.1 of Corallincola platygyrae. Taxonomy (NCBI): domain Bacteria; kingdom Pseudomonadati; phylum Pseudomonadota; class Gammaproteobacteria; order Alteromonadales; family Psychromonadaceae; genus Corallincola; species Corallincola platygyrae. The sequence continues at coordinate 128,358 of NZ_BAABLI010000009.1, read as the reverse complement.
TCAAACAGCGCTATTTGGATTTCTACTACCAACAGGTTCTCAAATTCCAACCCTTGCCAGCCAAACAAGCGCATGCCCACCTTGTTCTGACACTGAAAAAACAGGTCTCGTCTTTACTGATTACACCGCAACATCAGCTATCAGCGGGCAAACGTGAAGACAAATCAGAGATACTGGTGCAGCCACAAACAGATGCGCTGGTGAATCAAAGCCTGATCGTTGAAAAGCGTTCGGTTTTTCGCTCCCAGACCAGCCCCGGCGCACTAAAGATCGCCACCGTCGCCGATTCTCTTGACGGTTTAGGTGAGGCTCTACCGGAAGAGGATCAGAAGTGGTTTGGTTTTGGTCATGAGGCGTTGCCCAGCGGCGAAATCGGCCTAGCGCTTTCTTCTCAGCTACTGCGGCTCAGTGAAGGCACTCGGCGTATTGATGTAACCCTGACTCTGACAACCGATATCATCAGCGGTGAAACCCAGGTCTCTGACCTGTTCAAAGCGCATCTCAGCACCCAAGAGGGCTGGACAGAACAGCAACTGGTCGACGCGACTTTTGCCGGAAAACAAGTCTCGCTTAGTATCACGTTGGACAGTGATAGCCCAGCCATTATTGATTATCAGGCGGGTCTTCACGGTTATCAGCTTGACGCTCAAACACCTGTGCTCCAATTGCTGGTAAATATTGAGCGCCAACATCCTCTCATCACCAAGCTCACCAAAGCCAAGCTGGCTTCCGCCAAGCTCTCAGTTGTCGTCACAGGCATGCGGCAGCTTAGCGTTAAATCCGACATTGGCCCCGTTGATCCCTCAAGCGATTTCATGCCATTTGGACCACAACCGAAAGTGGGGTCAACGCTGGTGATAGGCAGTAACGAGGCATTCAGCAAGCAACTCAAAAAAGTCACAGCCCATTTGCGCTGGAAGAGCCCTCCAAGCCGCTTTTCAACACGCTACAATCATTGGTCGACCTACGACAGCAGCGTGCCTGCCAGTGTCAGCAACAGCCACTTCACCGTTGATGCCAGTGTCTCTGACGGCCTTGCCAGAACCTTCAGTGAAAACGAGCAGCCACTATTTCACAGCAGCAATGCCACCCTGCTTCAGTCAGTGTCGGTATCTGAAACGGCAGCGGCAGAGCCCGCTGCGGAGGAAAAGGGCTACGCTCGCACTCTCAGCCAATACCAAAGCGGCTGGGCCAAACAGAGGTTCGACAAATTCAGCCAGATAAACCCCGTATTCAGACCGATGCGGGATGGCCTCAATGGCGCGACAATCAGGCAACGAAGGAAGATTTCCCTGCCAACCTCGAGTCCGGGCAAAAACCAACTGCAGCTATCGCTGAACCGGGACTTCTTCCATCAGGAGTATCGCAACGCCTACGTTAAAAACGTGTTGGCGGTGAACGCGACTGAAACCCTACCAATGATCAGCGAGCCCTATACCCCTGAGCTTAGCGAGCTGACCTTAGACTACGAAGCCTACACAAACACAGTGCAGTTCGGCACCGCCTCTGCACAGGCGTTTGCCAATGACGATATTCGTTTGTTCCATTTGGACTGTTTTGGCCAGCGACGGGAACACGCTTACCAACGCCAGCAGCTGGATTTTGTTGTCGATAAACAGGTCAGCCTGCTGCCAGAACACACAGAAGAGGGAGCGCTGCTGTTAGGTCTGAGTGGACTAACTGGCGGTGAAAGCTGCCAACTGCTGTTTCAAGTGGTCGACGGCAGCGCCGATCCCAGATTAAAGCCGGCGGATATCGCGTGGTCGGTGTTATGTGATAACTACTGGAAAGCACTGTCAGACCAGGAGCTTATTTACGATAACAGCAATGGTCTGCTGACCAGCGGCATAGTCAAACTGGTGATCCCCAAACAGGCCACCACCGAGCATTCGTTAATGCCCACCGGGCTGTTATGGCTAAAACTGGCGATCGCCGAAAATGTCACTTCGGTCTGCCAACTACGCACTGTGCTTAGCAACGCTATCGAGGTGGTCGCATTCCCCAATGTCGCCAATGTCTCCGACGGCAGCGAGAATACCACATATGATCCGCTTCCCGCCGGGGGGATCAGCAAGTTCAAATCGGCAATGACGGAGATTAAAACCGTTGCCCAACCCTTCGATGGCTTTGGTGGTAGCGCCATGGAATCCGCATCAGCACTGGCAGCGCGGGTGTCAGAGCGATTGCGCCACAAAGACCGTGCGCTGAGCATTCACGATTATGAAACCCTGGTTTTGCAGGCGTTTCCGCAGCTGTACCGGGTTAAAGCGATACCCCACGCCAGGGCCACAGAGACGGGAGCAAACTGGAAAGCCCCCGGCCATACCCTGTTTTTGCTGCTGCCCTACGTCAATAGCCATAACGCGGTGGACCCACTAAAACCTCAGGCCGATAGCCAAACCCTGGACCTGGTCAGCAGTTACCTGGACGCACGCAAGGCGATGCAGGCGAAAATTCACGTCCGTAACCCACAATATCTCGCGGTGCGTCTTAGCTTTGAGGTGCAGTTTAAAACCGGCTACGAGTTCAGTTATTACCAGCAACAGTTGCAGTCGGCACTGCAAACCTACCTATCTCCGTGGCTCGATGAAGGCAGCCCGGGGCCTGAGTTTGGCGGCGTGATCTACAAGTCGATATTGATGGATTTCATCGAAGAGTTGCCCTACGTCGATTTCATTACCCAAGTGGCTTTGCAGACCACCACCGATGGCGAAACATACTCAGCCGATGCCCACCGGGTAACGCCGACCTCACCGATGCAGATCCTTACCTCGGACAGTGCCCATATCATCAAGGGGGTCGCCAATGACTGACACCTCGGCACTCGGCGCTTTCAACGCAATAATCCCCAAGGCAGACCTGAATGGCAGCCAGGATCCCATCTATCTCTACAATCAGGGGATCAGCCAGATCATTTCGCTCAGTAGCGAGTTGTGGAGCGACTACAACCGTCATGATCCGGGTATCACCATGCTGGAGGTGCTCAGCTATCTGTTGACAGAGCTGAGTTACCGATTGGATTGGCCAGTGCAGGATATTCTGGTCGATGGCATTGCAGACAGTGATAGCGCCAGCCGTGAGAGCCTGATGGCTGCGCACTTCCCACCCGCGGATGAAGTGCTGCCCGCCGCGGCACTGACAGAAAGGGACTATCGCAAACTGCTGGTCGACCTACCCAATATACAAAACGCCTGGCTCGCCCCCCTACCCGTTCAGCTCTACCTGGATTGCAAAACCGGCGAAGTAACCCGTAAGGCGCGAAACGGAAAAAACATTAAGAAATTATCTGTCGCTGGCGGTTATCAGGTCAGTCTGGAACTGGCCGACGGACTCAACGCGCAAGCTAAAGCGGAAACCGTCGCCGCCGCCGAAACACTGCTGCACCAGCAACGAAATCTCTGTGAGTGGTTCACCAAACCCAGACTGATCAGCAAACAGGCCTTTATTCTTTGTGGCGAAATAGAGATAGCACCAAAAGCGGATGCCAAACAGGTGTTTGCCGATGTGATGCAGGCAGTTCATCAACACCTGCAGGCGCCGATCACCAGTCAACCACCCGAACTCAGTCTAAACAGTGTCGATTGGGCAGATGCCCTGTTTAATGGCCCCCTGCTTGACCATGGCTACATCTCGGATCAGGCGATTGGTCAGGCGGAGCTGAAAAAGGAGATCCGCCTGTCTGACCTGATCAATCTGATCATGGATATCGATGATGTCGTTGCCGTACGCGAGTTGATTATCAACCCTGACGGTCAGACACAACCGTTAAAAAATGTCTGGGTTGTGCCCGTGATGCCGGGTCGCAAGGCAGTACTAAAACCTCAGTCTGGCCATCTGGCATTCTTCAAACATCAGATGCCTGCGTTTTACGACAAAGCACAGGCCATCGCCTTGTTAAAAGCCCAACTGAAACAGAGTCAGGCGCAACAGGAGCAGGCGGTCAGCTACCAGTTGCAGGCAACACCCGGCCAAAACCGGCAAATCAGCGCATACCAAACCATTCAAACTGATATGCCAGCCGTCTATGGGCTTAGTGAAGCAGGCCTGCCCGGCGATGCCTCCGAGCAAAGAAAAGCACAGGTACTGCAGCTTCGCGGCTATCTCGCTTTCTTCGACCAGCTTGCCGCCAACTACCTGGCACAAACCAGTCACCTGCGCGACCTGCTTTCACTGGATGACCAGCAACAGACCAGCTACTTCGGTCAACTACCGGAAACAATACGGGACTGGCAGAAACTGTATGGCGACAAGGCCACTGCGGCGCCAATGCTGCAAAGCCTGCTCAACAACAGCGATAGCGATCTGGACCGCCGTAACCGTTTCCTCGACTTTTTAGCCGCCCGGTTTGGGGAAGATCTGACAGGGCTGACCGACGTTATGCTCAATGCGTTTGGTCACTCCCCCGTCGCCACCCTGCGTTACAAAAGCGAGTTTCATCAAGCAGTACCGAACGTCAGTCGCAACCGCGGCCTCGGGCATGATGTCAGCCTGAAGAATGCCTATTGGAATACAGAAAACGTGTCCGGTTTAGAGCAGCGTTTATGCCGTCTGCTCGGCATCACCAATCACCAGCGCCGCAACCTGGGTGACGTGGCGTTTGATATCTACGCCGAGATAGATGAAACACCCGATGATGAATTCCGCTTCCGTATTCGTAACCGCGATAACGACACCATTCTGCTCAGCAGCAGCACCCGATACGAAACCAAGCGTGCAGCGAAGAGGGAGATGCGCCAGGCGATCCTGATGGGCATGATGCCGAGCCATTATCGACTCGCCCAATCACGGGATGGTCGCCACTACTTCAACTTGGTCGACGACAGCGAAGAGATCATTGCCCGTCGCATCGAATACTTCGACAGCGAAGCCGCAGCACTAGAAGCCATTGATGAGGTGGTCACTTACCTCAGTATCAATTACAGCGATGAAGGCATGTACCTGATCGAACATAGCCTGCTGCTGCCAGCAACCGATGACGAACCGCATATGCCTATCTGTCTGGATGATGGCTGTGACGACTGCATCGATCCCTATAGCTACCAACTGCACGTGGTCCTGCCCGCCTATGGCGCCCGCTTCGCCAGTATGGATTTTCGGCGCTACTGCGAGTCGGTGATCCGCAGTGAGGTGCCCGCCCACATCATGCCGCGGGTGTGCTGGATAGACAAAGATCAGATGGCGATGCTGGAAAAAGCCTACAAGGACTGGCTCGGCGTTTTACACGGCGCCAGTCGGAGTAATCCGGAACAGAAGAAACAACGCTTTATCGATGTACTCGGCCAACTCAATAACGTTTACCCGGTGGAACAACTCCACGACTGCGAATCGGAACAGACAGGTTTCGTTTTAGGTAGAACCGCTCTGGGTACCTTCAAGGAGTCATTATGACCAGCTTACACAACAGCCTTGCGGAGATATCACGGCAGTACACGGTGTTTGTTAAAGACCAGGTGCTGACCGCACAGCAGCTCAATACCCTGTCGGCCTATCTTGATGACGAAGGCCGGCTTACCCGCACCGCACTCACTGGCATCGGCATTATTGAAGGGCTGGTCGTTAAAGAGCAGGGCAAAGAGCTGTCGCTGTCGCGAGGATTAGGCATCACCACAGATGGCGATCTGATGGTGAACCATCAGCCACAACGGTTTGACCGTTACAAAAACTACCCGGAGAAAGCCCCCATCTATGCGCCGTTTATGATCGATGACGAGCGTATTCCTCTCTATCAGCTGGTGGAAAAAGGACAAAGCGACGAGGATGCCCAGCCCCTTGGCGCACTCGAAGATCAGTTCTCAGAGATGGTCTTTCTCCTGTTGGCAGAGACCTATGTGCAAACCAAAGATATCTGCACAGACACCGACTGCGACAACAACGGTCATCTCTACACTAATACCACACGCCTGCTGGCGACACCGGCCAAGTTTGTCGAACTGCTGCTTCAACCCTTTCCAGACACAACCCTGCCGCTGGATCTGTTGCCACGCGCTTATCTGCCCGCCATCGCGTTCAAACCCTCCATCAATACCCAAAACGAATGGTTTGGCGCGATAAGAGAAGCATGCACCAGCACCTTCAAACAGTTACAGCCAAACCTGACCAACTTCTGGAAGCTACTGCAGCCCTACCTGCAAACACAGTTTGAAGGTAACCCCAGTAACGGTTGGGTCACAAGGCTGACAGCCATTCATAGCAAAGCCGCCACAGAAACCACTCGTCTGCAGTACTACTACGAATTTCTAGGCGATCTTTGTGACAGTTGGAATGCACTGATTGATGCCCTGGCGGATCTCGAACTCGGGTATTTGATCCCGCCAGGCGGCGGTGACAAACATCTGCTGCTTGGTGGCCTTGATGGCCGCGGCGGCCGAGGCGAACGCACCGGATTTTATCCCTCACCCGCCCACAGCGATAACAGTCTGGAACAGGTACGTTTTCAGCTTGCAAAAATCACCAGTCTGCTCAATCAATTTGGCTGGACCAACATCAGCGCACTCAAAGTGACCCCCTCCAGCCATACCCACCCCAGCGTCCCTGGGTACTATCAAACAGGCGCATTTGAACATTGGTCTTACGAGGCCAGCCGTCAGGGAAAAAATCGCTATCTGCTGGGTTATCACGCCGATAAAAACAATCCGCGCGGCGGCGCAGAAAACCCACTGCTGAGACGCCAGTCTGGCTTCGACTTCTTCCGCATTGAAGGCGTGATAGGTAAAAACTACGCCAGTACCGAATCCACATTGCGCAAATTGATCCGGCAGCATCACCTGCCATTCAGTGTCACTGGCACCTTGGTCGAAGGTTCGTTTGATAAGGTACTCGGCCCGATTTTTAAGCCGCGCTGGGGGCTGAAAGATTTCCAGTATTTGTTGAAACAGGACCTCACTCATCAACTCCAGGAGGTGACCGAGTTCAGCGGCCAGTTCCGGGATGCGGTGATCAAAGAAGCCGATGCAGGCAAAATCCGTGATGGCGATGTCGCTGATGTTAAAACACAGGCCCGTACCCGCGATGCCGAAATAAACCGTGTCGCGAAAAAGTCATTGGGTCTGCTCAGCAAACCCAAATTGACCCAAGAAGAGCAACTAACCTTTAACGCCGACATTAGCTTGCTGATGAAAAATAGTGGCCTGTTTAAGAACGATGTTGCCAAAGTATCGAATACCCACTTCCCCACCTCATTCGATCAACTGATCGTCAATCGCACCCCGATATGGGTGGACTGGATCGACCGCATCGACAAAGAGCAGGATAAAAAAGACACCGAAAAACATCTGCTGCCCAACTTCGTTAATGCCCACCCCGGCATGGAAGTGATGAATGGCGTACCCAGAGGCGGCTCCTTTGTACTGTTGTATAACAGCAGTGGCATCATTGTTGGCAGTGCCATGCTGTCCCACTATATCGAGCCTGTTCAACAGGAAACAGTACGTCCAGAGTTGCCCAAGTTTGAACCGCCGTTTAAGGCGATCCCGATCCCCGGCATCAAGGTATTGCCATCACTGGAATTCGAGTTTGAACACAAGTTCACTGATTTTGGCGCCAACCTGAATCTGCAGATCGACGAGAAGATCCAGTTCCAGTCTGTTTACGGTGATGTGTTTAAAGACTCTCTGGGCATTGTTCGAGACCTTTATATCGAAGATGCCAATGTCAAAGGACGGGATCTTGATATCGACAGTCTATTGGGCGATCCCCTGGCCGATGCCATGGCTGAAGATCTGCTGGCTCGAGAGAAACTGGTCGACAGTTACAACAGGAAGATCCGGGAAACGGATAACGTCGACGAAAGAAAGATACTTGAAGAAAAACGCTCGCAAGCCCAGGAGAAGATGGCCGAAAGCATCGTCTTGCTGGCGGAATATGCCGCCAATGACACCACCATGCGTGGCGAAGGTGGTACCAAGGCCGTCGAGACCATCGTCATGCACAGTGACGCCATCAAAGGCAACCAAAAGGCGATCGACAGCTTAAAACTGGGCATTAATAACATGGGTGATTCAGCAGTAAGGACCGACTTAGCCAGCAGGCTGGGAGGCCGCTTCGGTGGATTCTAACCATCCCCATCGCATCAGGCGCCTGACGATTCATACACAGGCGCCTGACCAACAGACAGGCTTGGCGCTCCGAACCATGCTGCACCATAGCCTGCCTGCGATGCATGATGTTGTGGATGAAGTCCTTTCAGACAGCTTAACTAACGCCGCTCAGATCTCTTACCCGAAGCAGACCTGGATCCACCTGCCAAAGCTACATTTGAACATTACTCTGCCACCCGACCAGCTAGTGGATAAGTCTGCCCTGATTCAGGCGATTCAAAACCAGCTGAGCGATGTTTTCTCAGCGCTGACAGAGCATCCTGCACTCGCTTCGCAGCTGTCCGATATCGAACTCTCCACTGACGATTGGGAAAACAGCATCGTCTCATCGTCCTCTCCTACTCGGCAGGAAAACGCACTTAGCGGGCAGGGCTCCAGTTCTGAGAGAGGGCCAGAAAACAGTCCAGAGCAGATAGCAGGTGCGCGCCAACTAACGCCAGCAGAAATAACCAAAGACTCGCTGTGGCATTACCTTAATCATGGTAGTTTGCCCTGGTATGCCACCGGAATGAGCGAGTTGAGATCAGAGTGGCAAACACAGCTCACCGAAAGCTCAAACCTGCTCAGACTTATGGAGCAGGTAACCCATTTTGACGCCCTGCAACGACTGCTGGATCTCGCCCTGACGCATCAATCAGGCGATCTGTGGATAGAGGCGGTAACCTCCTTAAGTTCAAACATGGGCTCAAAAGCGGTTTCAAACGCAGGTTCTAACGTAGAAACGGGCACGGCGCAGCCAGAACAACTTAACGACTTACTGCAACTGGTCCAAAAGCGAGAGTTGCTCTCTCACGAACAAGGTATCGCCTTGCTGGCGGCAGCCAGTGCTCAACAGCAGATGCAAGCGATAGGTCACTACCATCTGCCATTGTCATCAGCACAGCTAAGCCAAATAGAACAACAACTGGGTTGGTCACCCGCACAGCAACAGTGGCTTTCAGACCGACTGCAAAGCTATGGCCTGTTAGGCGACGAGCTAGCGCAGGACAAGACAACGCGCGACAAGGCTACGCATGACAGGAGTGGCAGCCTTAAGCCTTCGCAAACCACAGCATCCGCGAACAGACCTGGAGCCGAACAGTCATTACAGGCAGAGATTTCACCCGATACACTAAGGGTATATGGCGCAGGGCTCATACTTTTGCATCCCTATCTACCCCGGCTATTTCGCCAATTAAATTGGCTCGATGATGAAAGCGCACTTAGAAGCACGGCGCTTAGCAAGGCGGCCAAAGCGCTCGCCTATTTGGCGGCCGGTTGCTACTCAAGTGAACAAAGTGTTCAACGCGAACAAGGTGAACAAGCGCTCCCAGAGCATCAACTTGGCTGGTTTAAGGTTTTGCTCGGATTAAAACCCGACGCATTACTGCTGTTAGATGACGCGCCACTGCCAACCGAGGTCATAGTCGAGCTCGACACCTTACTTCGCAGTCTGCTAGCTCATTGGACAGCGCTGAAAAGCAGTTCAGTGGAAGGGTTGCGCCAAAGCTTCCTCAGCCGTGAAGGGCTTATCTGCTTCAATTCAGAACATGGTCAACCTGATGCCTGTTACTGGCAACTGACCCTGGAGCGACAAGGCATCGATCTGTTGCTCGACCAACTTCCGTTTTCTATAACTACGGTGAAACTTCCATGGATGCAGCACCCGATACAGGTAAGCTGGTAAGTCAGCGCACACTGAATGCTGATGCACTGGAGTTAGAGCTGCACTGGTTGGCCCAGGTGCTGGAAGCGCGGCTGGAAGCGTACTTTTATACCGACGGCGAACCGATGCATTTTCGCTTCGACAAGCTGCCACCACCGCAATTGCCCAAGGGCGCCAACCTTACTCGACTGGTTGAATCCCATTCACTGACGCCGGCCCAACGTCTAATCCTGGCTTTGGTGCTTACCCCCTATATCCGGCCGCAGATGCTGGATGTGCTGTTTGCGCGCAACAAGTTTACCGAGCGCGGCCACACCGAATTTGGTGGTCTTCAGGCCCAAGGACACGGGGGCTTTCTACCCACCATAGAAACCGCCCTGTTTTTGTTGGCAGGTGATGTGTTAGATGAACGTTTTGAGGTCAACCAATATTTAGAGCCCGGCTCCACGCTGTTTGCCCTTGGTTTTGTTCAAGCTCGGTCATTGGGGCCTCTGGAGCCGTGGACCAGTGCCGCACTGACCATGCCAAAAGATGTGCAGGATCACCTCACCACAGGCAACCCGTTCAAGCCCGCGTTCAGCGCCGACTTTCCTGCCCGCCGGATCAATACCAAACGTAGTTGGGACCAACTGGTGTTGCCACAATCACTGCACACCCAACTACAGGAGATAGCAAACTGGGTTAAATACAGTGCCGTATTGATGAGCGACTGGCAGATGGAGGACCGGCTGAGTCCCGGATACACGGCGCTGTTTTACGGCCCCCCAGGCACAGGGAAAACCTTATCGGCCTGCCTGTTGGGGCAGTTTTGCCAGCGTGAGGTGTACAAAATCGATCTCAGCCTGATCGTTTCAAAATACATCGGTGAAACTGAAAAGAATCTGTCCCGTATCTTCGACGCAGCGGAGCACAAAGAGTGGATCCTGTTCTTTGATGAAGCTGATGCCCTGTTTGGCAAACGTACTCAGGTGGATGACGCCCGCGACCGCTACGCCAACCAGGAAGTAAGTTACCTTTTGCAGCGCATAGAGGAGTTCAACGGAGTGGTGATATTGGCTTCCAACCTGAAAACCAATATCGATGAAGCGTTTATGCGCCGCTTTCAGAGCATCATTCAATTCCCGATGCCCGCCGCCCCTGAACGTCTACGGATTTGGCAGCAGGCCTTTTCCGACAAGGTGAAATTTGCCGATTGTGTCGATCTGCCGGCCATTGCTGAAAAGTACGATGTTTCCGGTGGCACCATCATGAATGTCGTGCGTTACTGCAGCCTCAACGCCATCAGCCAACACAGCAATCTGATCAGTCAGGCTGATATCGTACAGGGGCTTAAGCGGGAGTTCGCCAAAGAGGGAAGGCGGATCTGATGCAAGCGGCCAAACTGTCACGTTCAGCAACCAGGACCTCGGTAAATAAGACCTCGGCCAATAAGGTTCAGACGACTCAGCCAAAAGCCGTGCTGCGGGCCGCTGCAAGCAAAGAACAAGACAAGGATCAGGCACAGCCGGGCTTGGTGCGCGCCGCACTGAAATCAACGCGGGTATCCTCCCCCGACGATCCAGAAGAGAAAGAGGCTGACAACACCGCCGACAAAGTGATGCGGATGCCTGCCAATCAGATCACCGAAGTCAAACAGGGCAGCAGCCAGCTCTATCGTTTCCTGTATCGGGCGGCAACTGAGGACGATTCAACACAGGAAAAAGAGCAGGCAGAGAAACAAACTGACGGCGAGTCACTGCAGCGCAAAACGTCTCCACAAGAAAATGCTACTGCCAAAGAAAAATCGAGCGACGAAGAGGAGGAGCCGGTACAGACAAAAGCGGCGCCTGATTCTTCTGAGGATAGTGAAAAAGAGGAGCCGGAAAAGATTGCAGCTAAGGCTGAAGGCCGCCCCAATATGGCAGGCAATATTCAGGCAGAAATCCGCGCAGCAACAAGCGCCGGACGCCCACTGCCTCTCTCGGTTCGCCAATTTATGGAGCCCAGATTTAACGCCGACTTTAGTAATATCCGCATTCATACTGACAACCAGTCATCACGATTAAACCGTCGTGTCAGCGCCCGCGCCTTCGCCTATCGCAATCATCTGTTTTTTGGTGATAACCAGTACCAGCCTGACTCTGATGATGGCAAACGCCTGATAGCCCATGAGCTGACTCATACCATTCAGCAGGGTGCAGCAACCCAGAACAACCGTTCTCAGCAAAGCGGTTCTAATCAAAATAGCGCCGAATCGCCCAGCTCAGAGACATCTTCAACGGGCAGTTCCGCTGCTTCTGCGCCCGTTCAATCAACTCAGGAAGCACCTTCAACAACAGAAGCTGCCGCCTCGCCAACAACAGCCGCTAGCCCCGTTTCTACGCTAACAGCAGCGCCAGCGCCAATGTCGACATCGGGTGATACAGCCAATGTGCAACGCGCCGTCAAAGTCAGCCATCGCACGGGCGATCAGGTGCAACGACTAGGGATCAGCGATGCACTCGATTACTTTGCCGATCGTGCCCATCACATTCCCGGCTTCCGTATGTTCACCATTTTGTTGGGCATTAACCCAATCAATATGAGCCGAGTGGTGCGCAGTCCCGCCAATATCCTCAGGGCCATTGTTGAGTTTCTTCCAGGCGGTGGATTGATCACCCAGGCGCTGGACAATCATGGCGTGTTTGAACGGGTCGGTAACTGGATCAGCCAACAGCTGAACTCTCTCTCCATTACCGGTACGGCTATTCGCAATGCCATCAATCGTTTCCTCGACTCCCTGAGCTGGCGAGACATCTTTGACCTCAGTGGCGTCTGGCAGCGGGCGCGGCGTATTTTTACCGAGCCCATCACCCGCATCATCAACTTCGCCAGAAGTTTGATGAGCGGTATTCTCCGCTTTATCAAAGAAGCGGTGTTAATGCCGCTGGCACGAATGGCAGCACAAACCCGCGGCTGGAACCTGCTGTGTGCCGTACTGGGACGTAACCCGATTACTGGCGAAGCAGTCGAGCGCAATGCCGAAAACCTGATCGGTGGCTTTATGCGGTTGATAGGCCAGGAAGAGGTGTGGCAAAACATTCAGCGTGCCAACGCCATCCCCCGCGCCTGGGCCTGGTTCCAGGGTGCGCTTGCTGGGCTGATGGGATTTGTCAGGGCCATCCCCCGTTTGGTGATGAATGCACTGAACGCCCTGCGTATCGCCCAACTGGTGAATGTGCTGGGGATCTTTGGCCATATTGCCCGTACCTTTGCCGGATTTGCCCTGCGTTTTATTCGCTGGGCAGGCCGTCAGGTAATGAAACTGTTGGAGATTATCTTTCAGGTTGTGGCGCCCGGCCTGATGCCTTATCTGCGCCGGGTACGCAGTGCCTTTGGTCGTATTATTCGTAATCCGGTGGGTTTTATCCGCAACCTGGTACGCGCCGGTATTCTTGGCTTCCGTCAGTTCTCCCGGAACTTCCTCACCCATCTGCGCACTGCACTCATCAACTGGCTGACCGGCACATTGGAAGGTACCGGTGTTTATATCCCACAAGCGTTTAACTTGCGTGAACTGATCAAGTTTGTCCTCAGTGTGCTGGGACTGACCTGGCAAAACGTGCGGCGCAAGCTGGTTCGGGTGATCGGCGAGCGTCCGGTAGCCGCCATGGAGCGAGGCTTCGCACTGGTGCGTACCCTGATCACCGAAGGCCCAGCCGCCCTCTGGCAACAGATACGTCAGGGCATTACCAATTTGCGACAGATGGTGATCCAGCAGATCATGAATTTTGTCGCCGTACGCATTGTCCAGGCCGCCGTGATCCGTCTGGTGTCCATGCTTAACCCCGCTGGCGCATTTGTTCAGGCGATTCTGGCGATCTACAACACCATCATGTTCTTTGTTGAACGCCTGCGCACCATTATGCAGGTCGCCCGCTCGGTGATTAATTCCATTGTTGCCATCGCCGCTGGCCGAATCAGGCCTGCAGCGGCAAGGGTTGAACGCGCCATGGTCGGCGGCCTGACGCTGGTGATCAGCTTCCTTGCCAGGCTACTGGGGCTGGGAGGGATCTCCCGTGCGATTCAGCGCATTATCAACCGTATCCGCCGCCCGATAGACCGAGCTCTGGACCGCGCGATCCGTTGGATAGTGAGGCAAGGTAGACGATTCCTGCGCCGCTTAGCACGAACAGGTGTTCCCAGAGATCCCCGAGAACGCCTGCGCCGCGGCCTAAATGCGGCCAAACAGGTGGTTCGCCGAATGCCTCGCAATAATTTGGGGGCCGCCATTATCCGACGTGCGCTTGCCGTCATTAAAACCCGTTATGGTTTCCGCACTCTTGAGCCAAGAATTCAGAACAACCGTTGGTGGGTATTTGGCCGAATCAATCCGGGTACGGGGATAGATAGTGGTGTCGAAGCCAATCGAGACAATGCCAGCGAGGTAGCCGCCGCACTGCCGGACCAAATAGATATTCTAGACAGTGGTGGCACAGTTCAGATCCAGGGTTACTCTCGCAGTCGCCGTGCAGGTGCCCTGCCCCGCTCAATATTCAGCGGCGCTGCCATTACCCTGAATCAGGCACGCTTTACCCAGGGCGGTCGTCAGCAAACCCAAAGTCTGGGCAGTGGTCAGCGTATTCAGTACACCATTGCTGCCGCTAATGGCGACTATGCACCACCGGCCCGTATTGCAGGCATTGTCGATAGCAGCAACCCGGAAGAAGCCTCCACCTACAACGGTCATCGCCACGCCTTTGATCGTTTTAAGCGGCGTTGGTGGCGCGGTGTCGATAGTGGCAGTGAAAGCGTGCAGCGCCTGATCACCCGAGGCTGGCTGATGACAGGCAACAAACGCGGCTTGCAAGCGGGCACTCGCAAGTGGACCTATATCCACAGCCTGTTTAATGCCGCTGAGCGACGAGCCTATGGCAGCCAACCAAAACGTAAACAAAACATGCTGAATGCATTTGATAACCACCCCAGCCAATATCGCGTAGACCACTTCTATCAGCAATGGGATACCCGTATCGGTGAACAAACCGAGATCCACCATATGCTGCCGCTGGACTTCGGAGGTACCAATAGCCAGACCTTTATCCCACTCTCCCGCGATATGCACACCAAGAACGGCAACAGCGTGCACCTGGCATTCTGGAATCCACTGAAACGCTGGTTGGTGGGGCTGAGAAATCAGGGGGGTTCACAAGGTGGCCGCACCGGCAGAAACTAGGTCAGATTAGTGGCATAATCCGCTGAGCAGCAAGTAAAAAACCAAATTGAACCGATGAGAACACCGTTAATCACCCGCGAAGGTTACAACCAACTGAAACAGGAGTTGGAACACCTCTGGCGTACCGAGCGTCCGGAAACCACCAAGAAAGTGACGTGGGCAGCCAGCCTGGGTGATCGCAGCGAAAACGCTGACTACCAGTACAACAAAAAACGCCTGCGCGAAATAGACCGCCGCGTCCGCTATATCCGCAAAGCGTTGGAGCGACTCAAAATCGTGGATTACGCCCCAGAGCAGGAGGGCAAGGTATTCTTTGGTGCCTGGGTTGAAGTAGAAAGTGAAACCGGTGAAGAACTCAAGTTCCGAATCGTGGGTTACGATGAGATCTTTGGTCGGAATGACTATATCTCCATCGACTCCCCCATGGCGCGTGCCCTGCTGAAAAAAGAGGTGGACGACGAAGCCATCGTCAGAACCCCTGAAGGGGAGAAAACCTGGTTTATTAACTCAATTGAGTATCCGAAGGGTTAGTGCATCCAGCCGGAGCTTTTTAGCGAGACTTGACGTTCAGGGCTACCTCGTCAGCCTAACACTTTCAGACTAATAGTGGACGTTCGTCCGGCAAATCGCCCTCATACACTAGTGGATGAAGCAGTGACTGAACATATTGGTTTTAACACCCAGAACTCAGCTTTGAAAAAGCTATTAAAAGTGTAACTTAATTAGCACCACCTAACCTTTTTGGCGCATATTTCCTCTGAATTCATATGGTGTTATTGTCACGCTCTGATCATCAAATTCCAGCTAGGATTAGCTGAACACAATTTCACAAGGACAGTGATAATGTACCGCCAACTCATAAGTCCGCTCAGGATGAGGCGCTTATGACGACTGAAAGTGACTGGTTCTGTCAAACACCGCAAGGTAGGGAAGCTCGCCTTTCCAGAACACTGCTCGTTGATGCTGTTGCAAACGCATTTGTGTTTCGCTGCCCGACGAATAACTTGGACAAACCAATCGACGAGGCATTGCATCTATACAGAATGCCCGCGTACGGTCAGCAACTATTAACAAGCCACTGCGACTCTTGGGGTATACAGTTCTGCATTCGCGAGCTCTACAAGCAAGTGAGACCCACCCATTGGGGAATGGAGAGCAAAACAGACCATCAACTCAGGAGTGAACTCGCCAAACTAATGGCATCTGGCGAATTGTTAGTATTCAAAGAGCCCACACAAATTGAAGCCAATCGCCCTGCACACCTATGGAAACAGGTGCCGATGGCATCTCGCTCCGAAACACCAGATCCCGCGGTAAAAGCAGAAGCAACAAAAAACACCCCTGGGTTAGGTACATCCGCGCCTACCGTTCAAGGTGGCAAACAAGCAGCGCCAATACTCGAAACGCTGGATCTGCTAGCTGTATTACCCAATGGTAAGCCTGCGATTGGACTTCCCTATACAGCCACACTATCTACCGGAGAGGTGCTGTCTGGAACACTTGATGGCAATGGTAAAGCGCACCATGACAACCTGAAACCGGCGACCGCACATGTCGAGTTTGGTGAACAACCAGATGAGTCTGCTATTTTTGCCACGCGCTCAAAAATCAGTGCCGCCTTGGCAGGTATTTTGGTGGATGAAAGAGCGGAATTTGAAGCGAGAAAGGCAACTTATGATGAGCTCAACCTAGCGGAGAAAGCCGCGGTTAGCACAGGTGCACTGCTCACTGGCCTGTGGAATGCTGGCAAAGATACGGCTGAATTTGCTTACAACGTCTATGACCTTGTTCACCCTCAGCAGCAACTCAAACGTGCTGTAGGTGCAGCCTGGCAGGCCTACAACTTAGAATCAGATGATTGGTCCACGACATTTGTATCCAAATGGCAGGATTCAGAGCACCAGGCACTGGTCAAAGCGCTTGGCTTTGATCCGAGCCAGATCACCAAAGAGATGATGGCGGAAGCCTATGAAGTTGCCAGCTTTGTCTATGATGACGCCGAGACACAAGCGCAACTGGTCAAATTCGGTAAAGACTATGTCAGCCTGCAACACCATACCGAACTAACCGAGATAGGCGGCGGCGCAGTTTTCGAAATTGTACTTGCCGCATTGCTCGCCGTAGCCACCGGCGGTGCTGCCGCCGTTGCCTTGGGTGCCAGTAAGTTAGCCAAACTTAAAAAGCTCGGCGCACTGTTCCAGCAACTCGCCAAACAACTGAAGAAGAAAGCTAAGTTTAAGAAGCAGAGTGGAGCAACCAACGGCAAGATTGAGGCGAAACTGGATAAGCCTGAAGGGGCAGATATTGCAGAGGGACAGACTAAAAGATTCATTAGGACAGCTGCAGAGGACAGAGCTGAAATATCCAGATTATCAAAAGAGGCGTCCTTAGCTGAAAAATCTGGAAATGCGGTATTAGCTAGACAGAGAATTGAAGAGGCTCGAGATATTCTCCGCCCTTACTTGCCGAGAAGTCCAGAACAATCCTGGGACGAGGTCATAGAAAGGTTAGATGTAACCTCTCCTAAAGATGGAGCGGTATTTTGGTCTGGTAGTCCAGACAAAGCAAAAGAGTTTGCCCAAAACATAGATGGAGTGACACTTGAAACTACCTTAGGTGGGAAGATTATTGACCAATGGGATACTGGGCATGTATGGAGTGAAGGAGAGGGGCCCCCACCATGGTCAAAAGACCTATGGAGTCAAGTATCTGAAAAGTATGCAGATGGGATAAGCGGAAAAGTAAACTTAATTCAGACAGATAATAAGTTATGGGATCCAGGAACTATTTGGCATAATAAGGAAAAAGCATTGGTTAAAGATAAAATTCTTATGGGTGAGGTTGATAGCTTATCTATTCACGTTGTTAAATCTGATGGAACTTATGCAGAGCTTCCCCAAACCTATGTAAATACCTTAATGGAATACACTCCGGTAAATTAGAATGGATGAAAAACTAAAAAACCTACTAAACGATTACTATAGTTCATATGGAAGAGCTAGGCTTGATGGGCCGCCAGAATTTTTAATTTCAGAAATAAATTCTAGTAATAGAGCTGATGTGTTTGACTTTGTAATTGGTAGAGAAACTGTTTCTATAAGTAGAGAGACTGTTTCATTTCTTTTTTTAATTGATGATATTATGGCTTTAAAAAAGCTCGGAGAAAAAAAACTATTTGAATCAATGAGTGACGAAGCTAAAGTTGAATTCCACATGCAAAAATACAAGCTGGATGGTGAGCTTGATTTTTGTGTTACCGGACTAATTGCAGCCTTTTCAAGCTCAATTACAGATGCCAGAAATTTAGCCATAAATTATTTTCCAGTGAAAGATGTCAAGTCAACTTGGCTAGAACAGTTGATAACTCTGGTTAATGAAGAGAGTGATAAAACCACCTTCATCCAGGGTGTCCAGAAAGTATTGTCTATCATGGGTTTTGAGTTTGGGGATGAAGAATATAAGAAACACTACATAGTTCTAAGAAGTGGTGATATAAACAAGAAACATTATCTTTTAGAACTGATGAAATCTATTGGTTACAGTTCATCTAGCTAGCGTGTAAGATTAACAGGCATGATAGCTTAAAATAATTTTTAGAGGGGGTATAAGTACAGGAATGAAATAAGAATATACTTCAAGCCACCTGCTGATACTTCTGAAGATATACTTAACCTAATGAAAACCTCTTTGATAGGTTTAAAGTCTTGAGCGATTATAGATTTTAAAAGGCTTTGAAAATACAACCATAGATGGGTCTTCAATTTGAACTTTAAGCTATTGAAAGAACAAACCACTAAAGCTTTGCTAAAAGTTAAATCTCTTTATGTGAAGCACCCAGATTCCACGGCTCTTCTTAGTATTATAAATCAACTTGAATTTATAGAGCAAAAGTCAAAGAACGGTTTAAACCCAAAAGAAGAATTACCACCAGGAACGCTATTCACATTTGGAATTACTTCTTCTAGAGAACTCGCCAGCCCTGAAGAATTAAAAGTAAAAAAGCTCATTGATAGAGTGTCAGAGCTATTGGATGACTAATCTGGTTATGAGTATTAACACCTGATTGTTCAGCTGCGTTGTGAAGACCCAAAAGATTAAAAATCTACTTATATAAAATATAGAGCTGAAATAAACAATTGCTTTCCCTGTGGGATGCATGGGGAAGGCAAGATAAATTTGATTGAGTTATACCCTACAACGGCAACCCTTACCAAGTCAATATATGAACAATATTACCCAACTAAAAACCTTCGCCTTACCATGATTCGTGTAATTTTCACCCTGCATTAATCATTATAGGGAAATCCAATTAAGCCTGTTTCAATTTAGAGTAATTTGAGGGTGTCAATTATTAAAAATTTGGATAAAACTCATGAGTGAACTTAGTGTGAAACAAATGGATGAAATAATATCTTCATTGGCCGAATCCAATTCAAATGATAGCAAACCAGAGCTATATTCTTTAATCAAGACTAGTGAGATTTTCTCCGTTGTCGAAGAATCTGGCAATAAGATATCTTTACAAACAGCCGATATTGATGGAAATAAGATGGTTGTATTCCACACCAGTCGGAGTGGGGCTGCAGCAGGAAAAAGGGTCGCTGGAATGAGAGGGGAAAAAGCACTTGAAATGATAATAAATTCAGGTAATGCAGATGGGTTCTTACTTCAATCAAGTAAAGATGATTCATGGGTTGCAATCTCTAATAGTAAAATCAAAGAGATCTTAGGATAGCGATGGGCGGGTAGATTTTTTATTTATCTATAATCATTCCAAATGAATCAATTGCTTTGCGATAAAACCAATTAGCTTTCAGTGCACTTAGGGCATAAAACACAGTCAATTTATATTTAGGCATGGAAAACCTCAGCTTTAGATTTACATCAATCCAATATTGATTACTTTCAAATTTAAATGTTTGTTAGTTGCAATATTTATTTATCATAATTACATACGGTACAACTCGGCTTTCAGCTTTAGTGTTCAAAGCGAACTCCTTATCAAATTGCCAGCCGGGCGTCTGATGACTGATAACCCAACTTCCAATCTGGGCTAAATTCCCTCCAAAGTTGAGTGATGTAACCATTGAGGGCATTGAAAATATTGATAGTTAAAAGGATAAAACGTTGCTTGACGTAATAGGAGAGTTGGCTAGTTCGGTACATTGGGTTTACCGAGGCTGGCTATGGCTGTGCTCTGCACAATACCGCACAGTTGTTCGCGAGGAATACGCGCGCATGTCAATCTTCGGCAGTGTCTTTGACCTGCTTTTCAGCACTTTGTTTTTTATTGCTGAACTAGCGGCGCTTATCTACGTGTTTGCGCTCTAGGAGATCACCGACACTTTGCCCCAAATCGGCGCTTTAAAAACTAAGTATTCGGTCATATGCTGCTAGTCAACAACGTTAATCAGTGTGTTATCCAATGCAACCAAAGCAGATCGTCGAACAGTGGGTTCTCGCCTTCAATGAGGGGGATGCTGACAAGCTCGCTGATTTCTACGCCCCAAACGCCGTCAACCATCAAGTGGCAAACGAGCCCGTCATAGGAAAAACAGCCATTCACGCTATGTTTACTGCTGAGTTTGCCAATGCAGAGATGACCTGCATTATTGAGCAGATTTTACAGGACGGTGATTGGGCCATTCTGGAGTGGAAGGACCCTGTTGGTTTACGAGGTTGCGGTTTCTTTCAAATCAAAGATGGTTTAATCGTTTTTCAGCGAGGCTACTGGGACAAGTTAAGCTTTCTGCGCGCCCATGACTTGCCTATACCTCAGTAATCCGAGAATTTAGCGGGAGTCGGCTTCGCCACATTCCTCTCAGAGATTGAAGATGACCAATATCGTATACATAGCTCAAAGCCTAGATGGTTATATTGCAGGCCCTAATGGCGAGCTGGACTGGCTGGAGCAAATTGATAACCCTACCCATGATGATTTCGGATTTACCGAGTTCATGTCTCAGGTAGATGCCCTGATTATGGGCCGAAACACCTATGAAAAAGTTTTGAGCTTTGGTCAGTGGCCTTACGATAAACCTGTGTATGTCGCTTCCAGTCAACTAACGGAGATACCCGAGACACTGAATGGCAAGGCTTTTATCGTTAATGGTAGCCCTCACCAGATGCTCTCAAAGCTCAAAGCCGAAGGTCATTCGGCTTTTTACATTGATGGTGGCGCACTGATTCAAAGCTTTATCCGCGAGGATCTAATCGATGAGCTTATTATCACCACCGTACCTGTCATCCTGGGTGAGGGTATTCGTTTGTTTGGCCATAGCGAAAAATCGGTACGATTAAAGCTAACGTCCTCAGGAGTATTGCTAAATCAACTGGTTAAAACCCACTACGTTGTCGAGCGTTAAGCCAATGACATCAATAGAAAATCAGATGGACTTCGAATCGCTGTCAGAACAGGAAATCTGGGATATCGCTAATCCCATTATGGATAACCTGATGCAAGGCTCGACTGAGATTAATCACGACAAACATGTGCGTGATTTCACCGACCGAGCCAAGGCGATTGTGACGCCAGAACATCTGCAGAAGGTGTGTACTCGCTATCAGCGGGAGAAAGGCCAGTGGCTGCATCGAGAGCCCGTGGCCGTATTCAGGCGTCCGGATTCTGCGGCTGTGATATGGAAACAGTATTGCTCAAAAGCTGAAGGGGAGTTTGTCGCTGAAATTGTGCTGGTTTTTAAGGAAGGACGCTACCTTGTGGACCATGCGATGGTTTTTTAAGCTTTGGGAAGAAACACTGCCATGTGGACAGTTTACACAGCCAAGACACTCTATCGAACAGTTGCCAATGGTGACCCAATTGCAATCGACGAGCACTATCGAAGCGATCTGGTCCTGATTGAAGAGAGAGTTGTCTCAATAAAAGCGCGTTCATTTGATGACGCAATCAAATGGGGTGAAGCGGAGGCTGAAAAATACGCCAAGGAAACATCCTTCGTTAATCCATATGGCCAGGATGTAACTCAAGAATACTTGGGATTCATTGACGTGTTTGAGCCTTTCGAAAACCTACCAGCTGGGATAGAAGTTTTTTCTTCTACCTATTTAGCCCCACAAACCCTTTCTCCATCGCAACTAATCGAGCATCAAGCTGGATGCCTGTTTGAGAATGAAAGAGAGTTGAGACTGAAGTTCTGTAATCAGGAATTTAGTGGTGTGATTACTTAATCTGTTTACTAGCACCACCCACTGACACTTTTTTCACCCTAACGGCCTCATGCTTTATTCAGAAAAGTGTTGGAATGTGGTTCGCAGTAAATGGAAAGCTCTTATAGAAAAGTTGGGCAGTTTGCGCTGGTTGGCGGGTTTGGCTTTTTTGTCGATAGCCTGGTGATGGTATGCCTGCATAGTCTGCTGCCCTTGCCCGTTGCCAGGGCCTTAGCGTTCTGGTCCGCGGCGAGTTCTAACTGGGTGTTAAACAGGCGTTGGACCTTTAGCTACACGGCAGGCGAAGATGACACCGCAGACAAGCCCAAAGCAGATCAGTATCAGCAGTTTCTGCTTTCCTCTTGCGTCGCGTTTTTACCCAACTGGGGTATCAGCCTGTTGATGTTCTCCTTTCCCCAACCCAGTCAGCTCTGTTCCTTGCTACCTGAATACTTTGTCCCCTTCACCGAAAGCCTTTGGTTATGTCTGGCGATGATCCCAGGCGTGTTGGCTGGGATGCTGGTCAACTATCAACTGGCTGATCGCTGGGTGTTTGCTCGTGCTTAAACACCACTTCGGCAACACACCCCTGCCGAGACTGATCTTTCAAGTTAAAAGCCCAATGGTACTTTCGGCAGATATCTCGCACGATCACCAAACCCAAGCCATATCCCTCAATGCCTCTGGGGTCTGCAGATAGGCCTGCGCCGGTATCCTTTACTCGCATGACTTCACTGTCTAGCTCAACGTCAACACTACCTTGTTCGGTATACGCAAAGGCGTTTTTTATCAAATTGCCCAACAGGATTTTAAAACTGACTTCTGGTATCGCCAGCTGTGTGCCTGCTGCCACGTGAACTCGCCAGCTCACATTTCGCCCTTGCAGCAAGTGTTCGTGATCGATGCAGATATCTATGATTTCCTGCTCTGAGATCTCTCTTGCCAGCGCTTGGTCTGCATCCTTCTCATCTCGCGTAAGCGACAATAAGGTGGTGACAATGTCATTCATTTCAGTGCAAGCCACTTCAATCCGTTGGCGCTGCTTATCGACAAAGGCAGGATCTGCGGACTGCTTAAGCAATGAGCTGGCACCTCTTATTACCATCAAGGGTGACCTAAGCTCATGGCTGGCGTAACGATTAAATGAGCGCTCCCTATCTAGCAATGTTTCTATTTGCTGCTGATACTGATTAAAGCTACCCACCAGCAACTCCACTTCTGTGGTATTGGTGCCGACATCGGGCAGTTCAAGCGGTGAAAAATCTTCTGGCTTTCTAATCCGTAGCTTTTCAGCCAACATGGAGAGCGGACGACTTAAGTGAGTAGAGATACGTAGGACCACCATCAAACTTACTACCAACAGCATTAACGACATGGCTAGCTGTTTGGTCTGATTCAGCAATACCTCGTCTTCAGCCTGCTCATAGCTCATATCCATATTGAGCAAAAATATCTCTTGTCCTGGCTTGGGGCCTGACTGAAACAGCAAGAAATATTGGTACTCCGGCTGGTCACCCGTGAGATCTGGAAATTCAACCGGTATCAGTTCCTGCTCAATAACGGACCCAGCCTCAAAGTCGTCGGGAAGAGTCACGTATTGAGGTAAAGAATCGCGCCCAACATAGGCGGTAATAGATGGCGATAAAACCAAGCGACCAGCATCCAACTGTTCAATTTCGATTCTATTGCTTTCATACGCCGCGTTGAGCCGATTACGGGCATACAGAGATTCAATGTCGTCCAGGGTCAAATCAAAGATGGCAATGTGCGCCCCAATAATCGCAAAGGCAACAATGGAGAAATAGATAAAGGTCAGGCGCCGGGAGGTCATCGTCATAAGGGTGACTCCCTGACTAATCGATACCCAACTTTTGGCACATTCTCGATATAGGCGTGAGGAAATGGCTTGTCGACAATATTCCGCAACTGATAGATGTGTGAGCGTAGAGAGTCGGAATCGGGTTCATCATCTTTCCAAACTGTCTCAAGAATCTCTGACTTGGAGACAACATCTGGCGCGCGGGTCATCAGCAATTTAAGGATGGCAAACAGGGTAGGATTCAACGGCATGCGATAACTGCGTCGACTGACCTCTCGGGACATCAGATCCAGTTCTAGCTCTCCAAAGGAGAGTTTCTTAGCCGCCGCCAGTCCCTGCCGGCGGCGATGCAGTGCCATCACCCTGGCTTCTAGGATCTCAAGATCGAACGGTTTCACTAAGTAGTCATCCGCCCCTTGTCCAAATCCTTTGAGTATGTCCTCTCGAGTATCACGTGCGGTCAGCATCAACACGGGTGTATCTATGCCTTGCTCTCGCAGTTTTTGGCAAACGGTCAGGCCGTCCATTCTCGGCAGCATAATATCGAGAATGATCAGGTCATAAACGTTTTCAGCCGCTAACGCCAAGCCAAACTGGCCATTGGCAGCATGATCAAGGGTGAATCCCTTCAGCTCGAAATAATCAAAGATGATCCCGGCGATATCCTGATGGTCTTCAACCAATAGTATGTTCATATGTAGCTTCTACCTTGCTCGCCAAATTCGCCGTCAGCGATCGCATGTTTCTATCTTCATGATGACACAGCTACTTGTGAAAAAGTTGTTGATGACCCTTTTTTCACATTGCCATCTGTAGCTTAGCGACCAACTTAAAAAAACCTGTGAGGAATCTCATGTCATCCGTCGCCATGCTGTTAGAGCCACGTGAAAAGACACGCCCATTGGTTGATGAAACGCCCCTGATTTCAGTGGTGATTCCGATATTCAACGAACAAGCCAGTATCGCTACCTGCCACCTGCGAGTTTGCAGTGCGCTCGACCAACTGGAGCAGCATTGTGAAATCGTCTATGTCGACGACGGTAGCAGTGACGCAAGCTGGGCACTGTTACAGCAACTCACCAGCCTAAGACACCAGACTGTACGGTTAAAACTAAGTCGTAACTTTGGCAAAGAAGCCGCGATGTCTGCCGGGATAAAGCAAACCAAAGGCAAAGGCGTGATCATTCTTGATGCGGACCTGCAGGACCCACCGGAGCTTATCCCTGAGATGGTTGAAGCCTGGCAAACCGGCGTAGATGTAGTGGAGATGCAGCGCCGTAAACGTGCCGGTGAAACCTGGCTGAAACGCAGTACTGCGGCCGCGTTTTACAAAATCATGGGACGCCTGTCAGAGATGCCTGTGCCGGAGAATGTCGGGGACTTTCGTTTGCTGGACCGGCGTGTCGTTGATCAGATTAACCAATTGCCAGAGCGCACCCGCTATATGAAAGGGCTATTTGCATGGCCTGGGTTTAATCGCACTACGCTCAAATACGACAGGGACCCTCGCCTGGCTGGTGAAACCAAATGGAATTACACCAAACTGATTGACCTGGCGATTGAGGGGATCACCTCCTTCAGTACCCGCCCGCTGCGGCTAGCAACCTTTGCAGGATTGATTTCACTGACCACGGCACTGGTGTCGGCCCTGTTTCTTGCATATCAAGGCGCGACTACTGGCCTGAGTGGCCTATCTGGCCACCTGAACCTCACCATCGTCTTGCTTCTCGGCGGGATCCAACTGTTGGCCGTTGGATTGCTTGGCGAGTATGTCGGACGACTATTTATCGAAGCCAAGCAGCGACCGCTTTACATAGTGATGGAAGAGACCACCAGCGCTGCCGTTAACGAAAATCAGGAAGTACATTAATGCTGGCTGCTTTTAAACGACTCTCACTCATCGGGCGATTTGCCTGTGCCCTCTGCCTTAGTACCTTGCTAGTTCGTTTGATAAGCCTCGGCCTGTATCCGCTGATGGATACGACGGAAGCGCGTTACGGCGAAATGGCTCGGATCATGGTGGAAACAGGAAACTGGGTCACGCCCATGTTTGATTACGGCATCCCATTCTGGGGTAAACCACCCATGTTTACCTGGCTTAGCGCAGCAGGCTTTTCTTTACTGGGTATCAACGAGTTTGCCGCCCGTCTCCCCCACCTTCTGGTTGGCTTTGGCGTGCTGTTATTAGTGTGGAAAACAGCTCGCCTTGCCAGACAAAATAGCAGTGACGCATGGTTGGCCGCAGCCATTCTGGCATCGACCACCGCGTTCAGTTTAATCAGTGGCGCTGTGATGACAGATACCGCCCTCACGCTGGGCATTACCTTGGCGATGGTCAGCTTCTGGCGTGCCTGGCAGCAGCAAGGCAGACATTGGGGATACCTGTTTTTTGTCGGGCTGGCCATTGGCCTGATGAGCAAAGGGCCGTTAACACTGGTATTAGTTGGGATCTCGCTGTTTTTGTGGCTGGTGCCCGAAGGGCGTTGGCGCCACTTCACGGCCAGGCTTCCGCTACTAACAGGCCCAGTCCTGATGCTGGCATTGACCCTGCCCTGGTATATGATTGCAGAACAAGCAACGCCGGGATTTCTTAACTACTTCCTGGTTGGTGAGCACTTCAAGCGATTTGTGGTCAGTGGCTGGCAAGGAGATTTGTACGGGACCGCGCATAAAGAAGTGCGCGGCATGATCTGGTTACTTTGGCTGATCACCGCCCTGCCATGGACACCAATACTGCTAACCCAATTTGCCAAGATAATCCGCGTCAGGGAGCGTCACCAGACAACCAAAACAAAAGGCCTAATAGGTTATGCGGGATTTTTGTGGAGCTGGATGTTGGCCCCACTCATTCTATTTACCTTTTCGGGCAATATTCTCTACAGCTACATCATGCCGGGCCTACCTGCGATGGCGTTGCTGATCGTCCATTACCAGTCCCGTCTTTGCTGGTCTCCCAAAGTGTTTTTGGTAGGTTGCCTAACGCCAGCTTTGCTGCTGGCTGCGTCGGTCGCGCTGTTAACAGAAGCTATACCGCCAAACTCTCAGAAGCCATTGCTGCAGGCTGCACTGCAGACACAACCAGAGATTGCGAATACGCCACTGTACTATCTCAAAGAACGGCCATTTTCAGGGCAATTCTATTCTCAGGGTAAAGCCAAACTGTTGGCAGCGAATCACCATCAACCGCCCTATTACCTCGTCGTTAAAGGATCGATAAATAGCGCCAATAGCCCGGATGCATCCCACTGTGAGCAGCGGCACACCTGGCACAAACACAGACTTTATTACTGCTATTAGGAAATTAGTGCCACTCCCTTTTGCGCCGGATAAAAACTGTTGTCCGGCGCCCTTTTCTATCATTAGCCTTCTGTATTTCGGAGCCATATGGGTTCGAAGCCGTATCAGTCATATTCACAAAAATTTGGAACGACCCAAGAGTATAGATCCCCGCCGGAGCAGGAGAGTAAGGCCCTCTTTGGTAACTGGTTCGAAGTGGGAAACGAAACGGGTGAAGAGCTCAGGCTCCTCCTAAAAACCTCTGACCGTAATACCTATATCTCTATCGACTCCCCATTAACTTAGGGAAGCTGATAGCCCTCTTGCGTAGGCGGCTATCACGCCGTAGGGCGTGACAGCACACAACATAGCCTGTGTGGAACTACCCTCCCGCCAGCCTCTCAACGAAATAGCTTTCCTGCGGTAGCCCCGCTGCGCGCCAGAAAACACAGCAGAAAAAATATGTGGCCCGCTTATTCCCGTGCTGGACTTGGTTTTGTAAAATCACGCCAAACTACATGGAGACAACTTCGATGCCGATTTACTGCGTAGGTCACAAGATCCCCGACTCAGACTCAATCTGTGGTGCTATTGCCCTTGCTTACCTGAAAAACCAGATTGGTGAGGAGGCCGTTGCCTCTCGTTTGGGTGAGCTGTCGCCAGAGACTGCTTTCATCCTAGGCAAATTTGGCCTTGAAGCCCCTGAGCTGAAACTGAGCTATGCCGGCGAGCAGGTGTACATCGTGGATCACTCTGAAGTGACCCAGGCCCCGGACGATATCGCCGAAGCGACTATCGTGGGCATCGTTGACCACCATAAGCTGGGCGACCTGACTACCTCGACACCACTGGAGTGCTGGATCCGTCCAGTTGGCTGCTCAAACACCGTGATTAAGATGATGTATGACTTCTACGGTGTGGACATTCCTAAGAACATCGCTGGCATCATGCTGTGCGCGATCCTCAGCGACACCGTGCTGTTTAAGTCACCGACTTGCACTACTGCTGATATCCGCTGCGTCGAAGCTCTGGCTGAAATCGCCGGCATTGAAGACTTCAAGGCACTGGGCATGGAGATGTTCAAGGTTAAATCTGCCGTCGAAGGCACCCCTGCCCGTGAACTGGTGCTGCGTGATTTTAAAGACTTCGACATGAACGGCAATCTGGTTGGTATCGGTCAGCTGGAAGTGATTGATATTTCAGTATTGGATGCGGCAAAAGCCGATCTGGTGGAAGATATCGCCAAGCTGAAAGCCGAAGGTAACCGCCACTCGGTCCTGCTGCTGCTGACTGACATCATGAAAGAGGGCTCTGAGCTTCTAGTAGTCAGCGATGACACTTCCGTTGTTGAGCGTGCCTACGCCAAGGACTTGGTCGATGGCAAAGTGTGGCTGGACGGCGTCTTAAGCCGTAAGAAGCAGGTGGTACCACCACTGCAGGAAGCCTTCGCGTAAGCCGCTGCGCCTGGGACCCGTACAGAAAGGTGGAAATTACTTTCGACGGCATCCCGGGCGTGATTCTCAAAGCCAAAGTAACGAACGGCGGGTGATCGCTCACCGCCGCCATTACAACTGTCGCCTCACCCCGGTTTCTGCTATTTACCTCCTGCATTTTTGTGCCAAATGGGTTAGCCTGCGAACCTTTGATATCAACGGATAGCGGCGGTTTTTTCATCATTGCGCCCGCCCACCCGAAAGGTCACTTTTTTCATGCTGAACATAAACCGGACTATCGCCGACGAACTGGCGGTAAAAGAGGCCCAAATTACTGCGGCCGTGAACTTGCTGGACGAAGGCTCTACCGTTCCCTTTATTGCCCGTTACCGTAAAGAGGTCACCGGTGGCCTGGATGACACCCAGTTACGCCACTTGGAACAGCGCTTAGGCTATCTGCGCGAGTTAGAGCAGCGCCGCGAAACTATCCTAGGTTCCATCCGAGAGCAGGACAAACTGACACCTGCACTCGAAGCAGATATAAACGCAGCGGATACCAAAACCCGTCTCGAAGAGCTGTACCTGCCTTACAAACCCAAACGGCGCACCAAGGGCCAAATCGCTATTGAAGCCGGTTTAGAGCCCTTGGCTGACCAGCTACTGAGTGACCCTACGCTAGAACCAGAAAGTACGGCAGAGAGTTTTGTTGATGCCGACAAAGGCATTGCCGACACCAAAGCGGCACTTGATGGTGCACGCTATATCCTGATGGAACGATTTGCCGAAGACGCAGCGCTACTGCAACAGATCCGCGAGTACCTCTGGCACAATGCTCAATTGAGCAGCCAAGTTGTAGCAGGTCAGGAACAGGCTGGCGCTAAGTTCTCCGACTACTTTGAACACAGCGAAGCATTGAAAAGGGTTCCTTCCCACCGTGCATTGGCAATGTTCCGGGGTCGCAATGAAGGCGTACTGCAGTTATCTCTGGATGCCGACCCCGGCCAGGAAGCGCCAAGCTCAAGTCACTGCGAGTCAATTATCGCCAGCCATCTGAATCTGCATTTTAGTGGTCGTGCGGCAGACCGCTGGCTACAGCAGGTGGTGCAGTGGACCTGGAAAATCAAAATTAACCTCTACATGGAAACCGAACTGCTTAACAAGGTACGGGAAACCGCCGAAGAGGAAGCGATTAAGGTTTTTGCCAACAACCTGAAAGACGTTCTGATGGCTGCACCTGCAGGTCGCAAAGTCACGTTGGGATTAGATCCGGGCCTGCGCACCGGTACCAAAGTCGCCGTTGTCGGCAGTACCGGTCAATTGCTGGATACCGCAACAATCTATCCACACGCGCCTCAAAATCAGTGGCAGAAATCGCTGCAGATATTGGCTGCCTTGTGTGTGAAGCACCAAGTCGAGCTGATCGCCATCGGTAACGGCACTGCCTCCCGTGAAACAGACAAACTGGCGGGCGAGCTGCTCAAGTTAGCCAAAGACAGTAAGTTGCAGAAGGTGATGGTCAGCGAAGCCGGGGCTTCGGTTTACTCAGCATCCGAGTTCGCGGCCCGGGAGTTTCCAGATCTGGACGTATCGATCCGTGGTGCTGTATCTATTGCCCGTCGTTTGCAGGATCCACTGGCAGAGCTGGTAAAAATTGAACCCAAGTCTATCGGTGTCGGCCAGTATCAACATGATGTGACCCAAAGCATGTTGGCCAAAGGCCTGGATGCTGTGGTCGAAGACTGCGTAAACGCAGTCGGCGTTGACGTAAATACGGCATCGGCCCCCCTGCTGACCCGCGTATCCGGTCTAAACACTACGCTGGCAACCAACATCGTGGCATTCCGTGATAGCGAAGGGGGCATCAAGAACCGTAAACAACTGCTGAAGGTGCCCCGTTTAGGGCCAAAAGCCTTCGAACAGTGTGCCGGCTTCCTGCGCATCAATGATGGCGATAACCCACTGGACGCAAGCTCTGTTCACCCAGAGGCTTACCCTCTGGTTGAAAAGATCCTGACGCAAGCCGCCGCCCCCATCACCAGTGTCATGGGTGATACTGGCAAATTGCGCAAACTGAACCCGGAATTGCTCACCGACGACAGCTTTGGTCTGCCCACGGTCAAAGATGTGTTGAGGGAGCTGGAAAAGCCGGGTCGCGACCCCCGCCCTGCTTTTGAAACAGCGGCATTCCAGGAAGGTGTCGAGACCATGGCTGACCTGGTGCCGGGCATGATCCTTGAGGGCGTAGTTACCAACGTCGCTAACTTTGGTGCCTTTGTCGATATCGGCGTACATCAGGATGGCCTGGTACATATCTCCCACCTTTCAGACCAGTTTGTTTCTGATCCCCGCGACGTCGTCAAAGCGGGTCAGGTGGTCAAAGTGAAGGTATTGGAAGTGGATCTGCCTCGGAAGCGGATCAGCCTGTCATGCCGGATGGAAGCGGAAGTGATCCAAGGTGGTGGTGACAGTCGCGGAGCGGCTAAGCCCGCCCGCAACCAAACACGCGCTAGCCATAGCGGAAATCAACGTGGAGGAAGCCAAGGCGGTCGAAATCAGGGAGCTGGAAATCGTGGTGGCAATGCCGCGCCGATAAACAGCGCCTTTGCCGATGCCTTTGCCAATGCGAAAAAACGTTAGTAGCAAGATACGTAAACAGTCATGACGAAGCCATTCAGCATGACTGTTTCGATCTACTCATACAGCTGTAAGACCCTGCTCAATAAAACCAGCACTGGAGGATAGTGATTCTCCTCCAGTGTTGGTTCTCATCGTGAGTCATCCAGTTTTGAATAACGTTATCGTTAATGGACGCTCACATGCAAAGATGGGTTTGGCATGTCCCTACCCAGGTTCGTGCTCAAACGTACGCCCCTGTGTGTAGCGCTCCTGCTGATGTTCTGAGTCCCTATGAACGCTCTGCTCTTGATACCGTTTTCTGAGATTATTCAGGTGTGCCACCACAAAGAGTTTAACGATCAGAAAACTAACAACAGACAAGATCAACACGATTGGCAAGAGCAAGATACCGACCGCCAACAGGACCAGCCTGGATAGTGAGGCAACTAAGCCTTGGCGCTTGACCTTGTTAAACGGTGTAAAGACGTTTCTTGGGCTAAACAACATATGCACTCCGAGTTTTCAGCATTAGCCTACATACCGCAATATGACGGCATTTCATACGACGGTCAGAAGACAAATTAGTTCCTTTTGGGGCAACGGAACCAGGCATCTGTTTGATTAAAAAAGCCTGCTGAAAAGCAGGCTTTTTGGTTTGAACCGGAGTGTAAATCTATATCAGGCGGTGCCGAGTAGCTCAGGGGTATTCAATGAATTGACCTGGCGTTGATAGAAGTCCTGAATACGATTGGCACGTTCCTGTATCTCTGCCGCTATCTCAAGGCTGCGTGAGCCACCGGGCGCGAAGTTACTTAGCTGCGGGCCATCTATCTCCTGCCCGGAAGGCTGTCGGAAAAAACGCACCGCAATGCGAGAGAGGGGTTCGGCAAAGCCGGGACCCTCGGCATTTTCTTCATCAGCAAACTGCTGCTGATACTGCTCGTTGGTTTCTAACGCGATCTCATTTCGAAGTTGCGCAATTCTGGCTTGCGCTTCTGCTGCTACCTGTCGATCTTGGGACGATGGCTCAGCAGGGGCTAATGCCGCTGCATAAACGGTTTCTAGTTTCTGCAGCGTTGCCTCGGGATCGCCTTTTACCTCGGATGTATCAATCTGTACTTCGCCGGCAATGGCATAACTGACACCGTCAGGCCCGCGCTCAACAGTATAAGTGGGGGCGGAGGCGTATTGCCCGCCAACTAAAGCGTGGGCTTGTTCGTGATTGCGAACCTCAAGATCACGTGCTTTCAGCTCGCGGATCAGTTCACCTTCTGCGGCTTCAATGGCCGCTTGCAACTGTTGCTGTTCCGCCTGCTGGCGTTGTTCGCGCTCTTGATCCTGACTCTGCTCGCCCTGGCCTTGTTGCTGCTGACCGTTCTCGCCTTCTCGCTCGGTGATATCGGGGCGGGCAAAACGCGCTTCCTGCAGATCATACTGCTGGGACAGGTTCAGGGGATTAGCTACATGACGGGTCTGATCTTTTTCAGACCCCAAAGGCGTTTCGCGGTTGTAAGGACTAAGTTCGCGGGTCTGCGTGACCATTTCACGCATTTGATTGTCACGACGAACCGAATCCGTCGGCGGATTGGACGGATTGAGATTGATGGTAGGCATACTAGGCATGACAATGTTCATACGCGGCCCCCTTTCTCTCCCGGTCTTAGCTCGTACCTGCTATCGAGCGTGACTATCAATTAAAAGAATTCAGTTAAACAAATTCAATTAAACGAATCTAATTGAACAACCGCCTGAGTCGCACTGCTGACTCAGGCGCTGGTATCTAACAGTGTTCCTATGACCTCATCAGCCGTTTGGATCACTTGCGCGCTGGCTTTGGCGTTAAATTCCTGCACTCGCAGGTTGACCAGCTCTTCACTGAGATTAATGGCTTCTTCGGTCTGCAGTGCTGGCTCTTCCACAACTTCAGGCTCTACAACCGACGTCGCTATGTTATTGGCGCTCTCTGCCACCGATTGCTCGGCACGACGCACACCTTCAATGCCCGAGTTAATCGCGCTGGGTATTTCCATCACTCACCTCCAGACATACGCACACTTATGGCTAATTATTAATCATTTTTGATTAAATTTAAAGCAATCAAGCGCTTCCTAATAGATCCAGAAGTTCTGAAACGAATTCCTCCGGATGACTGATAAAGGGCGCATGAGATGCCTTGTTAAAACAGACATCACGACCCGCTTTCAGTTCCGCAACCAGCGACTGAGCCGCAGCAGGTACCAAAGCATCCAGTCTTCCATACAGCCGGGAGACGGGCATTTGAAGCTCTGCCAATTGGTGCCGCAAATCTTCCGTTTCTAGCAGTTTCAGGCCTGCAGCCAGCGCTTCCGGATGAGGTTCCGGCCGCTTTGCCAGTTGCAGTTTTAATGCTTTGACGTCTTCTCGGGGATTAGGACTACCCATGGCCTGGATCGCCAAAAAACGCTCAAGGGTGCGCATCAGATTTGCGCCCAACTGGGATTGAAATTGAGACAGCACTTCCGGCTTGATCCCCGGCCACTCGCCATCAGCAACAAATTTTGGCGAACTGGCGACCAGTACCAACTGCTCAACCCTCGTCGGTGCCAACAATGCCGCTTGGGTAGCGACCAAGCCTCCCAACGACCAGCCGATCCAGGCGGCTCTTTCAGGTAACTTCGCCAACACGCATTCCGCCATCGCCTTGAGGCTGTATTCGTCTAACGGGGTGCTGCCGCCAAAACCGGGAAGATCGACCATGTGCACTCGATAGTGCAGCGCCAGTGTCTCGGCGATGCCGGACCAGACCGCACCGTTTAGCCCCCAGCCATGCAGCAACACCAAGTCCGGTCCACTACCCTGCACTTCGATATGTAACGCATCTGCGCTCACGGAGGCTTGCGTTGCATGGTCGGCAGTGGTTAGCTTGTCAGTAGAAGATGGCTGCATGTTCAGTTGTCTGTCATTTGGGCAAGGAGGCCCATGGTAATGATCTTTCCGGGATTCACAATCTCAGCGTTACACCCACGTCGCTTTTTTCAACGCCCAGTGCTAACCAGTCGATGTCTGCTGTGTCATCAGAAAACGTCATCCTTGAGCCAGCTACTCTGCGATTGCTGTCGCGAGGAGTTGCCCTCGTTACCGCACGCCTGTCGGCAGTGCGGTGAACCGATGCAGGTCAGCCAACAACAGTGCGGCAAATGTCAGAACAACACCCCACACTTTGATGCCACATGGAGTAGCTACCTATATGCTCCTCCAATTCGCTCATTGATTAGCGACTTTAAGTTCCAGCGCGACCTGACTACGGGCAAAGTACTGGCAGAATTGATGGCTTACAACATTCAGTATCGCCTGACGCGAGAGCCACATATGCGTCCGGACAGGATCATCCCAATACCTTTGCATCCTAAAAAACAACGGCAACGCAGCTTCAACCAATCCCAGATACTGGCGGCGGCAATCAGCAGGCAGACTGAAATCCCACTTGTGGCCAACCTCTGTGTTCGCAAGAAGGCAACCAAAGAGCAGAGATCTCTCAGCGCAAAAGAAAGACGTGCGAATATGCGTGCCGCCTTTGCCTGCCTTCAAGACCTCGAGGGACAACGTATCGCTATGGTTGATGATGTGATGACGACGGGTGCGACATGCAACGCCCTGGCGCAGAAACTTAAATCTGCAGGGGCGAAAGAGGTCATTGTATGGTGTCTGGCGCGGGCGCCTTCACCACGAGGGTAAAAAACCAATCCGAGTAAGATTGGTTTTTACAGAGACAAATCATCTAATTATCATGGATGAGCAACGGGAGGTTCTGCCCGGTGCGAATCTACGGTATGATGATACCTGAGTAAATTAGTCAAGCACTATATGTGTGTGGTGGGTGAGGAACAGATGATTGAAATTACCGAGACGGCACAAGCGCATTTCGGCAAACTGCTGGAGAAGCAGGCAGAAGATACTCGTATTCGAGTGTTTGTTGTGAACCCAGGCACCCCAAATGCAGAATGCGGCGTTTCATACTGCCCGGCAGAAGCGGTTGAAGAGGATGATCTGCACTTCGATTACCCGCTATTTAAAGTGGTGGTTGACGAGCAGAGTGCGCCTTTTCTTGAAGAAGCGTCTATTGATTTTGTGACTGACAATCTGGGCTCTCAGTTAACCCTGAAAGCACCCAACGCACGCATGCGTAAGGTTTCAGATGACGCACCTCTGATTGAACGTGTTGAATATATTCTGCAATCTAAGATCAACCCGCAGCTAGCCAATCATGGCGGCAAGGTCACACTGATTGAAATCACCGAAGACGGTTATGCCATCCTGCAGTTTGGTGGCGGCTGTAATGGTTGTTCCATGGTGGACGTAACACTCAAAGAAGGTATCGAGAAAGAAATGCTGGAAACCTTTGCAGGCGAATTGAAAGGTGTGCGTGACGCAACCGAACACCAGCACGGCGAGCACTCGTACTACTAAATGCTGTGAGTAAGACATATCGAGAAACGGGCTATCTGAAACCAGATAGCCCGTTTTTTATGCTCTTAACGCTAGCAGCCTGATTGCCAGCAGAACGGTTTATTTTCGTTCCGCCAATCTCGCATCAGCATCCAGCCCAGCGAAACACCTCGCGCAGCCATAAACAGCAACATGGCAATCCAAAGTGCATCATTGCCCTGCGATTGCATCAACCACCAGGTTGGGAAAAATACACCCAGCGTGCAAAGCAGCATGCTGTTTCTCATCGCTTTGCCCAGGGTGGCCCCAACAAATAAGCCGTCGAGCCAGAAGCACCAGGTGCCTACCAGCGGTAACCAAACCAGATAGGGTAAGTATTGGGTGGCGGTCTCTCGCACCGATTCAATATCAGTGAGTCGATGAATAATCTGTTCACCAAACAATCCGAATATCAAGGTCAACGCAATTCCCAGCAACGCGCTCCAAATCCCAGTCAACCAAAGGATTTCAACGGCTTTATGACGTTTGGCCTGCCCCAAAGCGCGACCGAACAGCGCCTCTGCAGCGTAGGCAAATCCATCCAGGCCA
Organism: Corallincola platygyrae; assembly: GCF_039544265.1. Lineage (NCBI taxonomy): Bacteria > Pseudomonadati > Pseudomonadota > Gammaproteobacteria > Alteromonadales > Psychromonadaceae > Corallincola > Corallincola platygyrae. The sequence continues at coordinate 92,099 of NZ_BAABLI010000009.1, read as the reverse complement.
TAGGAAGCCAGCATCAAGAAGTTCAGCAGTACCGCATTGGCAGCAATGATGTTGTCACCAAGGCGTGCGCCCTGAAATGTCAGAAATGCGAAGCAAAGCTGCAACATTAAGGCACGGATAAAAATATCCCGATTCAACCCCAGCAACTGCTTAATCATCGGCAGGTCCGCCACCTGCTGCCAGGCGAGTTTGGGCATGCCGGTATGCCCCATCGCGCCGCGCAATAGCACCAGTGCCAGAACGAGGCCACTGTAATCGGCGATCACGCTGGCCAACGCGGCTCCGGAGACGCCCCACCCCAGAACAGGGACAAACAAAAGGTCCAACAGGATATTGACGATATTGGTCAGTAACAGCATGTACATGGGCGCACGTGCATTCTGCATGCCCAAAAACCACCCCATCAGCACCAGATTGGTCAATGCAGCGGGTGCGCTCCATATGCGGATATCAAAATACACGGTGGCGTAATGACGAACCTCTTCGCTACCACCACCCGCTAACCATAACGCGGCAGATTTTATTGGCCATTGCAGTAACAGCAGCGCGGTTGCCAACCCCAGCGCCAATAGCACTGCCTGCGCCAGTCGCTGCATCGACAACAGGTTGTCATTCGCACCATTGGCCTGGGCTACCAATCCCGTGGTGGACATTCGCAGAAATCCCAGTAGCCAGAACAGCAATGAAATAATCATCGCGCCCAGTGATACGCCACTCAGATAGTAACTCTGCTCCATATGGCCAATTACAAAGGTATCGACCAGGCCGAGTAGCGGCACAGAGATATTGGAGATCACCATAGGCAACGCCAACGCCAGTACGCGACGATGGCCCTGCCATTGAGTAAGCGGGTGCACTCTGTCAGTCCCTAGTCAGACTTAACGGTTAAAACGACTGACAATAACAGGCACTTCTTCGAGCAGTTGCTCAGTACTTACGGTAGGTATCGAGCCCGGCTCAGACTCGGGACGGAAGCGGGCATGCATCTGCCCGTTGGGATCCAGCAGTACCAGGCTGGCACTGTGGTCAACGGTGTAGTATTCGTTATCGGTGGAATCCACCATGGCGTACACCAGCCCCATGCGCTGGGTGAGTGGGAACAGTTCTTTGTGTTCCCCACTGACACCAAGGAACTCCGGATCAAAGTAACCGACATACTCTGCAAGCCGCTCTGCAGAATCGCGCTCTGGATCCGCACTTAACATCACCACCTGCAGGTTAGGTACCTGCTGTTTCAACTTGGGATAGACCTGAGTCAACTTGGCCATGGTGGTGGGGCAGATATCCGGACAAAAGGTATAGCCGAGGAACAGCAGCGTCCAATGGCCCTGTAGCGACGTATTGGTGAAGTCACTGCCCTGCTGATCTCTCAGCGTAAACTCAGGCAGCGTCTTCGACGGGGTAAACTGCTGAGCGCCCAGCTCAGGCTGTTTATTGATCTGCTGGTAACTCCACCAGCCGCCCGCAGCGGCAGCAACTAAAACGACAACAAAGACAATACGATAGATAACGGCCATGGCATTAATTCGATAGCAGGTAATGGTCTGCCAACAGAATAATAAACAGCAGCATCAGATGCACGATGGAATATTTAAAAGTTGCCATCGCGGTACCCATCTCACTGCGAAACTTCAGTTTCCAGGCGTAATAAAGGAACACCAGATTCAATGCGCTGCTACCCACCAGATACAAACCATGACTCATGCCTGTGAGATAAGGCAACAGGCAAACCAGCGTTAACAAAACGGTGTAGAGCAACACACAGGTTTTGGTGAACTCGATACCGTGGGTTACTGGCAGCATCGGCATATTAACCCGGGCGTAGTCATCGCGGCGATGGATCGCCAGCGCCCAGAAATGCGGAGGGGTCCAGGTAAACACAATCAGCACTAACAACAGTCCATGGGCATGCATTTCACCGGTCACTGCCGTCCAACCCAATAGCGGAGGCGCCGCACCTGCGATACCACCAATCACGATATTTTGCGGTGTGGCGCGTTTCAGGTAGAGGGTATAAACAAGGGCGTAACCCACGAGACTGAGCGCCGTCAGCCAGGCCGTCAGCATATTGACCCAAAGCGCCAGTACAGCGAATCCAGCAATAGAAATTAAAGTCGCAAAGCTAACGCAGCGTAGCGCAGTCAACTCGCCACGCACCAACGGGCGGTGACGGGTGCGCATCATGCGCGCATCTATCTCTCGATCCAACAAGTGATTGTAAGCAGCCGCGCCCGACGCCATCAAACCAATGCCTAACATGGCGGCAAATAGGGTAAATGCATTAGGCAAACTATCAGAGGCGAGGCAAGCCCCCACCAATGCTGTTAACAGTAACAGCATAACTACCTTGGGTTTTGTCACCTGGTAGTAGTCACGCCACCCCGCTTCTCCCATCAGCCACTGACGCCAGGATTGAGCAGGCGAGATCCCTACCGATTTCGTCACTGATTTATCCATCAACCCTTCTCCTATAACAATTGCGAAGGCACCTTCGCCAAATTGCGCAATGTTTGCGGCCTAACGTTTACACTTTGCGCTGCAATGCATAATTCGCTGCAACCACCAATGCCAATAAACAAGCGGCCACGGCGTTGTGTGCCACGGCAACAGCAAGTGGCAGACTCATCACCACATTGCTGATACCCAATCCAACCTGGACCAGCAAAACGGCAAACATCGCGACGGCAAGTCGTTTAAAGAATTTGCTACTGGCCTGCTGGAAAAGGCGCCAGCAAAGCCAAACCAGCATGGCCGTGACTACTAGCGCCCAAAAACGATGAAACACATGGATCGTCATGCGTTCGGAGTAGTTCAGCACCCCAAACTCGTAGTTTTCATGACCCGGCTGCCACAACTGAAACGCACCCAGATCCAACTTCTGCCACCAGTTACCCTCACAAATCGGCAACTCAGTACAAACCAGCGCGGCATAGTTTGTTGCGGTCCAACCGCCCAGCACGATTTGCAGCACCAGCGCCAATAACACCGATAGGCCCAATGCGGAAAAACGCCGCAGTTGAATATCCCCACCTGGGATATGCCAGTCGTGCAGTCGCATCGCCAACAGGATCAACAGGCAGAATGTGCTGAACCCGCCCAGCAGGTGTGCTAGCACAACCACAGGCATAAGGTTCATGGTGACGGTCCACATGCCCAGTGCAGCTTGAAATATCACCAAGGCCAATAACAAGATAGGAAGAGCAAACGGCGCCTCTATTTGCTGACTGCGCTTGCGCCACGCCATAAACGCCAATGCCGCTATCAACAGCCCTAACACACCGGCAACATAACGATGGATCATCTCGTTCCAGGCTTTTTGGGTTTCCAAGGGGCGTTCAGGGAATGCCTGCTCTAATTGCGCGGCCTTTGATTCATCTGGCACCAACAAGTGACCGTAACAGCCGGGCCAATCCGGGCAGCCCAAACCGGCATCCGTTAAACGGGTGTAGGCGCCCAGGGTTATCACAACCAAAGCCAAAACAGCAGACACCACAGTTAACGTCTTCATCCCACTACCCTATCTTGGAATTCTTCATCAGTTTGCGAAGGTCTTTGATCAGCGCCTGACTTTGCTGTGTTAATCCCTCCTCATCTTCGAAGGGATAGCGCAGTACCAGATTGCCCAGGGGATCGACCACAAACAGCGCATCCGAGAAGTACCGCTTATCCATCGACGTTATTTGTTGAAACTGCAGAGGAACCCCAACCGGTAACTTCCAGTTAGTAGGCTGACCCGTCCCCAAAGCGCGCAGTTGCGCTCTATCTTGTTTGCGTCCCAAAGCAAGCCAGACGTTTTCCAGGGTGTCGATGGACTGTTGGCAAAGCTCTCGACAAGGGCGATCAACAGTAAACACCACCAGCCAAGCGCCGGTAGAGTCACCACCACCTTTTTCATCGATGGTTTCGCCGGTGGCGATCAATTCGCCCTTGTTCAATACGCCACCTTCGTACCACCCCTGATTCAACACTAGGTAGGCCGCGGCAACCGGCAAAATGAAGGCTAGAAAGATCGCGATTAACGGCTTGCGATTCGGCTTTTTCGAGTTTGTTTTCGCGCTACTGCTCATAATGCTCTCTTGTTTTATGCTCTTTTGTTCTTCTGAGTCCCACGCTCAGCATGATGCAGGCAAATACCAGCGCCATGGTGAACCATTGAAATGCGTAGGCCTGATGCTTCTCGACGCTTACGGTGGTAACTGGCCACTGACGGGGAAAGCCGCCCTCAACTGACTCATCTAGCAACAACACGCCATTAACCAGGTCGCCAGCCTGCTCTTTGCTGACAAGCAGTGGCGAAAGTAATTGAGGGTCTAAACTTTGAACCCGAAGCGGCCATTGGTTTTGTAACGTTTGTTCAGCAAGCACCATCACTTGGGAGTCGAGCGAGCGAAGTCGCCCTTGAATTGTCGAAATGGCTGCCAACGCCTGTGGCAGTTGCTGGGATAAGTCAGGCAACTGATCACGGCTGAGTGGTGCGGCGACCCAGCCAAGATTGACCAATACCAGCTGATTGCTGTCGTGCAAGCGCAGAGGCACCAGCACCTGATACCCAACTCGCTTATTCCACATTCTGTTGTCGAGTAAAATCACCTGCTCTGCCTGCCAACTTCCAATTAATGCGAGTTGTGTACCTAGCAGCGGCTGAAGCGCTCTGGGCTCGCTGGGCAACGAAGCGTAGCTCAACACGCTTTCATCAGGCGCCAACGCTGCACGAGCCAGTAGCTGCTTTTTCTCGTCGGCTCGGCCCAGCTGCCAAGTGCCCAGCGCTACAAGCAGTGACAACACCGCGAGTGCAGGCAACGCCACGGTCCAGGTAAAGTTGAGTTGATAGCTGCCTCCCGGCAGGTCAAACTGATAGCTAGTCAAGGATCACCTCTGGTACAGCTATGTCGATGATTTTCAAAGGCATCATCCTCGTTTTATTGGGCTTTGTTGTTTTCAACCTGTTCAGTGGTCTCGCCGCCATGCTGAAACCAGAAAACAAACGCCCCATGTCTCACTTCCTTGGTAAACGGGTGTTTTTCTCCGCCGCCGTTATCGTTCTGCTCCTGCTATTAATGGCTTCGGGCTTGATTCCTATGAATCCGCGCCCCTACTGATCCCGCGTTATATGATGTAGACGAACACAAACAAGCAGAGCCAAACCACGTCCACAAAATGCCAATACCAGGCGCCAGCCTGAAAACCAAAATGCTGTTCAGCACTAAAATGCCCTTTGATAATTCGGAGCAGCAGAATGAACAGGATTAAGGTACCCAACGTCACATGCATGCCGTGGAAACCTGTTAACAGGAAGAAGGTATTGCCATAAATGCCCGCATCAAGTGTCAGCCCCATTTCTTGATAGGCGTGGATGTACTCCTCTACCTGCAAGAACAGGAAAATAACGCCGAGCAATACGGTCAGCGATAACATGCTGATGAGCTGTTTACGTTTGTTTTGCTCCAAACCGACATGAGCAAAATGCAATGTCACAGACGAGGTCAGCAGGATAATGGTGTTGTACAGAGGTAACCCCTGCCAGCCCATGGCTTGTGTTTCAGTACCGTCCGGCGTTTTTATCAGCGGCCATTGTGAAGTGAACTCGGGCCACAGAATGGCTGCAGTCATCGCGTTGTTTGATGAGCCGCCCAACCAGGGCACCGCAAAAATACGGGCATAAAACAGTGCGCCAAAAAACGCAGCAAAGAACATCACTTCAGAGAAGATGAACCAACTCATGCCTTGGCGAAATGATCTGTCCATCTGGTCGCTATAGAAGCCGGACATGGATTCATGGATGACGTTGCCAAACCAGCCAAACAGCATCACCACTAACATCACCAAACCTGCGAATAGAATCCACTTGCCCCAAGTCGCGTCTCCGGACATCTGCTGAACTGTGTATCCTGCGCCAACGGCAATAAGGCACAAAGCTATCGCACCCACAATCGGCCAAGGGCTTTGCTCTGGCACGTAATAGGCTGGCGTTTGTCCAGGTAGTGGCTCAGTCGCCATAGTTCCCCCTCATTAGCGGCTTGCCGCGGCCTGGCTGGCTGCGATCCCCGCTTCAGTGTCCGTAATGTCAAACAAGGTGTAAGACAAAGTGATAGTCGTCATCCCCTCTGGGAAGTCGGTATCAATGAAAAATCTCAGTGGTAGCGCCTTGGTTTCACCCGGCGCTAATGGCTGTTGGTTAAAGCAAAAACATTCTGTTTTGTGCAGATAGGTAGCAAGCGTGCCAGGAGATACAGAAGGCACCGCCTGCCCCACCATTGGCCGCCCCGTCAGGTTATGCACTTCGAACTCAGCCATGTGCATTTCGCCCGGATGTACCGACATGCGTTTTACTGTCGGTTTGAAACCCCAGGGCATCTCCCCTTGTGTCCGGGCAATAAACTCAATGGTCACCTTACGACTGGTATCTATCGTCGGTCCATCATAGACAGCGGCAACATCTGACGTGCGTCCGTTCAAACCTGTGATATCGCAGAAAACGTCATACAGCGGCACCAGGGCGAAAGCGAAACCAAACATGCCCAACACAGCAAAACCAAGCTTGATCAACAGTCGTCTGTGATCCGGCTTGTTTGGTTGGCTGTGGGGTCGTTCACTCATACCGTCTCGTTCTCGCCTTCTGTTATCCACTAACGCGAAATGCCTATTTCACCTCAGGCGGTGTGGTAAAGGTGTGGTAAGGCGCAGGTGATGGCACCGTCCACTCCAGACCTTCCGATCCTTCCCAAGGCTTAGCGGCAGCGGCTTCTCCACCTCTGACACACTTAATCACCAACCAAAGGAAAATCAGTTGTGATAAGCCGAAGGCAAAACCACCTATAGAAACGATCTGGTTGATATCTGCAAACTGCAAAGCGTAATCGGGAATGCGACGCGGCATGCCGGCCAAGCCCAGGAAATGCATGGGGAAGAACAGCACGTTGACCGAAATCAGCGAGCACCAAAAATGCATCTTACCTAGCCCTTCGTCATACATATGCCCGGTCCATTTCGGTAGCCAGTAATAGACCGCCGCCATAATCGAGAACACAGCGCCCGTGACCAGCACATAGTGGAAATGCGCCACCACAAAATAGGTGTCGTGATACTGAAAATCGACAGGCGTAATAGCCAGCATCAGGCCGCTGAAGCCACCAATGGTAAACAGGATCACAAAGGCAACGGCAAACAACATCGGCACCTCAAAGGTCAGTGCCCCCCGCCACATTGTCGCCACCCAATTAAAGACTTTGACCCCGGTCGGCACTGCAATCAGCATCGTGCAGTACATAAAGAAGAGCTGCCCGAACAGAGGCATTCCGGTTGTGAACATATGGTGAGCCCATACCAGGAAACTCAAGATGGCGATAGAAGCGGTGGCATAAACCATCGACGCGTAACCGAACAAGGGTTTGCGGCTAAACGCAGGGATAATCGCTGAGACCACGCCAAACGCCGGCAGGATCATGATGTAGACCTCTGGGTGGCCGAAGAACCAGAAAATATGCTGGAACATAACGGGGTCACCGCCACCTGCCGCATCAAAGAAGCTAGTACCAAAGTACTTATCGGTCAGAACCATGGTCACAGCACCTGCCAACACCGGCATAACGGCGATGAGTAAGAACGCGGTAATCAACCAGGTCCAGACAAACAGCGGCAGTTTCATCCAAGTCATGCCCGGCGCCCGCATGTTCACTATGGTTACGACCACATTGATAGCCCCCATAATGGAGCTGATCCCCATGATATGGACGGCAAAAACAAACAACGCGGTACTTTCCGGGCTGTAAGTCGTTGACAGTGGTGCATAGAAGGTCCAACCAAAATTGGGACCACCGCCTTCGGTAAATAGCGAGAACAGCAACATGCTGAAGGCAAAAGGCAGGATCCAGAAGCTCCAGTTGTTCATTCGCGGTAAGGCCATATCTGGCGCACCTATCATCATCGGAATCATCCAATTGGCCAAGCCGGTAAACGCTGGCATGACGGCACCGAATACCATGATTAAGCCGTGTACCGTGGTCATCTGATTAAAGAAGTTAGGGTCCACCAATTGCAGCCCTGGTTGAAACAGTTCTGCGCGGATCACCATCGCCATGGCGCCACCAACCAGGAACATGGCAAAACTGAACCAAAGGTAGAGGCTGCCGATGTCCTTGTGATTTGTGGTGAACAACCAGCGCTTGAGGCCTGTCGCTGGTCCGTGGTGGTGTTCGTGGCCGTCAACCGGCTCTGCTACGCTGCTCATAAGCTATATCCTCCGGTCAAATGGCACTTTTGATGCGGGCATCCACATCTTTGGGTTGAACCATCTGCCCGGTATCGTTGCCCCAGGCATTTCTTTCATAGGTGATCACGGCGGCTAACTCGCGCAGGCTCAACTGTTTGTCAAACGCCTGCATCGCAGTGCCTTTTTTGCCATGTATGACGATGTCGATGTGGCCGTTAATATCACCAATGGTTAGCGGGCTGCCTTTTAGCCCCGGGAATACACCTTTCAGGCCTTCACCATTTGGCTGATGGCACGCGGCACACGCTGCCAGATAGACCTTTTCACCTTCTGCCATCAACTCTTCCATAGACATACTCATAGCGAGCAGCTTTTGCTCTTCAGCTTTGGCTTGGGCTTGCTCAGCTTTCAGGTTGGTCAACCAAGCCCGATACTCAGTGTCTGGTTTAGCGATAACGACGATAGGCATAAAGCCATGATCCTTACCGCAGAGCTCGGCACATTGGCCTCGGTAAGTGCCAGGCTCATCAATTCTTGTCCACGCTTCGTTAATAAAGCCTGGATTGGCGTCTTTTTTAACCGCAAATTCTGGTACCCACCAGCTGTGGATAACGTCGTCAGAGGTCATCAGAAACCGCACTTTTTTACCGATTGGGAGTACTAACGGACGGTCAACTTCAAGCAGGTAGTTATCTGTTTTGGCTAACTTGTTTTCAATTTCTGCCCTGGGGGTAGCCAACAGACTGTAGTACTCGACGTCGTCATCTATGTATTTGTAGTGCCACTTCCACTGAGAACCTGTCACCAACACGGTAACGTCCGCTTCACTGGTGTCATCCATGTTCATCAGGACCTGGGTGGCCGGTATTGCCATACCGATTAAGATCAGTAGCGGCACAGCAGTCCAAAAGATTTCTACCTTGGTGCTTTCATGGAACTGGGCAGGCTTGACGCCTTTAGACTTGCGGTGATGGATGATCGACCAGAACATCACCCCGAAAACAATAAGACCAATAACACAGCAGATATAGAAAATGGTCATGTGGAGCTGGTAGACATCCTGGCTAACAGCCGTGACCCCTTTGGTCATATTCAGCGGCGTTTCCGCTGCGGCAGTAATTAGCGGCAGAAGGGCACCAACCCCAGCCGTTAGGCGTGTGGCAGTCCGTAACAAGAGGCTTCTCCTCGCACTTTTGAAACGCTCGTTTAGGAGCGTTTTCCCCAAAACCCCAGCAGCGGCTACTGTCCACGTTATGGTTTATTTTTTATCGCGGATGCAGCTGTCGGGCCTGAAGTAAGAATTGTTCATAATTCCTGAATCGTCTAAGAATTAATCAAAAAATTTGAAGGGGGCTGCAATTAGAAGTGACGATGAGAGATTGATCTAGGTCAAAAGCCTGGCGATGGCTATCAATCTCGATTTTATGCCTTAGGCAGATGTTTTAATTAGATAGATTAGTGGTAGCGGTAGTTTTAAGGCGCTTTGATATATGCCCTGATAGTTCTTATTGGCTGGAGTCAGCGTTGGGCGTACTTCCTATACACAGCGTGCCCTTTGGGTATCGCCGCTCCTGCGCGTTAGCATGCCCCGCGAAGTGTATTGGGTACCATGCGCCAGCGTTGGGCATACGACCGCCAAGGATGGCGGAAATGTCTAAAATGCAGGAGCAATTTTAGACCGTACTTCCTGTACATAAAAAAAGCCGCCTTGAAGGCGGCTTAGGTTGGAACACTGAAACTGTGGGGGATCAGTGGACCGACACACTTGCAACCATGGCAGCAGCGCGGGCAGCTGAAGACCATGGGGTTCCCGTATGGCAACGGCCTACGGGTCTGTGAAAGAGAAAGCTGTTGGTGTTGTAGCACTGCGCTTCGCTAATCAGTGCCTGCCATTGAGTTTCATCCAAAAGATCTGTCCAGCCGACAACGGCGCAACAATGATTAGAAGCCAAACCATTCATTACCGCGGCCATCAACTGACGATCACTGGTTGGATGCACCTGCAGCAGACGGCCTCCATCGACACCATTAGCGACCAGCCAATCTACGACCTGCTTATCTGGCGCCGCGACTAATACGACCCATTGATTACTTTTCTGACTGGCAAGAATACTGTTTAAAAGTGATTGATGTTGGCCTTCGACACTCACTAACTTGCTGGCACGTTCTGAGCGTTTCCAAGCACGAGACGTGTTGGCCTTAACCTCGGCTCTGACAAAACGGCGGCTGTACAGACTGGCTTGTTGAAACTGGCTCATAACCATTCTCCATTTCGAATAACGCCCACTGCCAGGCCCTCAATCGAGAGGCTCTCCGCACCCAGGTCTACTTTGATAGGTGAGTAGGCTTCATTTTCTGCATGCAGCAACACTTGGCGTCCATTCTGCTCGAACCGTTTCACGGTCACTTCGTCGTCACCGACACGAGCCACAACCACCTGACCATTATTCGCAGTGGTGGTTTTATGTACCGCCAGTAAGTCGCCTTCCAAAATTCCAATATCTTTCATACTGTCGCCATGGACGCGGAGTAGAAAATCCGCATTCGGACGAAACAGGTGAGGATCAACCTTGTAGTGAGCTTCAACATGCTCCTGCGCCAAGATTGGCGTACCCGCTGCAACCTGACCGATCAAAGGTAAGCCATCATCATTCGCTGCGGCTTCATCACCTTCCTGGGGTATCACTCGGATACCACGAGAAGTACCTGGCAATATCTCAATCAACCCTTTCTTGGCCAGCGCCTTCAAGTGCTCCTCAGCCGCATTGGCCGACTTGAAACCTAACCGACGAGCGATCTCAGCTCGCGTAGGCGGCATTCCGGTTGCTTCGATGTTGTCCTTAATCAAGGCCAGGATTTCCGCCTGGCGGGGCGTCAATGGGCGCATATCAATACCTGTTGTTTCATACAGTACACTGTGAGTATATACAGTAACTACTGTATGGCAAGTACAATCGCTGTTTTTTTGATCAGTATTTTCAGATTGGACAATCCATTGATTCATCATTCTTTTTTCAGTTCTGCTTTTGCAGTTCAGCAGAAACTACTGCAGACTGAGAACATCAAGGTCGATCCCTCACTGTTCGAATTGCATGCAAGAGTTGAACATCAGCCGCCTTCCCGACGATACAGGTTGGGAACTGGCGTTGACAGGAAAGTGGCTGCTTCAGCGCGGAGATACCCGCGTGGCCGAGCTGCTAAATGATCTCAAAACCAAAGTCGCGGCGGGCGAGCGCCTGACTTTTGTCGATGCGGGCATAGAGGAATGGAACAGCGCACTGGTTGTGCTGATAGAAAAGGTTCAAGGCTACGCCGATGAGCACGAACTCAAGGTCGACATCTCGTCCCTCCCCACAGGTGTAAGGCAACTCCGCGCACTCGCTGCCAGCCATCCCAAGCGCAAAGATATGTCCCGCAGGGACGAAGCCAAACCACCGTTTGTTGAACGGGTCGGCCTGGCAACATTGGCTTGGTGGAAAAGTACCCGAGTCAGCATGGCATTTATCGGTGAGTTGCTTTTTGCTGTGGGACGTATGCTCTCCGGCAAGACCAAGCTACGCTGGCGTGATGTCTATCTATGCATGGAAGATGCGGGCCCCAGCGCATTTCCGATTGTTGCTCTTATCAGTGTTTTGATCGGTATGATCCTGGCGTTTGTTGGTGCCGTTCAGCTGCAACAATTTGGTGCCTCTATATTTGTCGCGTCTCTGGTCGCCCTGGGTATGGCTCGCGAAATGGGTGCCATGATGACGGCCATTATTATGGCTGGCCGAACCGGTGCCAGTTACGCCGCTCAGTTGGGCAGTATGCAGGTTAACGAGGAGATAGATGCGCTGGAAACCATGGGCCTGAAGCCGATGGAATTTCTGGTGCTACCGCGCTTTATTGCGCTGCTCATCATGCTGCCGCTTTTAACCATCTTTTCAACAGTGCTGGGTATTGCTGGCGGCAGTTTGGTTGCGCTATTGATGTTGGATATAACCATTACCCAATACGTTGAGCAGATGACCTCAACGGTACCGCTACATCATTTCGTGATCGGGTTTGTGAAAAGCCTGCTGTTTGCGCTGGTTATCGCTGTTGCTGGCTGCATGAATGGTATCACCTGTGGTCGAAGCGCTACCGCGGTAGGTCAGGCAACCACTCGGGCCGTTGTAATGGCCATAGTATTTATTATCGTGGTGGATGCCGTCGTCACCATTATTACAACGGTACTCGGCATATGACCCAGGCGCATATTGAAGTTCGCGACCTCACCATGGCATACGGCAGCACGCTGATACAGCGCGATCTCGACTTCACCATTGGCCGTGGCGACATCTTTATCATCATGGGCGGCAGTGGCTGCGGCAAAAGCACCTTGATGAAGCATATGATCGGCCTGCTAACCCCGGCCAGAGGAGAGATCCTTTTTAATGGCGAGGCGATGTGGGAATGCGACTTCGCGTACCGCCAATCCATGGTGAAAAAGTTTGGTATCACCTATCAGTCTGGTGCACTTATCAGCTCTATGACCCTGGCTGAAAACATCGCCCTGCCATTGGAAACCTACACAGACCTGACCCCCTCAGATATTCGGGATGTAATTGCGCTCAAACTTGCTTTAGTAGGTTTGGCCGAGTTTGGTGAATATTACCCATCTGAAATCAGTGGTGGCATGCGCAAACGCGCAGCGCTTGCGCGTGCCATTGCGCTGGACCCGGAAGTGCTGTTTTTTGATGAACCTTCCGCCGGACTGGACCCGGTCAGCGCCCGACTGCTTGACGACCTGATCCTACAATTAAGGGACAGCCTGGGGGCCACCGTCGTCATGGTGACACATGAGCTTGCCAGTATCTTTGCTATTGGTACTAACTCGGTGTTTCTCGACCCAGAGACAAAAACCATGATCGCCCAAGGCGACCCAAATCAACTGTTAGCTGATTGCAACGACCCCAAGGTGCAGATGTTTTTGCGCCGGGGCGAATTATTAGAAGAGGCCTGATCTAATGGGACAAAATGCCAACGCGGCAAAAATAGGATTGTTTGTAGTAACGGCGTTAGCTCTGCTCGTAGCGGGCATTATTATGTTCAGTTCAGACCGCCTGTTCAGAACCTATGAGCGTTATCTAGTCGTGTTCCCGGGCTCCGTTCAGGGCTTGGTCAAAGGGTCTCCAGTCTCATTTCAGGGTGTCACCATCGGCGAAGTGGTTGATGTAAGGATCCACTATGCAACCAAGACCCGCCAGATCCTGGTCCCAGTGCTGGTCGATGTAAATTCTGACTTGTTGAACGAGTTTTTTGAGGGTGTCGCAGATAAAGATATGGAGCGTGCGACCCAAGGATTGAGAGCTAAGCTGGTGCCTCAAAGTTTAGTCACCGGTCGTTTGATGGTTCAGATCGAGTTTGAGCCCATGCAATCAGGCGAACTCCATCCAAGTAATCTCAAATACCCACAGATCCCAACCATGCCATCGGCCTTGGAAGTTGTTGGACAGGCATTTTCGTCAACCATGGAGAAGGTGGCCAAGCTACCGCTTGAAGATATCGCCAATAACCTCAACGCTATTCTGGAGCAAACCAGGCAGCTAACCGAAAGCCAAGGAGTGAAAGAGAGTCTTGCTGACTTGCATCACGCCAGCCGTGAACTCAATGTTTTGCTGGCGCAACTTAATAGGGATATGCCAGCATTAACAACGCAACTCTCGGGTACGTTAAGTACGTTTGAGCAAACAGCAAAGGATGTGTCAGGCCTAAGTAAAAGTGCGGAAGGCTTGGTTGCCGAAGGCCAAAAAACTATCGCACAGAGCACCGAAACACTCGCTAAGGTAGACGCCACCCTAGCCCAGGCCGAAGCGACGCTGCTGACCTATCAGTCTCTGGCAGATCATGACTCACAGCTTAAGCACTCTGCGGAACAAAGCCTACAACAGCTAAACGCCACACTGAAAAGTGCCAGAACATTAATCGACACCTTGCAGCGACGCCCCGAGTCCGTCGTTTTTGGTAAGTAGAGGGTGAGACCAGAGATGAAAGGAAGAAAGCCAATGTCAGGGTTTGCCAAGCATGCACTGACTGCAACATTACTTATCTCAACCATGCTAACCGGACTGACCGGTTGTAGTAGTTCGGTACCCACCAATTACTACCTGCTGAGCGCTGAAGCGTCAGAAGCAAAATTTACGAACCCTGAGCTGGCGTTGACTGTAGGTCCAGTTTATCTGGCGGATTACCTTAATCGTCAGGGCATGGTCTCCCGTGACAGCGATGTCGCCTACCAGATACATGACGATGAACTGTGGGCAGGACAACTCGATACCGAGATAGCGTTGATAGTGAAGCAGAATCTGGCCACGCTGACGGGCTCTGAGCACCTGCGTTCTTTTGGTGTCGTTGGCATGCAGCCGCAACACTCCATAAGAATTACAGTCGACCGATTTGATGCAAGCAGCGACGGTGCGGCCAGGCTTCAGGGAAGCTGGCAATTGCTATCAGCAACCCACCAAGAGCTAAAACATCAGGCCTTCTCATTCTCTGAGATCGCAGCAACGGGGACTGAAGGCAAAGTCCAGGCCTACAGCCAATTGTTACTGCAACTTAGCGAGCAAATCGCCAGCGCACTGGCCCAAATGCCGCTTGCGGAATGACGTAAGCCTGATTCAGACACAAGCCATCGGGGCGAATTTCTGCTATCTTCCGCCCCATCAACCTTATTCACAAGTTACTGAATTATCACTATGGCCGAGCGAAAGCGTTGGTATCACTCTTTGCTGGAGTGGCCTGTCCGTCTGCTGGTAAAAGGCACACCCATTCCCGAAAACCCCATCGAAGAGCATGGGCTTGTTCCTGAAAAGCCGGTTATCTATGTGCTGCAGGAAGATAGCGCCACAGATCGTGTCGCCCTTGCCCGCCGCTGTGCAGCGCTGGAGATGCCGGATCCATTTGAACCGGTAGAAATCAATGGTCGCCTGCAGTCTCGCATCATCTGTGTTGATCAAGCCAAAAGCTGGTTCAACAAAGAGGAAGCTGATCTGCCCTTCCGTAAGCAGGTATTGAGCTTACTTGAAGCCCACCGTCGTGATGAAGAGCTGGATGTTCAGCTGGTACCCACAGGAATCTACTGGGGACGCGCGCCAGGCCATGAAAAACCTTCTCTGCTGGCCGGATTAGGTGATAAAGGCTCACCCAACTGGTTCCGCAAAATGATCATGGTGCTGTTCCTTGGTCGCGATAGCTTTATCCGTTTCAGCAAACCCGTGTCACTGCGCCGTATGGCAAACGACTTTGGTATTGATGACCGCACTGCGCACCGCGTCGTTCGTGTCGCTCGCGTGCACTTCTATCGCCAGCGTTTGATGGTTACAGGCCCTCGCCTTGCAGACCGCCAGGCCATGTTCCAGCAATTGTTGACCACGCCCGCCATGCGCAAGGCGATCAATGATGAGGTGCAGGCCAAGGGTAAATCGGAACAAGCCGTCAAAGAGGAAGCGGTTAAGTACATGGACGAGATCGCTGCGAACTATTCCAGCAATCTGATCCGCATTCTCGACCGCTTTATGACCTGGCTGTGGAATCGCATCTATCGCGGTATCAAAGTTAATAATTCTGAAAAAGTCCGTAACCTGGCGCAATCAGGCCATGAACTGGTTTATGTGCCCTGCCACCGTAGCCACATGGACTACCTGCTACTTAGCTATGTGCTCTACTACGAAGGTTTGGTACCGCCGCATATCGCCGCGGGTATTAACCTGAATTTCTGGCCTGCGGGCCCCATTTTCCGCCGTGGTGGCGCGTTCTTTATGCGCCGCTCGTTCCGAGGCAACAAGCTCTACAGCACGGTATTCCGTGAGTATCTGGCCCTACTGTTCCAGAAAGGCTATTCGGTTGAATATTTCACCGAAGGCGGCCGCAGTCGTACTGGACGCCTGCTACCACCCAAAACCGGTATGCTGGCGATGACAGTACAGACACTGCTACGCGGTGGCTGTGAGCGCCCCATTACTTTAGTCCCCGTTTATCTGGGCTATGAACACGTAATGGAAATCGGCACCTATATGAAGGAACTTAAGGGCAAGCGTAAACAGAAAGAGAGCGCCTGGCAGGTACTCGGCGCCGTACGCAAGCTGCGTAACTTCGGTTTAGGCTATGTAAACTTTGGTGACCCTATTCCGCTCACCAGCTTTATGAACCAGCATGCACCTGAGTGGCGCGACTCTATCAATGAGTTGGAAGCACAAAAACCGAGCTGGCTGACCCCAACGGTTAATCAGCTCAGCCAGCGTGTGATGCGTGAAATTAACAACGCGGGTGCTCTTAATGCTATCAACCTGTGTGCGCTTACGCTGCTTTGTGCCGAGCAACGCTCGCTGAGCCGCAAAGCGCTTGAAGCACAAATCACTCTCTATCTGGCATTGGCGAAAGCTGTGCCCTATCACCCGCAATCAACCTTGCCTGAGGGTGACGCAAGCAGTTTGGTCACTCACGCTCTGGAGATGGACAAATTTGCAGTACAGGAAGATGGCTTGGGAGAGATCATCAGTCTCGAGGGTAAAAACGCGGTACTAATGACCTATTACCGCAACAACATTATCCATATGTTTGCCCTGCCCAGCCTGATCGCCTGTAACGTGCTGCGTCACCGTCAGATCAGCGTCGAATCACTTAAGCGAACGGTGTGCGAAGTCTATCCGATGCTGAAGGCCGAGCTGTTTATGGATTGGGATGATGAAGCACTGTCTTCCCAGTTTGAGCAGCAACTGACTGCACTTGAGCAGTTAGGGCTGTTGATCCGACAGGGCGAGCTGTTGCAGGTGCCTCCGCACCAATCCAGCAAGCGTAATCAGCTGATCTTGCTTGCTAACGTAATTCAGGAAACGCTGCAAAGATACTGCATTACGCTGGCTCAATTGACACGCAACCCAAGTTTGGAGCGTGGGCAGCTAGAGTCGAGCAGCCAGAAAATTGCAGAAAGACTCTCTGCTTTGCATGGCATCAGCGCCCCTGAGTTCTTTGATAAGAAGGTATTCTCGATCTTTATCTCATCACTGCGTGAGCAGGGATACATCGGTGAAGATGGTGATCACCAACGATTGTCATCACTGCATCAGCAACTGAGCATGTTGCTGGCAACCGAGATTGCACAAACCATTGAAGAAGCGGTGGCCTGATAGGTCACACACCGACTATCAATCACAAAAAAGGCTGCCTGTTATTGCAGCCTTTTTCTTTTCTCAGGACAGATAAAAATCCAAAGCTAATTTCAAGCTGATAAAAACCAAGCGGGCGCCAGATAACTGGCCGCTAATCCCAGCGAAATAACCCATCCCACACTGTTGTTGGCCAAAAATGCGTTAAAGCAGGCATCTCTGTCCCGGCCTTTGACCTGAGTCTGCTGTCGCACAAAGAGAAACGCGGCAACTGCCAAAGAAAGCCAGGCCGGCCAGCTCAATTCAAGTTGCTTGAATAGCACCAAAAGCAGTACCAGAGTAGCGCTTTGAAGCAAACCCACTGCAAGCAGGTCGAAACGTCCAAACAGGCGCGCCGTAGATTTGATACCAACCTTCTCGTCGTCATCACGGTCCACCATGGCGTATAGCGTGTCGTACGCAACCGTCCAACAAAGATTGGCAACGAACAGTAACCAGGCATAGGCAGGCACTTGCCCCTGAACAGCAGCAAAGGCCATAGGGATAGCCCAGCTAAATGCTGCACCGAGTGCAAACTGGGGAAGATGAGTAAACCGCTTGGTAAATGGATACACGGCCGCCAGCAGCACTCCGCCAACGCTTAATATGATCGTAAAGGTGTTAAGCGTAAGCACCAGTAAAAACGCGACAAGACAGAGTCCAACAAACAGCCATATAGCTTCTTTCGCGGTGGCCTCGCCCGTCACCAAGGGTCTTTGGGCAGTGCGTTTTACATGACCATCGAATTTGCGATCTGCAAAGTCGTTAATCACACATCCCGCGGAGCGCATCAAGAATACGCCGGCACCAAACACAAGAGCCAAATGCAGACTAGGCAATCCCTCTGCCGCCATTAACAGCGCCCAAAGTGTTGGCCATAGCAACAGCAAGGTACCGATGGGACGATCCACTCTCATCAGTCGACCATAGGCGGATAGGCGGCGGGTATCCATCAAGTGATTCCTATCGATAAGCCTGACAATCAGGCAGAAAAATCTCCGAGAGCAACAGCTCCCCAGCGGGCAGACAAAAGCGAGAACGTCGGCCCCACAGCTCACGTGGTTTAGCTTGAGCACCTTCGGCTAATGCCAACTGATTCAGCCCATGCTCAGATGACAACTGAGTAAATTCCACCAGGTCCCGGGACATGCCTGGAGTAGAAAAAAGCAAAGCGCCAAGGGGCTTAGAGCCAAGTTGACCCAGCTCTTTGCCTCGCTCGAGAGTGGCGCTAGGGACTACAGTGCGGGCAAAAACCCAAGGTCGATCATCGCACAGCAGAACAACCTCACGGACAAAACCACGTTGTCCCCGGCAGTGCAAAAGGATCTGTTCGTCGGGCGTAAATGCCTGCACTCCCTCACCCAGCACTTTGACAGTGAATGTTTGGCATTGTTGCTTTAAGCGTGCGGTCAACGAGGTTTGATCAAGTAACCAGTCTGTCACCGCCTCATCCGCATCTTCAAGACAGGCTGGCGCCTGCCACTGCATCTGAAAGCCAACAGGAAAAGTAAAGTTTTTAGCAGGTTGTGTCACTTGATACTAAATTTTGGTCAATAAACGCCGATATAGTAACAGGAAGCCACAAGCGAGTTTAGTTGTCAGTGAACAAAAGATATCCACACTTTTCTGGGACTAACACTTGGCGTTGCGCAGCTTCCCCTTTAGACTTTGCAAAATAATCGACAACAATTAGCTCGATTTGATATTCGGGAGAGAGAAGAAGTGAAGTTTCGCCATCTAATTGTGGCTATATGCATGAGCATGGTGTTTGGCCTGACCTCCAAAGCGGCCCAGGCTGAAGGCGGTAATTTTATGTATTACGGCTTTGAGCCGGACATTATCACCAACTATATCAGCACAGGGAAAAAGCTCGGCTTTGTCCGCGTCACTATCGAATTGATGGTTGAGGGCGAAAATAACCTGAAGATCATGGAGCATCATGCTCCCCTGCTTCGTGCCGCCTTGGTGGATGTGTTAGGTCGCCAGCCAGAAGAGCGCGTGAAATCACTGGCAGGTCGTGAAGAGATCCGTAAACTCTGTTTCACCACAGTAAATCAGTTACTGAAGAAGGAAACAGGTCAGGAGCTGGCAGCTGAGCTGCTGTTTACCAAGTACATCTATCATTGATGTGTTCCTGTTCGATAAAAAAAGCTGCCCGTTGGCAGCTTTTTTTATGCGCGCGATCGAATTCAAATGAGATTTCCACGCTCACTCCCCAACAGGGTCAAACGGCGATGTCCTGATCTTTATTCGACTTGCCATTGATACTGCGGGTAGCGGCATAACCCGCTCCTACAATCAGGCCACCAAAATGCGCCATATTGGCCATGGGTGGACCGAACCAACCCAGAAAGCCTATCACCAGCCAAATAAGCATGAATCCTGTTAAACCTGGAGTTAAACCCAAGCCCACATTAGGTGCCATCATGCCACGGACCCAGAAGTAGCCAAACAGCCCATAAACCACACCCGAAAGCCCTCCGAAATTGGGGCCACTCAACATAAACTGCGCCAGATTAGGAATTGCGGCTGTCATTAAAAACAGCAAAAGTAGTACACGACTACCTTCACGCTGCTCTAACTGTCCGCCCAGATACCACCACCACAACGCATTTCCAACCAAGTGCATAAAGCTGAAGTGAATAAACGCAGGGGTCAGCCAACGCCACTGTTCGATTGATGCCATAGCATCTACAGAGGAGAAGAACTTGAGCCAATAGGCAACATAGGGGTGAAGGCCGATGGATGAGAGCAGAAACACACCAACACAAATGATTAAACCAATCAGGCTGACCGGACCGATATGCAGCAAGAAGTTACGCATTAAACCCGTGCCGGGGGCACCATAATCAAGTTGCGCGCCAGCGTTATCAGTACGCTCCCAAGACGCGGCCAGGTATTTGGGATCACTGGGGTTCGCCGCAAACTGCTGCAACTCGTCACGCACTCGCTGTTCATGTTCGGGATCCAGCAGAATCAAGGCGACCCCTTCAGGGGCCGAGCCAAGCTGACAGCGAACGCCCTTGGTTGCCATGTAATCTACAAATGCCTGAGCGGCTCGGGGAGAAGAAAGAGTGGCTATCTCAATCACAGCATCACCAAATCGAAAACCAAGACCCCATTATGCCCCAGCCGACGACCTTGGTCATTCTTATGCGGATTGGTATTACTCTTCTGTGAGGGAGTTGAATGGATAGCTGCGACGCCAGGCTTCAAAACCTCCGTCCATGCTGTAGACCTGCTCAAAACCCTGTTGCGCCAGGTACTGTGCCGCCCCCTGGCTGCTGATTCCGTGGTAACAGGTCACGATTAAAGGCTTATCAAAATCCGCCTCAGCCATGAAACGAGCGAGGTTGCCATTACTCAATTGAATCGAGTCTGGAATGTGGGCAGCACTAAACGAAGCGTCATCTCTGATATCCACCACCAACGCTTCGCCGGCTTCAAGCATCGACTTAGTTTTTTCAATATCAATATGTTGGAAGTCAGTCATACCACACCTACCCATTAGTCATAGGCAGTGTACGCCAGACTCGTGTTGATAAACACCTAGCAAAAATGGGGATAAACAATGAAAAAAGAAGCGATACCGCTTCCTTTCAAGAACTCAACAGAGTTATTTAGTAATGCTATTTAGCCGCTTCAGAAAGCGATGGAGTCGCTGAGTGCTTTATGGTCTGCCATTGAGGCTTTACCAACTTGTGCTGTTGCTGAAGCTGAATACCAGATCCCTGGCACTCAGGACAGTCGATAACCTCGCGGTACAAGCCTTCCATGCCGCGTTGACTCACCAGAGTGAAGATACCTGTGCCTTCGCACTCAGGGCAGATTCGAGACTGTGATGACATGTCGCACCTTTAATCGTTGACTGAATAGTTGTCCGACTCGATGCGCGCACAGTAGCAAGTCTGTACTGCAGTTTTATGACTGAGGGTGTGACACAGGTTTAAGCCATTCGCTCTGTGAGCAAAACGGGCTTTACTTACCCCAATCCAAAATCACCTTGCCACATTGGCCAGAGGCCATAATGTCAAAGCCCTGCTGGAATTCTGATACATCCATTCTATGGGTTATCACTGGCGAGATATCCAAGCCTGACTGCAGCAGGCTCGCCATCTTGTACCAGGTTTCAAACATCTCGCGACCGTAAATCCCTTTAATCACCAGACCTTTGAAGATCACCTGATTCCAATCAATAGCCATATCGGAAGGCGGAATGCCAAGCAATGCGACTTTGCCACCATGGTTCATCTTGCTCAGCATGTCAGAAAAAGCACTCGGCACACCGGACATCTCCATGCCGACATCAAAACCTTCGGTCATGCCCAGTTCAACCATAACATCGGCCAATGACTCCTTAGCGACGTTCACCACTCGGGAAGCCCCCATTTGTGCCGCCAGGTTCAATCGGTAGTCGTTAACGTCAGTAATCACCACATGGCGTGCGCCACAATGGCGGGCGATGGCTACCGCCATAATGCCTATGGGGCCTGCGCCTGTGATCAGTACATCCTCACCGACCAGGTCAAAACTCAGAGCGGTATGCACGGCATTACCGAACGGGTCAAAGATCGATGCCATTTCATCACTGATCCCTTCTGGGATCTTGAATGCGTTATAAGCGGGGATCACAAGGTACTCGGCAAATGCACCCTGTCGGTTGACCCCTACACCCACGGTATTACGGCACAAGTGACGGCGGCCAGCACGGCAGTTACGACAATGACCACAGGTGATGTGGCCCTCGCCAGAGACGCGATCACCTTCACTGAAACCACGGACCTCCTGGCCCATAGCAACCACTTCGCCAACATACTCATGGCCCACAATCATGGGCACGGGAATCGTGTTCTGCGACCATTCATCCCACTTATAGATATGCAAGTCAGTGCCACAGATGGCGGTTTTGTGGATCTTAATCAGCAGGTCATTGTGGCCCAGTTCTGGCAGTGGCGCCTCTGTCATCCAGATGCCCGGCTCCGCCTTGAGCTTAGCCAGCCCCTTCATCATGGTCATGAGATCACCTTCAACTCTTTACCGACTTCGATAAAGGCATCGATAGCCTGGTCAAGCTGCTCGCGGGTGTGCGCCGCTGACATCTGAGTACGGATCCTTGCCTGCCCCTGAGGAACGACAGGGAAAGAGAACCCAACCACATAAATACCACGCTTGAGCATCTCATCAGCCATCTGGCTGGCCAATTTGGCGTCACCCAACATCACTGGGATGATGGCATGGTCGGCACCAGCAAGGGTAAAGCCGGCAGCTTGCATACGCTCGCGGAAATACCGGGCGTTTTCATTGAGTTTCAGCCGCAGTTCGCCGCTCTCTTTGAGCAGTTTAAGTACTTCGAGTGACGCCCCAACAATGGCTGGCGCCAGCGAGTTAGAGAACAGGTAAGGACGACTGCGTTGACGTAACCAGTCGATCACAGGCTGTTTTGCTGCAGTGTATCCGCCTGAAGCTCCACCCATCGCTTTACCCAGGGTGCCTGTGATAATGTCGACACGACTCATCACATCGCAATATTCGTGGCTGCCGCGGCCCTGCTCGCCGACAAAACCCACCGCGTGAGAATCATCAACCATCACCAGTGCATCATACTTATCTGCCAGATCGCAGATTGCTTTCAGATCTGCAATAACACCGTCCATTGAAAACACGCCATCAGTCGCGATCAGCTTAGTGCGAGCCCCCGCTTCATCCGCCTGCTTCAGACAAGCTTCCAGCTCAGCCATATTGTTGTTGCTGTAGCGGAAACGTTTGGCTTTACAGAGGCGGACACCATCAATAATCGAGGCGTGATTGAGGGCATCAGAGATAATGGCATCTTCTGGGCCAAGTAGCGTCTCAAACAGACCACCATTGGCATCAAAACAACTGCTGTAGAGGATAGCGTCATCCATTCCCAGGAAATCAGAGAGCTCTCGCTCAAGCTGCTTATGTAGGTCTTGCGTACCACAGATAAAGCGCACAGATGCCATACCAAAACCATGGCTATCCAATGCTGACTTAGCCGCTTCGATCAGGCGTGGGTGATTAGCCAAACCCAAATAGTTGTTGGCACAGAAGTTAAGTACCTGCTGGTCGCCGGTTACCGCGATCGCGGCTTGTTGAGCACTGGTGATGACGCGTTCTTGTTTAAACAATCCCTGCTCGGTAACTTCCTGTAACTGCTGCTGCAGTCGGTCGAAAAACGCCTGATTCATTGATAGACCCCGTCTGAGACGCCGGCATAGAAGACCGGTAGAAGACAAATTTTAGCCCGCTATTTTAAAGCGGGTGGGCGCTTTATGAGGATAGTCCAGGTGGGGATTTCACCGGGTTTACAGTCCAAAGGATGTAAACCCTTACTTACAGCCACAAATATACAGATGGCTGATCAATCAGATTTGATAAGCGACTTATTCTTCTCGCAGGTTGTTGGCCAGAGTTTCTACAAACTGCTCCAATTCACTCTCGGACCAGCCTAAACGCTCGGCCACATGTTCAGCAAAATGGTGCCAGTCATTCTCTGTTACCAGCGCTTCACTTGCCACCATGATTGCCTGGCGAGCAATCTTCAGAACCACAATCATCTTCACCAAGCCTTCTGATGCATCTGCATCAATCAGGCTTTGTTCAGGGGAATACTGCAGATAGATAGCCTCAGCAACGGCTTCTGGTAGGTGCCATTTCTCAGCTAAACGGGCGCCGATAGCGATGTGAGAGGTGCCGTAACTGGCCATCTCCTCTTCAACCACGGCATCCCAACCACTGCAATCCGCGGTGGCTTTGACACGACCATAATCGGCGAAGTTGTGCATCATCACCGGCACACCCGCCATATGGAACAAGCCCATCAGATAGGCATTATCCAGTTCATCTCCCATGCCCAAACCTTCAGCGACCATGACACAGGCGTTGGCAACATTGGATGCGGTGTCCCAGAATGCTTCGAGGTGATAGCTGTCCGCTACCATGTTTCGCAGAGCGACCGCTCGCACGACGGCGTAAACCCGGTTCATGCCTAGCAACATAACGGCCTGATGAATAGACTCAATGGTTTTTTCGCGTTTATAGGCGGCGGAGTTAACAACCTGAAGGACACCAGCCGAAATACTGACATCCTTGGCGATAGCGTCGCCAATCTTCCTGATATCAGGCTCGTTTTGCTTGAGCTCTTCACTTACCTGCAGCAACACTTCGGGGCGCGGTGGGATCACCACGTTTTCCAGCACCTTACTTTCCGATACGCCAGTTGCGATCGCCATCAAGAACTCCAGAACCTCAGTAACACGGTAGATAAAGGCAGATTAGAGCAGAGTTTGCTGATTTAAAAGTGAACAATGCGAATCTCTTCAAGCCGTTTTGTACTCTGTGATCCACAGACAAGTTGCAACAGGCAGGTTACACTATTTGGATAACTAACCAGCTACAGACTGGTCCAATTCGTTTTCCATCTAGGAGTCGCGTGTGTCCGATACTTTGACCATCATTCAGCCTGACGATTGGCATATCCACCTTCGTGATGACGCCATGCTGCATACCGCCGTTCCCGCAACCGCCAGGGTGTTTTCGCGTGCCATCGCTATGCCGAACCTGCAGCCGCCGGTAGTCACCCCTGCGGATGCCAAGGCATATTATGAGCGTATTCAAGGTGCGACGCCTGCAGAGAGTAACTTCACGCCATTGATGACTCTGTATCTCACAGACAACACCACTCCAGAGATGGTACGGGAAGCGGCCGCCGGCGGCCTGGTTAAAGCCTGTAAACTGTACCCAGCGAATGCGACCACCAACTCAGCCCACGGCGTGACGGACCTGGCAGGTTTAGATGCCACCTTCGAAGCGATGGCAGAAGTAGGCTTGTTGCTGCTGGTTCACGGCGAAGTCACGGCTGACGAGATCGACGTGTTTGATCGTGAAAAGGCGTTTATAGATCAACACCTAAGCAACATTGTGGCTAAGTTCCCACAGCTGAAAGTGGTGTTTGAACATATCACCACTAAGGATGCTGCTGAGTTTGTGTTTGCCTCAGATGCCAACGTCGCAGCGACAGTGACACCACAGCACCTGATGTACAACCGAAACCACCTGCTGGTTGGCGGCATCAAGCCCCACAATTACTGCCTGCCCGTGCTGAAGCGCAATATCCACCAGCAGGCGCTACAAGAAGCCGTTGCCAGTGGTTCTAATAAGTTCTTCCTTGGCACCGACTCTGCTCCTCACCTCAAGCATACCAAAGAAAGCGCCTGTGGTTGTGCCGGTTGTTACAGTGCACCCGCTGCGCTTGAGCTGTATGCAGAGATCTTTGAACAGATTGGTGCCCTGGATAAATTGGAAGCCTTTGCCAGCTTCAACGGCCCAGACTTTTATGGCCTGCCACGCAATACCGGCACAGTGACTTTGGTACGTGACCCCTGGCAGATCCCTGACACCGTAGATGTTGCGGGCGAGCCTATGGTGCCCTTCTATGCTGGCAACACGCTGCAATGGAAAGTTAAGTAGTCTGAATTACCAATAAAAAGCCGCGCCTTAGCGCGGTTTTTTATTGCCTGTCGCACTGATGATCTTCACCACGCCACAACTCGTAAGGTTTTGTTATTCCAAACCACTTCCCCTATCTTGGACATAGGGATAAACCACAGACGTATGGGTATCAAATGAAGATTCTAGCTTTTATCTCTCTGCTGCTTATTGTGTTTGCAGCCCAGGCAGATGACCGCTTCGCCAAGGTGAAGATAACAACGACTTCACTGGGTAACGGGATCTATATGCTGACCGGAAGTGGCGGAAACATTGGGGTATCTGCCGGAGAAGATGGCATGCTAATGGTGGATGACCAATATGCTCCCCTGGCGGATAAGATTGCGGCGGCACTGAAAGAGCTTTCACCCAACCCACTTAAGTTTGTGGTCAATACCCACGTTCATGGCGACCACACAGGCGGCAATGCGCACTTTGGCCAGCAGGCCACCATTTTTGCTCATCACGCTGTATTAGAGCGCCTGTCTGAGAACAACGAGTTACCCAGATCCGCCATGCCCGTGGTGACTTACGATGATGGGGTTACGTTTCACTTCAATGGCGAGACCATCAGGGTCGTTCATTATCCCAGCGGCCATACGGATGGTGACAGTGTTATCTGGTTTAAAAACGCCAACGTCCTGCACATGGGCGACCTGTTTTTTAGCGGCAGATTCCCGTTTATCGACCTAAAACGCGGTGGTTCTGTGATGGGCTATCTGAACAATGTCAAAGCCATCTATCAGCAAACTGATGACAATACCAAAATCATCCCAGGCCATGGACCATTGGCTACCAAAGCCGATCTGGCCACCAAGATACGAATGTTAGAAACACAAATCGATTGGGTGAAGAAATCAAAAGCCGCTGGTAAATCCGCCGAGACGCTAAAAGCAGAAGGCGTACCCACGGAGTGGAAGTCCTGGTCGTGGCGATTTATTGATGAGCACCGCTGGATAGATACCCTGTATCAGGGGCTAGAGTAGCTAACTAAGTGACAATGGCGCTATCTACTGCCTCTCACACTCAGTAGGTCAGCGTCCTTGGTATCTGTTAGCCTTACCTTCAGAAAAAATAATTCTCGCAATATAGCTGTAGGTTAGAAGATTTTAGCGCCAACTTACCCCCAATATCCCTTCCGTTAGTAACTTCTTCCTACAACTAGCCCTATTCTGCATATTGATCCATGTCAATTTCTGTTTATAATTTTCAGAAATTTCTGAAACTATAAAAACTATGAAAATGACACCCATGATTGAGTCTTTGGTTCTCCACTTTGGGGAGATGGGGAGCCGCTGGGGATTCAATCGCACCGTAGGCCAGATGCTGGCTCTGATCGTGTTGAGCGAAGACGCGCTCAACGCTGATCAGATCCGTGAAGCGCTCAATGTTTCACGGGGCAACGTCAGCATGGGCCTTAAAGAATTGCAGTCGTGGCGGCTGATCCAACTTCGCCATTTGCCTGGGGACAGAAAGGAGTATTACGCTGCGGCAGGCTCTATTTGGGATATGGCCAACACGGTATTCGAAGAGCGACGCAAGCGTGAGATAGATCCTACGTTATCGCTGCTTCGCAACAACATCATGGATGACACTAATGAAGCGCCACCAGAGCGTTATGCCCGCGAGCGTGTCACGGAAATTCACGACTTGCTGGAAACCATTACCCAGTGGAGCGCCGAGCTGCAACGCCTGAGCCCAGAGAAGCTAAATACGCTGATGCGTTTGGGCGCAGGGGTGAGCAAAGTGCTCGATATTTCAGAAAAGTTCAAACGTGGCAGCGCTGATAAAGGCTGACACATTTCATTTGGTGACCTTGGGGTTTTAACACCCCAGAATTTCTAAGGTAACGCTATGTTAGATACGCTGCTGCTTTCCCGAATACAGTTCGCGGCCAATATTAGCTTTCATATCCTCTTTCCCAGCATCACGATCGCACTGTGCTGGTTGCTAATGTATTTCAAAATCCGCTTCGATTTCTCCAAAGATCCGGTGTGGATGCGTGCCTACCGTTTTTGGGTGAAAATCTTCGCACTTTCCTTTGCCCTCGGCGTCGTCAGCGGCATCACCATGAGTTTCCAGTTCGGTACTAACTGGCCTGGCTTTATGGAGAAAGTTGGTAACATTGCCGGACCGCTACTGGGTTACGAGGTGCTGACAGCTTTCTTCCTTGAAGCAACCTTCCTCGGCATTATGCTGTTTGGTATCAACCGAGTCCCACCGTGGTTGCATACCCTGGCTACGGCTCTGGTTGCACTGGGCACAACCATGTCAGCATTCTGGATTATTGCGCTGAATTCCTGGATGCAAACACCTGTGGGCTTTGAGATGCGTGAAGGCGTCGCTCACGCCGTCGATTGGTGGGCAATCATCTTTAATCCATCGTTTCCTTATCGATTAACCCACGTACTGATTTCGTCCGGCCTTACCGCGTGTTTCCTGATGGCAGGGATCTCTGCCTATCGCATCCTCAAAGGCGATGACAAGCGCGGGCCAAGACTGACTCTTAAAACCAGCCTGATATTTGCCGCGATTTTGGCCCCTGCCCAAGCGGTGGTTGGAGACTTCCATGGTCTGAACACCCTTGAACATCAGCCGCAAAAAATCGCTGCGATGGAAGGGGTTTGGCATACAGAGAAAGGTGCACCACTGCTGCTGTTTGCCATTCCAGATCAGGAGAATCAGACCAACCATTTTGAGATCGGTATTCCGAAAATGGCCAGCCTGATCCTGACCCACGATCTGGATGGTGAAATCAAAGGGATCAGTGAATTTGGAGATGACCACCCGCCAGTGGCCCCCGTCTTCTACTCATTCCGGGTCATGGTAGGTATAGGCATCCTGATGATTGCCGCCGCCTGGATTGGCGTATGGCAACTTAAACGCAAAGGTGAGCTTTCCCCCTGGTTACTCAAAGGTTTGGTTGTGATGACCTTTGCTGGCTGGGTCGCCACTCTGGCTGGCTGGTACGTCACCGAAATTGGTCGTCAGCCTTGGATCGTAACGGGCGTTCTCACAATTCAAGACGCCGTCACAGATGTGCCACCCGGTAAAGTCTGGTTCAGTTTCACCCTGTACATGGTCACCTACGCAGTGTTGTTAGTGGCATACATACGTACCTTGTTCCTGATGGCACGCAGGGCGATTGAGATTGAAGAGATCAGCCCGGAAGAGAATCCCAACTTCCACCAACTGGATAACAAATCAACTACGCCTGCAGTTGAAGGAGGCAAAGCATGATCCCAGCAGATTGGTTACCCGCTATTTTTGTCGGCCTGATGGGGCTGGCAGTGCTTATCTACGCCATTCTGGATGGTTATGATCTGGGGGTTGGTATCATGCTGCCGCTGGAAAATGAAGCCCAGGCAGACAGTATGATCGCATCCATTGGTCCGTTCTGGGATGCCAATGAAACCTGGCTGGTACTGGCCATTGGTCTGCTGCTAATCGCCTTCCCTGAAGCTCACTCCGTGGTCCTGAAAGAGCTATATATCCCAGCGGCTATCATGTTAATCGGCCTGATTATGCGTGGTGTCGCTTTCGACTTTCGCGCCAAAGTGGCGGTTTCCAACAAACCAACATGGGATAAGACCTTTAAGGCAGGTTCATTGATAACCGCTCTTGCCCAGGGTTATATGCTGGGTATGTACGTGATGGGCTTCGAGCATAGCCTAACCGCTTATATGTTTAGCGCCTTGGCGGCCTTTGGTGTCGCCGCAGCATACTGCTACATCGGCGCCGCCTGGTTGGTGATGAAAACCTCTGACGAGCTGCAATTGCGTGCTGCAAGATGGGCACGCCGTGCTGGCTGGATCTGTTTTTCTGGGGTACTGGCGGTATGTGCGATGAATCCATTGGTTAACCCAGATATTCTCAATCGTTGGTTGAGCTTCCCGAATGCGCTGTTTGTTTGGGCGATCCCTGTGGTTTGTTTTGCCCTGTTTGCGGTGGTTGACCAGGTGCTTAAGCGTTTCCCACTGGATGAGGACAAAGGCTGCTGGCTGCCGTTTATCGGCGCTATGTTTATCTTTATGTTCTGCTTCAGCGGTCTGGGGTACAGCTTCTTCCCATATATCGTGCCGGGTAAGCTGACCATCTGGGAGTCAGCCAGTGCGCCGGAAAGCCTGCAGTTTATTCTGTGGGGGGCGATTGTGGTGGTGCCAGTGATCCTGCTCTACACCTTTTTCTCCTACCGCGTATTCTGGGGCAAGGTGCAGGACCTGAAGTACTATTAACAGCAGTTGTTCTGGGCTAGGGCCCGAATAAAGATTCATATATCCAAGCGGGCACTTCGGTGCCCGCTCTTACTATTGCCAAACATCGCACGCGTCGATAGCCAGGCCCTTCAAACCTATCCAATCTGGGCCACAAAAACCTGAGTTGTTTTGAACTAAGTAACCAGCCCTCCACCCGCTCAACATGTATACCCGATAAATTAGCACCCGATAAACGTAGCACCGGATATCCACGGTTGATGCCACTACCACTCTTTGCAAAACAACCAATAACAGCCGCCGGTTGCCATTTACCCGGAACCGATTGCAGGTAATGGTGATTGCTTTCGCCCGGCATCAGTGTGCCATATACAAACAGATGCTCTGTTTGGCGCTGTTCCATGGATGTGCCTAACTCTTTGTTTAGGAATAACTTTAATTTGAGCTTGGTTCAAATTTTAAACACTTCAGCTCGAAATTTAACCATTTTTTCTTTATGGTTTTTATCCGCTTACTGATGTTGTAGTTATGGATATTAAAATGAAATCACTGATCTCGCTTACCGCACTCCCACTTATGCTGACCTGCAAACTCGCTTTTGCTTTTCCCATTGCAGATCCCGGCACTGAAGGACTGGGCGTGGTGGTGAAGCAGACGGGTTCTGTGGTTGCGACTTATCTTGGAAATTCAGCAGATTACAGCAACGACCTGTATCTGATGCTAGATGCGTTTGGCAACCCGGGTGACGATGGCGATACCAGCAACGACCTATTTATCTTTAACAATCACGCGTCGAATATTGGCGATACGCTGGATCTGGGCTCATTTGACGCGGGTGACGAGCTGATCTTCAGATTAAACGTCAATGACACCAGCTATCAGTTTTTCACCGGCGACAGCACACGCAATCCAGACGGCCAAGCCCATGCACGGGTCCAGTCTGAGTGGCAGCCGGGTGAGACTTTAGTGAGCTTTGAAGACCTGTTTAACGGCCCATTCGACTTTAATGATCTGAGCTTTTCGTTTACTAACACCCGCGCAGATATCGACGTACCTGCGCCAGCAGCTGTCACCCTATGCCTATTGGGCTTAAGCCTGCTGACATGCCGCAGAAAAAACGACAAGCGCGCGTGAATACGCCTTACATCAACGCGCGTTAAGATTGGCCTGTTTTTCGTTTGGCCTGCTTGCAGGCCGTTTGCCAGGCAAACAGGGCGCCTTCTCGGGCGTCCTCGACATGGTCCAGCGTCACTTTCACAAAGCCTAGCGGCTTGCCCTCATCATCACGCCCGACAGCGGCCGACACCCGATATAACCGTTCAGGCTGCTCAGTTCTTACCGCGATAATCACGCCTTCACGCCGCTTAATAATCAGAGGCGTACCGTCAGCTTTTTCAAAATTGGGATTGGTGATGTGTTTGATGCGTTCAACCAGCAAGCTCAGGCTCCTACAGCACTTTTGTTGATAAAGAAAATGCGGCGCTGTTTATAGCATAGTTGAACTGAAAATAAGGCTGAGAATTCGCAGGTCAGAGCAGACTGAGTCAATATCAAGGTTCATCCTGCGTGACAGGTAAATCTTGCCGACTGCCCCACTCGCTCCATGAGCCATCATAAACCGTCAGGCTGTGATGTCCGAGCAGTTCAGCGACCAAAGCAAGAATACAGGCGGTGACACCAGAGCCACAGCTAAAGATAAATTTCTCAGCATCACCAGCCTGAGGCTCAAACAGCGGCCTTAATTGCTCGATAGGTTTTAATGTGCCGTCTGCATTTAGCAGAGAGGCAAAAGGAAGGTTTTTGGCGCCCGGCATATGACCCGAGCGCATACCAGGACGAGGTTCAGCGGCCTGACCTAAAAAGCGCTCTCGCCCTCTGGCGTCCAACACACATACTTCTTCTTGGTTAAGCGCTTCGAGGACTACCGCAGCATCACAGAATATTCCGACTTGAGGCTTGGCAACAAAGTTACCTGAATCCAGTGTTGTGACCATGTCATCGGTGGTGGGTGAGCCTGCGGCTTTCCACGCTGGTAATCCACCGTCTAATACCTGTACCTTTTTATGGCCCATGGCGCGGAACATCCACCAAGCTCTAGCTGCAGAAAACAGCCCCAATGTGTCATACACAACAATATGACTATCCTGATTTACGCCCAGCTCACGCACCTGTGCCTGAAACTGATCTGCAGGGGGCATCATGTGAGGAAGTGATGCCGATTTATCACAAATCTCGGTATCAAAATTGAAGTATTTGGCGCCAGGAATCATCTCGGATGGTTGATAAGCAACCTTTCCTTGGGGCGTCGGCATCAGCATGGTGGCATCAAAAATCACCAGTTCTGGTTGACCAATTAACGCCGCCAGGGCTTCTACAGAAATAACTGGGAGCATAGCGTCTGAGTCCTCAATAGCAGACAGTCCCGGGGCGATCGCAGCCCATCATCTGCTTTATTATCCGCGTTCTCATTTCGGGTGCAGTCTCATTGAAATTAGGTAGCTGCTCTAAACTCCAATCAATAACGCCACCATCGAAGTGAAATTCATTAAAAGTCACCCGGCTCCAAAGCAGATTTCCATCCATGCTAAACATTGCACTTTCAAAGTACTCACCTTCGCGATGATTAACTGTAGAGGTAGTGTTGGCACCGATGGCTCCAGCGATTAAAGCAGTTGCTAAATTAACAGCGAAATCGGCGTTTTTAGCTTCGTCATCAACATACCATTTGGCATATTTGACGATAAAAATGGCATCCACATCTGATCGCGAAATACACTCTGGGCTGAAGCGATTTAACGCAGCTTCAAAACTGTCAGCCTCTTCGATGTCAATCTTATTTGGCATAAATAGCTTGGTGCGAATGCTTGCATAGTCTTCGCCCAGCGGACAACCAATATCAAAAAGGCTAACCGGATTGTTACCCATATCCTCTGCGATAACATACCCTCTCTTAACAAGCGCTTGCTCGGTGAGCAATTTTAGCTCTCGAAAGTTCATAGCAGCTGATTGGTCTGAGTGTAATGACAAACCACCCAAGCTATTAGACATAACCGAAGAGTTGACGGGCAAAACGAGGATTTTCTTAGGACGCCATTTAGCCAGTGAAAATTCTTCATTCATCCGGGTATCTGTCATCCCAGACTCTTTAATACCCTGAGATAGCGAATAAGGGTCTTCATACCCTTCAGGCGTAGGAAGACAGCCGCTTAGCAGAGATACCCCCACTAACAATAAAGGCAGTAGTTTTGGCGTCATGGAAAACTCACTTTAGCTGGCTCAACACGCGGCTCAGCAAGCTTGCGGTAATGGCGCTGTAGTCGCTCCATTGCGGGCAGATACTCAGATGCGAAATAAGGCTTAAGAATAAACAGAACTTTCAAAACCCCGGCATAAATGGTGGCGCGGGTGATCTGTACATCCGGTGCCTGTGTCGTCTGGTAGCTGATCCAGAATGTCACCACAATCTTTACCGTATGGGCCAAATCCGCCAAGTCATCCTCTTTAACGTTCAACGCACCTGCTTTTTGCAACATCGACAAGATCGCTATAACGCGCTTTGCCAGTTTTTCCTGCAGCGGTAGGTATTGGGCTTGAAGCTCCGGATCGCGGCTAAGCAACTCCGGCAGATTGCTGTAGAAAAATCGGAAGCGCCACATGCTCTCAAATATCTCATCGAGATACGCCATCATCACTTCCAAAGAGACGCTGCCATCATCCCGCGGCTGGAAACTGCGGTCGATGTGATGCACATACTCTTTAAAGATGCGGCGAATAATGTCCTCTTTATTACGAAAATGGTAATAGAGGTTACCGGGGCTAATACCCAGATGTGCGGCAATATGGTTTGTCGTCATGGCGCGCTCGCCATGCTTATTGAACAATTCAAGACTGGCCTGAATGATGCGATCTTTAGTTTTCATTATTTGGGGTCGCCGATGGTGTGCTTACATCCCTGAAATCTGTCCGTTCAACTAAACTGCGACGGCAAGACTTATTTTCCTCTTGAGGGGCACTTGAGGCAAAATAGATAGTCATAATCCTGATTTAGTTAACAGTTTGGCGGAACAGCACATGATTATTGTCACAGGTGGAGCCGGTTTCATCGGTAGTAATCTGGTAAAAAGCCTTAACCAGGCAGGTTGCGACGACATTTTGGTCGTAGATGATCTTAAAGATGGCACCAAGTTTGTGAATCTGGTGGATTGTGAGATCGCCGATTACATGGATAAAGACGAATTCCTCGGCATGATAGTCGCGGGTGAATCCTTCGGCGATGTTGAAGCTGTGTTCCATGAAGGCGCCTGCTCAGCAACCACAGAGTGGGATGGCAAGTTCATGATGGATGTGAACTACCAGTACTCGAAAGATCTTTTGCATTACTGCCTGGATCGTCAAATCCCTTTCCTATACGCCTCTTCAGCCTCCGTTTACGGCATGGGCCCAGTATTCAAAGAGGACCGAGCCAACGAAAAGCCCCTTAACGTTTATGGCTACTCCAAGTTCCTATTTGACCAGTATGTGCGTCGTCTACTGCCAGAAATCGACAGTCAGGTGATCGGCTTCCGCTATTTCAATGTGTATGGGCCGCGTGAACAGCATAAAGGCAGCATGGCGAGTGTCGCTTTCCACCTGAATAATCAGGTTAAAGCCGGCGAAAATCCAAAACTGTTTGAAGGCTGTGACGGCTACAGCAACGGTGGCCAGACCCGCGATTTTGTCTATGTTGGCGATGTGTGTGACGTTAACCTCTGGTGCTGGCAGAGCAAGGCGCCATCTGGGATCTACAACCTGGGCACAGGCGCGGCGGAACCCTTCCAGGCAGTTGCCGAAGCGGTGATCAACTATCATGGCAAAGGTGAAGTGGAATATATTCCGTTCCCAGATCATCTCAAGGGCCGCTATCAAAGTTTTACCGAAGCGGATATGGGACTATTGCGTGATGCAGGCTACGACAAGCCGTTCAAAGATGTGGCCGCTGGCGTCGCTGAGTACCTGGCTTGGCTGAACAAGTAGTCTTGAAATAATACCAATGAGCAAGAAGTCGCGTTAATGAAATATCTCGTAGTTGGGCCTGCCTGGGTAGGCGATATGGTGATGGCACAAAGCCTGTTTAAGCATCTCAAAAACAGCGATGCGGAAGCGGTGATTGATGTCGTCGCTCCCACCTTCTCATTGCCAATTCTGGCGCGTATGCCAGAGGTGAACGATACCATCGACCTGCCGTTTGGCCATGGTGAGTTTGCTTTTGGTGGCCGCCGTGCTCTCGGTAAGTCATTACGCGACCGTAAGTATGATAAAGGCATTGTACTGCCGCGCTCGTTCAAGTCGGCACTTGTGCCCTACTTTGCCGATATTCCTGAGCGAGTCGGTTTTGGTGGTGAACTGCGCAACTGGATG
The DNA here is from genome assembly GCF_039544265.1 of Corallincola platygyrae. NCBI lineage: Bacteria > Pseudomonadati > Pseudomonadota > Gammaproteobacteria > Alteromonadales > Psychromonadaceae > Corallincola > Corallincola platygyrae. The sequence continues at coordinate 56,607 of NZ_BAABLI010000009.1, read as the reverse complement.
CTGACCGACGTACGCAAACGTAAACCCACCGTGGTTGATGGCAAGATCAACGATATGACGGTTAAGCGGTTTCTTTCCATGGGCGTGAGCGCCCAAGAAGCTGCCGAAGAATCATATGAGATTGAGCCACCAGCGTTAGAAATCGATACGGCAAACCGATTCGATTTGATGAACCGATTCGAATTGTCCTCCGACCGCCCCATTGTCTGCATCTGCCCCGGCGCTGAGTACGGCCCGGCCAAGCAGTGGCCGGTCGACTATCACGCCGAGCTTGCGTTGAAACTGGTAGAAAAGGGCTATCAGGTGTGGGTGATAGGCTCCCCGAAGGAAAATGACGCCGCCGAGCAGATCGCGCCAGAGGGGATGCCGCATCTTTACAACTTCTGCGGTAAAACCAAACTGGCAGACACCATCGACCTGTTCAGCATGGCCGATGCAGTCGTCACCCATGACTCTGGCTTGATGCATGTTGCCGCCGCTACCGGCGTTTATACCGTCGCGATTTACGGCTCATCCAGCCCAGACTTCACGCCGCCGCTCAGTGAAAACAATGAAATCATATGCCTTGGGCTGGAGTGCTCTCCCTGTTTTGAGAAAACCTGCCCACTGGGCCATTACAACTGTCTCAAGCAGATCAGCGTCGAACGCGTTTTTGATGCAGTAACTAATCCTGCCGGAGCTGATGCATGAGCGCCCGCGCCTCACTCACCGTCGCACTGATTACCAAAAATGCCGGTCCACGTTTTAAGGCCTGTCTGGCCAGTGTGGGCTGGGCAGACGAGGTAGTCATCGTAGACAGCGGCAGTACTGACGGCACCCTTGAAATAGCGAAAGCTGCTGGCGCCAAAATAGTACAAAGTGAAGGCTGGCCCGGTTTCGGTCCGCAGCGGCAGCGAGCGCAATCAGAGGTCAGCTCAGATTGGGTGTTTTGGCTCGACAGTGATGAAGTAGTAACGCCAGAGTTGCGTCGCTCTATCGAAGCGGTATTGGCGCAACCAGAACCGGACTTTGCTTACAGCGTGCCTCGTCTGACTGATTTTTTTGGCCGCTTTATTCGCCACAGCGGTTGGTATCCAGATCGTGTGGTCAGACTCTACGCCAAAGACAGATATCAGTACGATGACGCGCTGGTGCATGAAAAAGTGAATGTCGAAAAGTCTAAGGTGAAGCCACTCAGCGGTGACTTGCTGCACTACACCGCGGACGAATTCCACGGCTACATGGCCAAATCACTGCGCTACGCAAACGACTGGGGTCAGGCTAAGTTTGCCAAAGGCAAACGCACTGGCGTGTTTGGCATTGTCGGCCACAGCCTGGCCTGTTTTGTGAAGAAGTATTTCTTCCAGCTGGGATTTCTGGATGGCAAACACGGCTTTCTGCTGGCGTGCCAATCAACCCATTACGTCTTCAACAAGTACCTGGCACTCTGGGTGCTGACCCAGCAATCCAAACACCGGGCTTCGGTCAGCCAGAAGCCAGATAGCTAAGCATCAAAAGATCTAACCGGGCGCGCTGCGGCCGGTTATTTTGAACATCTTAGGAGCTTTACCCTTTATCTTTTCCAACTAATCGCTCAAAGAAGGCTTTAGTATCTGCGGCAGACAGATCGGTATGAAAGTGCTCTTCAATACGCTGTTTAGCTCTGATCCCCATCTGCCTGCAGAACGCCGGATCCTGCCACAAACGCGCCATGGCATCGGCTAAGCCTTGCGCATCACCCGGTTGCACCACCAAGCCGCTATCACCATCAACCACCAGCTCGGCACTGCCACCAGTATCTGCCACGATCGGTGCCACTTCATAGACCATGGCTTCAATGACAGTTTTGGGCAGGCCTTCGCGCTTAATCGAAGGCAATACCGATGCGTTACAGGCAGCAATAATCGCAGGCGCATCCTTTCTGAAACCGGCAACATGTATTCTATCAGCCATAGGACTGGCGACGATCTGGCGTTTAATCTCGTCGCTATCCATCCCGCCGCCCACCAGCAGGATATGAATATCGTCGTTTTCAGGCAGTAACGCTGTTGCTTGCAATAGTACGGGAACCCCTTTCCGGGGACGCGCATTGGCGACACAACCGACCACAAAGGCGCCCGCTGGTACGCCAAACTGAGTCAGATCCGTTGGCGTATCCTTGTACCAATCCAGGTCATGACCTTTGTATACCGTCACCACATTGTCATCTGGCAGGTAAGCGCGGTTGCGCAAATCATCCCGTACTGCATTTGCCACACAGATGATGCCATCGAGCCTTGGATGCAGATGGGTCAGATAACAGGTGGGGTCGTAGCGATAGATATTGCCAGTCTGGCCACGGTAACTCACCATCTTTACTGGCAGTCCCATGGCAGCAAACAGGGCGTTGGTGATCGCTTTGTTATTAAACATGTAGCAGGCGTCGTAGCCCCCCTGTTTCAGTTCCTGGCGAATACGCTTAATTGCGCTCCACTGAAACTTTTTCGCTGGGTGGTAATCGATAATCTTGACGCCGTGCTCTTTGAATCGTGGCACGTATTCGGCATCGCCCTGGGTCATCAGGGTCACATCGACACCCAGTTTCGCCATGCCAATAAATATCTCTGCTTCGGGCCTTACGCTGTTCCAAGTGTCTTTATAGGAACTAATAATTAACAGTTTGAGGGCCATGCAGCAGACTCCATGAATGCGTTTAGTCATACCTTGAGTAAGGCAAGTTGTGGCATTATAACGGTTTATTAGCCTTTGCTCGGGCATTTTTGATTTAAACTTCGCTAGAGCATCAAAGTGACTGATTCACAATCATCCGAAACCACGTTCAAACCTTGAGAGGCGAGATGAAACGCATCGTTATTGATTTAGATGGCACCATCACTGCGGCAGAAACCAGTGATTACAAAAATGTCTCTCCAAACTTGGCGGTTGTGAATAAGCTCAGAGAATACAAAGCGCAGGGATTTGAGATAGTGATCCACACCGCCCGCAATATGCGCACTTACGAGGGCAATGTGGGTAAAATTAATATTCACACACTGCCTATCATTCTCGACTGGTTAAAGCAGCATGATGTGCCCTTTGATGAAGTGATAGTCGGTAAACCCTGGTGTGGCTTTGATGGCTTTTATGTCGATGATAAATCGATCCGGCCATCTGAATTTGCCAAACTTAGTGACCAGGAGATCCGCGACCTGCTCGAGCAAGAGAAAAACGCATGTTCCTGATCACATCTGCGGCATACATAGGGCAAGAGTTCTCATCTGAGTTTGGCCGCCTGCCTCCTGCATTTTTACCGGTAGGTAATCGCCGCCTATACCGATACCACAGAGAAGTTCTGCCAGCCGACGAGCGGATCGTACTGTCCCTGCCCGAGGAGTTTGCTTTGCCAGAGTACGATCGACGTATTCTGGAAGAGCTGAACATCGAACCGCTGTTCTTACCCGAAGGATTAAGTTTGGGTGAGTCAGTGATCTGCGCGCTGAACCTGTTAGGCCATGCCAATGGACCGATCCGAATTCTCCATGGCGACACCCTGATCTACGACCTGCCAACCCAAGCTCAGGATGCCATCACGCTCAGTCCGGTTGATGACAACTACGCTTGGGCGATTTACAACCATGAACAGACCCCGCCACTAAGCCAACTCCAGGAGAGTGACTTGGTCACCCGCAGAGCCGAATCTGTGGTTAATGGCTATTTCTCATTTTCAGACGCACGTCTGTTGATTCAGTCGATCACGCGGGCTCGCGGAAACTTTATCGATGGCATTAATCGCTATGCGGCCCTCAAGCCGCTGACGCCAATCGAATGCCAGGAGTGGTTTGATTTTGGCCACCTGCATACCTATTACCGCTCTAAAACCCATGTATCGACTACGCGGGTGTTTAATCAAATGGCGATCCAGAATGGGGTCGTGCAAAAGCGCAGTCACAAACAACAGAAAATGCGTGCCGAGGCCAACTGGTTTGCCAGTTTGCCCACGACGTTAAAACGTTTCACGCCAAACTTCCTTGGCGCATTGGACGATGACAATCAGCCCGGCTACGCCATTGAATACCTCTATCTAACCAGCCTGAATGAGATGTGGGTGTTCGGTAATCTACCGGCCTTTGTCTGGCGCAGAATAGGTGCGGCCTGTTTAGACTTTTTCAAAGAGTGTCGTCAACACACGGCACCTGCTAACACAGAGATATCAGCAGAGAAGTTATTCGGCGAAAAAACCCGCGAGCGACTCGCTCAGTTCTCTACCGAAAACCAGATCGATCTCGACCAAACATGGCAGCTCAACGGCTCAGCCGTTCCTGGTTTGCATCAGATAGCGGCCGAAGCCCTTGCCGAGATCCCTAAACCTGAAGTGGGTTGTGTCGTCCATGGTGATCTGTGTTTCAGCAATATCCTTTATGACTTTCGAAGCCAATCGATCAAAGTGATCGATCCCCGAGGTCTGGATACTCAGGATAATCTAACGATCTTCGGCAACCCTGATTACGATCTGGCAAAGTTTGCACATTCCGTTGTTGGTCGATACGACTTTATTATTGCGGGTTACTACCAACTCAAACAGACCAATTATCAGTTGGAATTCACACTGCCCACAACAGATACCCATGATCAGGTGGAAGCACTTTTCCTCACTCGCAGCGAAGAAGGTTTAGATAGAACAGAGAAGCAACTGTTAGCGATGCAGATTCACCTGTTTCTTTCTATGCTGCCACTGCACAACGATGACAACCAAAGACAAATGGCATTGCTGGCAAATGCATTGCGCTTGTACCAGCGCATGAAAGCCCTGCCGTTTGCGGAGCCTAAAGCATGATCGTAATACCGATGGCAGGACTCAGTTCTCGCTTTTTCAAGGCGGGCTACACCCAGCCTAAATACATGTTACCCGCGCACGGAAAGCCGCTGTTTGACCATGCAGTTGAAAGCTTTCAACACTATTTTGAAAGTCAGCCGTTTTTGTTTATCTGCCGCAGTGACTACGACACTCCCGCCTTTATCGAAACTCGCTGTAAAGCATTAGGCATTGCTGACTGGCAGATAGTCATATTAGATCGGGAAACCCGAGGCCAAGCTGAAACGGTTGAACTGGGCTTACGCCAAGCCAGCATCAAAAGTGGCCCTATCACGATTTTTAACATCGATACTTTCCGGCCCAATTTCCGTTTTCCGGCATTTGTTGATCAAGTGGATGGCTACCTCGAAGTCTTTAAAGGGGATGGCGATAACTGGTCCTATGCACGCCCGGAAGCACCTGGCAGCCTGAAGGTAGTTGAAACGGCAGAGAAAAATCCGATTTCAGACCTATGCAGTGATGGCCTCTATTACTTCTCTGACGCAAGCGACTTTCTTAACGCTTTCGATGCCGAGGCCAAAAGGCCAGAGCAAGAGCTTAAAAATGGCGAACTGTATGTCGCCCCGCTCTATAACCTCCTGATCCAAAATGGCAAACAGATAAACTATCACCTCATTGAGCGAGAGCAGGTCATCTTTTGCGGTGTTCCCAGCGAATATGATGAGTTTTTGGCAACTGAGTAAGCGATAACACCATGAGTATTGCAAACCAAGATATCACTGTTGTCGTTCAGGGGCCGGTACAGGCGCTACCCGACCGAAATATGGATGAGGGGATCACAGTTCGCTCTCTGGCCAGTATTCGCAAATACCTACCCGGCGCACATATCCTGCTATCCACATGGGAAGGACAGCCCACAGAGGGTTTGGACTACGACGAGTTGCTACTCAACAAAGATCCTGGCCCAAATATCAACCGTTATCGGGCCGATGGCACTGCAGACAAAACCAACAATAATCGCCAGTTAGTCTCGACCCTAAACGGCTTGAAGCGGGTCAAAACCAAGTATGCGATGAAACTGCGTTCAGATAACTTCCTGACCAGTGACGCCTTCAAACATCTACAGCAGGCTTTTCCAAAGCGTGCCAGTGAGTACTGCTTTTTAAAAGAGCGCGTGGTGGTAAACAACACTTTTACCCGCGACTACGCTAAAGGCCTGCCGGTCGTGTTTCATGCCTGCGACTTTTTCTATTTTGGTCTGACCGAGGACGTACTGGCCCTGTGGGATATCCCCTGGTTTGACGACCTGGTTTATGACGAATCGCGCAAAGGCCAAGAGCAACACGATGGCTTCCCCTGCTTTATGCCCGACTGTACCCAGCGATTCTGGCTAAAAGCGTTGCAGAAGTTCGATCCCTCCATTCAGATCAAACATCTGCACGATTACAGTCCAGCACTGAAACGCATCTCAGACCTCTGTTACGTCAACAACTTGGTGATCGGAGAGCCTGAGGTGATTGGTTTGGGCTTAAATACCAAATTCAGTGGTGATGAACGCGCTAATCGCATTGGCAGTTTAATCACCTATATTCACCACCTAGCATGGCAGCGCCTTTACAAGAAGTACTGCGACCCTGCACACGCGATTCCAGGCAATTTGGCGGACATTGTTAGAACCAAACTATTACGCCTCATTCTGCTGACGCCAAAGCGGCTCGAAGGCGCGCTGCGTCTTAAGAAACAGCAAGCAAAGCAGCGGAGTTAAACCAGCGAAATGCACATATGTCACGTCAACCTAGCACGGGGGTTCAGCGGAGGAGAGCGACAAACTTTCAATTTGATCAATGAGTTGCGTAACCAGAGTGTGAAACAAACTGTCGTGGTACTCAAGGGTTCGCCTTTAACTCAAATGTTAGTGGATATCGGAATAACGACCTTTGAGGTAACCCACCACTTTCTTGGCCACTTTGCGCTTAGTCGGCTCAAACCCGATCTGTTTCATGCCCACGATGGCAAAGCTGTATACTGGTGTGCAATACAGTCCAAACTAAAGAAAATACCCTACATAATTACCCGACGTGTAGATAACCCGCTGAAAAGTAAGGTAACCACAAGAGCCGCTTATTTGAGAGCCGCTTCGGTCGTTTGTCTCAGTAGGGCGATTGCTGCACAAGTGAATAAGCTGGATCAGAATATTCGCACTGACATTATCCCAAGCACCTTTTCTAGTTTTACAGCGGACGCAGATAAAGTGGCGAAAATTCGATCCCAATACAAAGGAAAGCTGCTCGTATCTCAGGTGGGTAAATTACTACACCATAAAGGTGTTCATCTCACTATCGATGTCGCTCGTCGATGCCAAGCGGAACACCCAAGTCTACAGTTTCTGATACTGGGCTCGGGACCGGAAGAAGAAAAGTTGAAAGCGCTTGCTACGGGATTGAGAAATTTGGACTTTCTTGGCCATCAGCAGGACATAGGCAACTATTTGTCTGCGACAGATATCCTATTGTTTCCGTCTCTTACTGAGGGGTTGGGCTCAACAATTCTTGAAGCCTGGCAGCACAAAGCAGTCGTCATTGGCAGTGAGGCTGGCGGCATACCAGACCTAATAGAGGATCATCAAACGGGACGATTGATTCCCGCAGGAGATACATCAAGCCTTTTTGAGGTATTGATTGAGCTTGCATCAGACCCCGACCAGCGAGAGAAACTTTGCGAGCAGGCGAGCAATGAGCTTAAAAATTATTCCATCGATAAATTAGCAAGCCGCTATCTGGTGCTTTATGGCGAACTTTGTGACGGCACACTTCATTGATTGATAGCCACTTTCATAATTTGACCACGCCTACTGCAACGCTATTATTGGCAACAATTGCACTTTTAAGGACTTTTCTGAATGACCACGCGAGTTATCTATCCCGGCACTTTTGACCCGATTACCAATGGTCATACTGACTTGATTGAACGCGCCGCGAAGTTGTTCGATGAAATCATCGTGGGTATCGCAGAGAGCCCCAGTAAAAAGCCATGGTTCTCATTACAAGAACGCATTGTGATGGCGGAACAAGCCACTCAGCACCTAGCCGATAAAGTCAGAGTCGTTGGGTTCTCTGGGCTTTTAGTTAACTTCGCTAAAGCCCACGACGCCAATGTTATGATCCGTGGACTACGGGCTGTTTCCGATTTTGAGTATGAGTTTCAACTCGCCAATATGAACCGACGCTTGATGCCAGGGTTAGAGAGCGTGTTCCTGACCCCGTCAGAATCCAACTCTTTTATCTCATCCACACTTGTTCGCGAAGTTGCTTTGCATGGCGGCGATGTCGAACAATTTGTACACCCCGATGTTGGTCAGGCGCTGCTGCGCCTGGTAGCAGAAAGAAAACAGTAATCATCATGGCCGAACAACCTCACTTCGATTTTAAAGCGATACACAAGCGCATCCTTGCAGGCGAAGGAAAAACCCTGGTCGACCAAACTTTTGGTGAAGGTAGAAGACTCACTCTGACGATTGACCTTGAGGGTGTACCTATAGTCGCCAAACTATTTGAATACACCTCGAAGACTAAATCGAAAAAAGGGGCTCCATGGCAAACTGAGCACGAAATTCTTGAGCAAATTCAAGGTGTATTACGACCGAAAAGCTATGGCTTTGAAACTTGGGTCGAAGGAGATAAAAAAACCACGCTTTACCTGCGTGAATTTATTCAGGGGAGCATGCTTGAACGCCTGTCGAGCAAACAGTTCCCAAGTGTTGCCCGCTACCTGACCAAGCTCCATCAGCAGGGGATCACAACCAACGACCCCTACCTGTACAACTTCATAAAAGCAGGCGAAGCACCGGTGATCATCGATTTTGGCAAGGCCACCAAGCAGCCGCCTCGCTCCCTGCGCCATCAAATATTGGTATCTCGTGAGTTATTCAAAATCTACCGCAGCACGCTGAATTACGACGCCACTGTGATGAAGAAATTCTGGCACTGTTACTTCGCAGAATTGGAAAAACCGACGCTGCGAAAACGTGTTTTTTACTTCTTCAGTTTGAGGCTACTGAGCCTCAGGCAAAAGATACGCAATTTAGGTCGTGGTAAACCTATGCGCTCGTGATGCAAAAGCCTACAGCTCAATTGATAGTCCAAAGCAACAGCAAAACATAAGCATGATGTAGCTGTTGCTTTCCGATCTTCCGCACATTTTTTATCCAATTTTCGTTAAGCCGATTGGCACTCATCGGATCTCTTGACTAGTTTAGTCAAGTATTTACTCTAATAACGATAATAAGGATACCCACAATGCGACGTGTTGTTGTTTCGCCGCTATTCACTTTTGCCCTCTTTTTTTGGTCTCACCTCTGCTACGCCAATTACGAAAAAGGTATGAAAGCCTACCAGGAAGGTGACTATCAGGATGCTGAATCCTACTGGCGCCAATCAGCCCAGCGTGGCCATGTTGACAGCCAATATAGTTTGGGCGTGCTTTATCAAAGCCAGTTACTGGGGGAGCCCGATTACACGGCCGCCTATGAACATTATCTGCAGGCATCCCAGCAAGGTCACTTAAAAGCGCAAAACAACCTTGGTGTGCTATTTCGGCAGGGACGCGGTGTCACTCAAAATTATCAACAGGCGTTCCAGTGGTACCAGAAGGCCGCATTTGAATCTCAGCCCTCAGCTTTAAGTAACCTGGCGATCTGTTATGAAGAGGGTTTAGGGGTTGCTATCGATAGCCAACGCGCTCTGGAGCTAACTATACAAGCCGCCGAGGCAGGCAATGCTGGCGCGCAAGCCAGGTTGGGAAGGCAGTTGCTGCAGGGAGATGGGATCCTGACCGACACTGACCGTGCTTTGTACTGGCTGGAAAGTTCGGCAAATAAAGGTAACGCCGATGCCAATATGCTGATGGGTCTACTCTATGAAACTGGCGAACTTGTGGTCGCGGATAACGGCCGTGCATTGCAGCACTATCTTATCGCTGCAGATGGTGGTCATGAAGATGCTATGTTTGCACTCGCCTCTGCTTATGAATACGGCACGCTAGCACCTCGCGACATGGAAAAAAGTCTGAATTTTCTGACCCGACTTGCCGAACGAGGAGATCCAGATGCGCAATACAAATTGGCAGGTTTGCTTGAAGAGCGCGCTCAAAGCCGCGACGAGCTAGCAGATATCCTGTTCTGGTATAGGCAAGCGGCCAAGCAAGATCATCCTGCTGCAGAGTACCAGCTACGTTCATTAGAGCGTCATCTGAAAGAACGCGGCCAAGATGTTGATACGAATCAGGCGAAAGCTTTGCTAGACCTGTTTGAGCATCAGGGTAAACGCAACCGCAGCATCAGCTACTACCGAAGGGAGGCTCAACAAGGCGATATAGAAGCGCAGAATACACTAGCCATTAAATTGTTGACCCAAGGTAGCGACAACAGTCGCCGACAGGCGATTCAATGGTTAGAACGCGCGGTAGCAAAAGGCCACGCACCTTCAGCGAATAACTTGGCAGTCGTCTATCAACACGGCATCAATGGTGCAATCGATTTGTCCTTGGCCAAGCGCTGGTATCAGCAAGCCGTTTCGATGGGGAGCGAGAAAGCGGCGTTGAATCTGGCGACACTTCATGAAAGCTACTACGACGATAGGTATCAGCTAAAAGAGGCCTATATCCTTTATTCGGTTGCAGCAGCGACGGGTAATGAGATCGCTGCGGTAAAACGCGACCGCCTGCTGATCGAGTTTGATGAAATCGAGTTGCTGGAAGCTCAGGAGGCTGCCTATCAGCGGTTTATTCGCTAATGCATAGCCTTGGCTATCGCTGACATTGCGCGCAGTACACCGTGCTGCGCTGCCCCAGCTTAATCTCTTTCAACGGGCTCTCGCAAACAGGACAGGGCTCTCCACCTTTTCCGTATACCTGCAGCTCTTGCACAAAATAACCGGGCTTACCATCACTCTGAGTGAAGTCCTTAAGGGTCGTTCCGCCCTGCTGAATCGCTTTCGCCAACACGCGCTTTATCTCTTCAGTCAGGCGTTGATAACGCGCCTTAGAAATCTTACCTGCCGCTGTTTTGGGGCTGATACCCGAAGCAAACAATGCTTCGTTAGCGTAGATATTCCCCACGCCAACCACAATATGATTATCCATAATGAAGGTCTTAACAGCTGAACGCCGTCCACGACTCAATTGATAGAGGCGTTCGCCATCAAAATCCTCAGTAAGCGGCTCCGGCCCAAGCTTTTGCAAAAGTGGATGAGAGAGCGGAGCGTCAGCCCCCCATAAAAAAGCACCAAAACGTCTGGGGTCAGTCAGCCTGAGCATCTTGCCACTATCAAGGTGGATTTGGACGTGATCGTGCTTTTCAGCAACTTCAGATGCATCTATCACTCTCAGCCTTCCCGACATACCTAAATGCAATATCGCCGTGCCCGCCTTAGTTTCCAGCAGCAGATACTTGGCCCGACGCTTAACCGCCAACACAGTTTGCCCCTCAAGCAGCTGCACCTCCTCCGGTACAGGCCAACGCAGGGAAGGGTTTCGCACTTCCACTTGAGTAATTGTTTTTCCCTCCAAGTGCGGTGCAATACCTCGGCAGCTCACCTCAACTTCTGGTAACTCAGGCATAACTTATCTTGGTGACCTCATATATTCAGGCAGGATAAACCTGACGGTTAAATCAGACAGCTCGCCTCTCTTGTCACCCATGGCGACAAACCAGCGTTGGTTCGTCCGGGCCAACAAGATCGTTCTCGGGTTTTGTTCTCCAGCAAGCAACACTCGGATCACCAGGTCGGGTTGAGACAACGCAGCATTGGCGGCTTGTTCAAATTCCGGCAGAACAGGAGTGGCCGAGAGTCCCAACCATTGCTGAACCAGTTTTTCAGCTTCAGTAGGAGAAATGACATCGGCAGGTGTCACTCGCCATCCTTTGCCAATTAGCTCCAAAGAGGCGGCAGGAAGGTCCAGCGTTAACACCGTTGCATCAGCAGGGACAAGTTCAAGACGTTCGTGTTCATCAGATGAAAGCCAACGCTTGTGGGTGACGTTAAACAGCAGAATCATGCTTAGCGATGCGAAGATCAGCACGTTATTCCATTGCCGTTTAGTGAGTGCCATAGCTGTTATCTCTTATCCAGTACCGCAAAACGCCATGCTATCACTAACTCAGCAAGGAGGCATCGGCAAAGAAGCTAAAGGAAAATAGTCATAGAAAGTAGATAGTTAAGGAATAGCTAAGAGGCTATTACGCCATGAACAGGGCGTGACCTATTAAAGTGTTTTGGGTGGTGTGTTCGAGGTATCTATGCATCCGAGTCATACGACCGCCAAGAATGGCGGAAATGTCGAAAATGCAGGAGCAATTTTTCGACCGTACTTCCTGTACATCGACTCTCCTGTGCATCCATGCACCCGAGTCATACCGTACTTCCTGTACATAACAAAAAGCCCGGCATAAGCCGGGCTTTTCAAACAAATCAAACGCAATCAATTACTTGATTTTGCCTTCTTTGTACATCACATGCTTGCGAACAACGGGATCATATTTTTTGATCTCCATCTTCTCAGGCATAGTGCGCTTGTTTTTGGTCGTCGTGTAGAAGTGACCAGTTCCAGCTGATGAGTTCAGACGGATCTTTTCAGCAACGCCTTTCTTCGCCATGATCTAGCCCCTTAAACCTTTTCACCACGGGCACGAAGCTCAGTCAAAACTGATTCGATACCCTTCTTGTCGATGATTCGCATACCCTTGGTAGAAACACGAAGCTTCACAAAACGCTTTTCACTCTCAACCCAAAAACGGTGAGATTGCAGATTTGGCAAAAAGCGGCGCTTGGTCGCGTTCTTCGCATGAGAGCGATTGTTACCGACAACCGGACGCTTGCCAGTTACTTGGCATACTTTAGACATGTCAGTCGTCTCCGATATAAAACTTTTTAGCTCGAGCGTACCGCGCCCCTATTAACGGCCGTCGCCCAAGGCGCAGGAGGGCGCATTTTATACAGCAGTCCCACCTGTAGATCAAGAAAAACTTCGCTTCGAAGAAATTAAATCCACCCGCGGGCGGCGAATGATACAGCACTGTGGCGCCCAACTACCAGATGATCCAGCACCGGAACATCAATAAAAGCCAGGGTTGCGATCAATTTGTCTGTTAATAATCGGTCTGCTTCACTTGGTTCACACACCCCAGACGGGTGATTGTGGGCCAATATAACCGCCGCGGCATGGGATTCAATAACGGCCCGCATCACCTCTCTTGGGTAGACGGCCGCTTGGTTTATTGTCCCCTCACTCAACACCTTGAGCTCAAGCACTCGGTTCTGACTATCGAGCAACAGCACAGCAAACTGCTCGATAGGACTTTGCCCTAACCTCACCTGCAAAAACTGAGCAACCTTTTTCGGGTCCGATAGAACATCGCTTTCATGCATCGCGTGGCTGAAAACTCTTCGACTGAGTTCCATCACTGCCTGCAACTGCACATATTTGGCTTCGCCCAGCCCCTTTGCAGAACAAAATTGGCGTTTGCTTGCACGCAGTAGTTGAGGCAGGCCATCAAACTGTTCCAGCAGTTGCCGCGAAAGCGTGACAGCATCAATTCCCTGAATACCTGTGCGTAAAAAAATAGCCAATAGCTCAGCGTCAGATAGCGCGCTAGCGCCGAGTGCCATTAATTTTTCCCTCGGCCGCTCTCCCTTGGGCCAATCAACAATTGCCATGATTTCGGATCCTCCCTGATCCCCTGTCTGTATGAAAAAGCTGACACAACATACAGCCAACAGTAAGTATTCACTGCCACCAGAAGCCTTGCTGTGCGTGTTGACTGTTCGTTTTTAGCGCAATGAAAGATAAAAATCCAGCTCGGGTCAATAAAGCCCCTTTTGGCCATAGATCCCATATAAGGCTGTGGTAAAGTAGCCGGAAATTTTCAGTCAGTTCAGTCCTATGTCGTTACAAGGAAAAAAGATCCTGCTGGGGATCAGCGCGGGAATCGCTGCGTATAAATGTGTTGAGTTGACCCGTCGCCTGAAAGAGCGTGGCGCCGATGTGCGCATCGTGATGACCAAAGGCGCAAAAGCCTTTATCACCCCACTTACGCTTCAAGCTGTCAGTGGTTATCCGATCAGCGATGATCTGCTTGACCCAGCGGCGGAAGCCGCGATGGGACATATTGAGTTAGCCAAATGGGCGGACCTATTGGTGATAGCCCCTGCCACCGCCGACCTTATTGCCCGCATGGCGGTGGGAATGGCAAACGATCTGCTTTCTACTGCCTGTCTGGCAACCGATGCCCCAATCGCTGTTGCGCCAGCCATGAATCAGCAGATGTATCTTGCTCATGCGACACAGGATAACCTGCAAACTCTGGCTTCCCGAGGGGCACTGATTTGGGGCCCTGCAGAGGGCGAACAAGCCTGTGGTGATGTCGGTCCGGGACGTATGATTGAACCCGCAGAGATCCTGGCCAATATAGAACATCATTTCGCTGACAAAGCACTGCAAGGGGTCAAGCTCATGATCACCGCAGGCCCCACTCGCGAGGCGATCGATCCCGTGCGCTACATCAGTAACCACAGCTCAGGAAAGATGGGTTATGCCATCGCTGAACAGGCTGCGAAGATGGGCGCTCAGGTCACTCTAATCAGTGGCCCGGTATCACTGACTTGCCCACAAGGCGTTGACCGTATCAACGCTACCAGTGCCACGGAGATGCACGAAGCTGTCATGGGACGAATTGGCCAACAGGATATTTTTATTGGATGTGCTGCCGTAGCAGACTATCGGCCAGAAATAGTCGCTGATGCCAAGATCAAGAAGAACAACGATCAGATGGTTGTGACCATGGTGAAAAACCCAGACATTCTGGCAGATGTTGCCGCATTGTCTGACGCCCCCTTTACCGTTGGCTTCGCAGCAGAGACCCATGACGTCGAAAAATACGCTCGCGGTAAGTTAGAAAAGAAAAAACTGAATATGATTGCGGCAAACGACGTCAGCGATCCAAGCATCGGATTTAACTCCGACCAGAATGCGCTCACGCTTTATTGGACCAATGGTAGTTTGTTACTGCCAGCGACCAGCAAATCAAACCTCGCCAGCCAGCTGCTGATGCAGGTAAACCAAGCTTATCGGAAGCAATAACAGATGAAACAGATTGAAGTTAAGATCCTTGATTCACGCATTGGCGACGAATTTCCTCTCCCTGAATATGCGACCCCTGGCTCAGCCGGTATGGACCTGCGCGCCTGTTTAGACGACCAGATCACACTGGATCCGGGTGAAACCTTCCTGATCCCCACAGGCTTGGCGATCCACGTCGCTGACCCGGCACTGGCGGCCGTGATTCTTCCTCGTTCTGGCCTTGGCCATAAACATGGCATCGTGCTTGGTAATCTGGTGGGTCTGATTGACTCAGACTACCAGGGACAGTTGATGGTCTCTTGCTGGAACCGCGGCAACCAGAGCTTCACCATTGCGCCTGGCGACCGTATCGCACAGCTGGTGTTTGTGCCTGTTGTACAAGCCGAGCTAGCGATTGTCGACGAGTTCCATGCCAGTGAGCGTGGCGAAGGTGGCTTTGGCTCTTCTGGCCATAAGTAGTTTCGGCCCAGCAATCCGCTGAGAGTAGTAAAGGTCAACAGACCCTAGGAAGTACAGGGGAATTTTATGGCTGCAACGCAGCGAAAAAACCGTCGTGAAGAGATCTTGCAATGCCTGGCTGGCATGCTGGAAACCTCGCCAGGAGAGCGCATAACAACCGCAAAACTGGCATCAGAAGTGGGCGTATCTGAAGCAGCCCTATATCGCCACTTTCCATCGAAAGCCAAGATGTTTGAAGGGCTGATTGCGTTTATCGACGAGTCGCTATTGTCTCGTATCAACCTGATCCTGGATGAAGAGAAAGACACACTCAATCGCGTACATCACATCCTTCAGTTACTACTGGTTTTTGCAGAGCGTAACCCGGGTTTGTGCCGGATCCTGAATGGTGATGCTCTGACCGGTGAACACATTCGCCTTCGCGGTCATGTGCAATCTCTACTAGAAAAAATAGAAGTACACATCAAACAGGTACTGCGCGAGAAAGCACTACGTGAAGGTCAAGGCTTCCAAGTGAGCGAAGGTATTCTGGCGAATATGCTGCTGGCGTATGCCGAAGGCCGTATCTGCCAATATGTACGCAGTGACTTTAAGCGCAAGCCAAGTACCGACTTTGACACCTTATGGCTGATGTTAAAAGGTCAGTTGCTGAACGCTTAATAAGCCCGTTATTGAGAGCCTGTCTGGGCTAGCAATCGAATCCCTCCCCTGTCTCTCTCCCCTTGGAGAGGGACAAGTACCACCCGTTCTTCCTGTACATCGACGCTCCTGTGCATCCATGCACCCGCGTCATACCGTTCATCCTTGAACATAAAAAAAGCCCGTGTCTAAAAGACACGGGCAACTTACCTGAGAGATATCCACCTAGGTGGCGCTGCCCTGACGGACTTAACCGCTGGGGCGCTTGTTCTTTTTATTCGTGTTACCACGCGTACAGACGTTAGCGCACGGCAGTAAAACTCTTCTATTAGCGAAGAACAATAAAGATTCCTGTGCCAGTGGACAACCACAACAGCTGCATAGGCATCAAAACTGTGACCCGTTCGACAGTTAATTAGCAAATCGTTTTACGACATTGGCTATCAATCTTGTGCGAGATCTCGCACAAACACGTGAGAGATCTGTGTGACATGACTATCGTCAGACTCTCACAAATCAATCTATCACCATGTTTTATATATGTTTTATATCAACTTCCGTTTGTGACATTAAAATTCAAAAATACTAATTGCTGGTTAATGCATTGTTAAATACCTGCAAGATCGTATTCTTATACACGTCAGCAGGACGCTGACTTCCTCAGGATAGAAGTAGGGACGCAGTTGGGCTTAGATGGAAGTAGGCCTTAGCAGGACGCTGAAAGGACCGCTCAGGACGAGCTAAGGGACACCTTCAGGATGAAGAGTGTGGCATAGGATATGTCACAAGTCAGGATGACGCCAGGACCTCCAAAGGATTGGTTAGGATGTGGATCGGAACCACCTTGATACGGAAGTCTGCAGGGAAAGCACCATAGAAACCGGATGTTTCAAGACCGATTGTCGGGCACAGCGAAAGCTGTGCCCGCTTCTTTTTGTGACGAATAAATTCCAAACCACTAATTTGCTATCTAGACCACTCTAAAGCTCTCGATTAATAAACTGCTTTAGTAGTTCATAAGTCACTGAACAAAACTTTGCCCTCAGTGCCGCAAATCGTTTATCACACAGACCACCGTCTAGTACGAGCTTGTCCAACTCCGGTTGAGATTGTTTTGCTGTGACAGGCGCGTCAAAGCCCATACTCCACTTCGGAAAGTTTCTATCGTCTATCTGACCCATGCGCAGAGTTTCGATATCGAAGTGCCGAGGATCCTGCGAAATGTGTTGAAACAATGAAATAACACCAGCCTCTTCCCCTTCAAGCACCTGCAGGAACTCTCCTGGGCGGTATAGCAATACACCAGAGACTCCAGCAACCAGGTTGTTTTCTCGGCTGTGCGCCAACAATTCAGACAGCGACGAGTGCGTCCATTCGATTTCGGTTCGGCTGCGATAAACCAGCTCAATGAGTGCCATCAGTATCCTTTCTATGACTTGATGAGTGCATTTTTATCCTGAGCATTTCTAACAGATAAGCAAGTCAGTTGGTGGAAGAAAGAGATATCGCCTCAGTTTCTTGTGCGAGATCTCTTACATTTGTGTGCGACATTCAGGAATCTTTGCGCAGAGATCAAACCACCGCCTAACCATAACCTTATGTTTTATTTATTTTTATGGTCTAACGAATGTTTTTTAATCCACTCATAACAAAAAAACTTTGTTTTTAACGCATTGTTAACGCGCACCAGATAACTAATATTTTAACTGTCAGATGGATACTGACTTGGACGGGACAGGAAGTCTCTATTCGACCTCAAGGTGAGTTCGATGCAGGAAGCAGAGGACTGAGTCTGGATTGACTCATAACGGAACAGCTTCAGGATGAAGCGCGGTGTTTAGGATAAACGCCTCTTAAGGATAAGAAAAGGACAGGCTGACGGAAAAGCCGAGGCAAATAGCCAACATGGAAGTTGAAAGGACATATGTTCGGTGGACGACATAATTCCTTATAAGCGGGGCACATTTTCGAATGTGCCCCGTTTTTTCTTTAATTCAACTTCTCTTGTCTTTTTTTTCTAACCAAAACTCTCTAATGTAGAAGCCTGCAGGAATAAAATACTTCAAATAAAGCAGGACGTTACTTATGTTGAAACCTTTGGCACTGACGCTATCTATCGCACTTCTTGGCGCTTGCGCCTCTGCTCCAGAAACTCAGGAAACATTCTCAGGCTATCTGGAAGACTACTCAAAACTCAAACCCGTACCAGACGATGATACGCGATTAGCCTGGTATGCCGACGACTATGATGTAGCAAATTACGCTTCAGTCGAAATACAAGATGCGAAGATTTGGTTATCTCCTAAGCTGAGCGACGAAGAAGGCATTGCCGCAGATAAACAAGCAGCATTTGCTGAGTATCTGGTTAAAGCTTTGGATAAAGACCTTCCTGGTGCGATCGAAACAGGCGCTGAAGGCACAAACACACTTATCGTAAAACCGGCGATAACCGGCTTTAGCTCTGGCTCAGCGGATCTGGAGTTTTATCAGTACCTGCCTATCACCCTTTTGGTGGCGGGTGCCATGGAAGCCAGTGGCAACCGAGATGAGGTTCCAGTGCTGTTTCTGGAAGCCGAAGCCGTCGATAAGGAAAGTGGCAAAGTGGTAGCACAGACGGTCAGACGCCTGGCTGGTGATGACGTTGACCCTGAAGTACTTAAAGAACAGGGCATCGAAGCTTTCTATCCGCAACTGGATGCATGGGCAAAACAACTGACCAGCGAAGTTAAAGCCAGAGCCGCAGGCAAGTAACTTCCGAGCTTTGCTGAAAAAGGCTGACTAATGTCAGCCTTTTTATTAATCACAACATTTTTCACACAAAATCAACAAGTTGACTTCCTTCACAATCTGCAGGCTTAGACTAAACTTTATTAACCCTTAACCATCAAATGGTTATTTGCGAAAAGAGTTAAGCCTATGAAAGTGATGAAGCCACCCGCACGCTTTTATCCTGACGTCTGCCAGCGAACATTTACCATGGTTCTGGCTGGAGGTCGTGGAACACGACTACACGACTTAACTCAAGCACGAGCAAAACCAGCCACCTTCTTCGGTGGTAAGTACAGGATCATAGACTTCACACTATCTAACTGTTTTAACTCAGGCTTCCATCGCGTTGGCGTGCTAACCCAGTACAACGCCTTCTACTTAATCGCGCATATTCAGCGCACCTGGGGAAAATACACAGGTGAGCAGGGTCAGTACGTTGCGGTGCTGCCCGCAGAACAGCGCGCCGAATGTGACTGGTACACAGGCACAGCGAATGCCGTGCATCAGAACTTCTGGTTGTTAGAACGCCACCCCATCGACTACGCACTGATACTCGCGGGCGACCATGTTTACAGCATGGATTACCTGACAATGATGGAGCAGCACGCAGATTCAAATGCCGATATCACCATCTCCACCATGGAAGTGCCCAGCCATATGGCACATCAGTTTGGTGTGGTTGTCACAGATGCCAACGGCAGGATCCAGCGCTTCGTAGAGAAGCCCAGTGATACTAAAGGTCTCGAAAGTCGACCGGGCATGGTCCGGATATCTATGGGGATCTACGCGTTTAATAAACCGCTGCTAAAAGAATTGCTTCACGATGATGCGCAGTGCCCTGAGTCGCAGAACGACTTTGGTTATGACATTCTGCCAAAAGCGCTTGCCAGTGGCTGCCACCTGCATGCTTATGATTTTGTCGATAGCGAGGGCAATCCCGGCTATTGGAAAGATGTAGGAACCATTGAGGCCTATTTCGACGGTAATATGGAGCTATTGGCCCCCCTGCCCCGCCTTAACCTTTACGACCCCTATTGGCCCATTACCAGCCACCAGGAACAACGCGCACCAGGTAAACTCTCAAGAGGAAAGAATGGTGAGCCCGGTATTGTTTCTGACTCACTGATCTCTGCAGGCAGTATTGTTTCTGGTGCTGAAGTAAGCCGCAGTGTACTCAGCTACGATGTGTGTGTCGCCGCAGGCAGTGAAGTGCACCATTGCATCCTGCTGCCACAAACCAAGATAGGTAAAAACTGCCTGATCAATCATGCCATTATCGACGAGGAGTGTGTGATACCCGATGGCACAGTGATTGGGGAAGATGCAGAACTGGATGCAGAACGCTTTCTGGTCACGGAAGATGGGATTGTGGTTGTGACCAAAGAGAGATTAAAACGCCTGTAAGACTGCACCTCAGGCGCTTTAATCCTCGGCTATTCAGGAGCCGTTACGCGATACCGTATTGCTCACGATAGGCCTGAACTGAAGCCAGCTCCGCCTCACGGCCTGGTTGCTGTGCCAGATATGCAATCAGGTCTTTTAGAGTCACGATGGATACAACTTCACAACCAAAGTCACGCTCCACTTCCTGGATCGCAGACAAGTCACCCTGACCTTTCTCCTGACGGTCCAGAGCAATCAACACACCCGCCAAAGCGGCACCATTGTCGTCAATGATCTGCATTGATTCACGGATAGCCGTGCCCGCTGTGATCACATCATCTACCAGCATAATTCGACCGGAGAGGGGTGACCCCACCAGATTACCGCCTTCGCCATGGGTTTTAGCTTCTTTGCGATTGAAGCAGTATGGCGTATCAACATCATACTCGTTTGCCAACGCCACTGCGGTGGCACTGGCGATTGGGATCCCTTTATAAGCGGGGCCAAACAACACGTCATATTGGATACCAGCATCCTGCAACGCGGCAGCATAGAACTTACCTAAACGCGCCAAATCGCGACCGGTGTTAAACAGGCCAGCATTAAAGAAATAGGGGCTGGTGCGGCCAGACTTCAGAGTAAATTCACCAAAGCGCAGCACTTCGCGCTCCAGAGCAAACTCGATAAACGCTTTTTGATAATCTTTCATTCCGCTTGCCTCTTACTCTGCCAATGCCGCGTTCTGCGCCGCAATAATGCTTTCGATGCCCGTTTTAGCCAGAGCCAACATCTGATCCAGATCTTCAAAGCTGAATGCTTCGCCTTCTGCGGTGCCCTGCACTTCAATCATCTTGCCTGCATCGGTCATCACCACGTTCATATCGGTTTCAGCGTCAGAGTCTTCCAGGTACTCCAGATCGCATACTGCCTGACCTTTGTAGATACCCACAGAAACAGCAGCAACCATTTGCTTCAACGGACTGGCAGGCAGCATTTTCTGTTCAACCATCCAGTTCAGCGCGTCCACCAGCGCAACACAAGCGCCAGTGATAGATGCTGTACGGGTGCCACCATCGGCCTGCAACACATCACAGTCTAGTGTGATCATGTTCTCCCCCAGTGCTTCCAAATCCACGGCAGCGCGCAGTGAGCGTGCGATCAACCTCTGAATTTCTAAGGTTCGACCGCCTTGTTTACCCTTTGCAGCTTCTCGCTGATTGCGGCTATGGGTAGCCCGTGGCAACATGCTGTACTCAGCGGTAACCCAGCCCTGGCCTTTCCCTTTCAGGAATCGCGGAACAGAGGTTTCGACAGAGGCAGTACACAATACTTTGGTGTTACCAAACTCCACCAACACTGCCCCTTCGGCATGGCAGGTGTAGTTGCGAGTGATTTTAATAGGGCGTACCTGATCTGTGGTTCTACCGCTTGGGCGCATATGGGCTCCGATAAATTGCTACATATCTTTTAGGGGCCACTATTATAGTCGTGTAGTTGAGCGTTAAAAGGCGAAGTTATCAGTGAGTGAACCGAAATCAATCCACCTCCCCTCTCTGCGGCAAGGCGTTTGTCTGGATCTTGATTCTCTTCATCCCAGTGATCTCAAGCTGGAAAAACTAAAGAAGTCACTGACAGAGTGGCACTTTCATGGCCATACAACGCAAAGTCAGCTCCACGAACGAATCGCCGAAGCCCACGTTATCATCACCAATAAAGTGGAAATTGATGCCGCCGCATTGGCTGCCGCCCCCGATTTAAAGCTGATCTGTGTTGCCGCAACAGGCGTCAATAATATCGACCTTATCGCCTGCGAAGAGCATGGTGTTACCGTAGTTAACTGCAGAAATTACGGAACAGCTTCTGTTGTACAGCATACTTTCGCCCTCATGCTGTCACTGGCAAACCAGCTACCCGCCAACCGTGAGTTGCTCAGTGACCGAAAATGGCAGAAGGCACCACATTTCGCCATGCTCAACCACCCTCCCATGCAACTGGCTGGCAAATACATTGGTATTGTGGGTTACGGTGCGCTCGGCAAAGCTGTCGCACATCTGGCCGAAGCGCTTGGCATGGTGGTCTTGGTCGCAGAACGGGCCGATGCAGAAACTATCCGGCCCGGACGCGTAGCATTTAAACGTGTGCTCAAACACGCTGATGTAGTTACCCTACACTGCCCTTTGACCGCGGAAACCCGCGATCTGATTGATGCCAATGCCCTGTCTTTAATGAAACCAGATGCGTTGCTGATAAACACGGCGCGCGGCGGCATCGTAAACGAACACGCGCTGCTGGATGCCCTGCTGAGCGAAAAACTCGGCGGCGCTGCCACCGACGTGCTCAGCAAAGAGCCGCCCGTAAACAGCAATCCGCTTTTGGAAGTCTCCCTGCCGAACCTGATTATTACCCCTCATCTGGCCTGGGGCAGCCAGCAGTCACGGCAACTGCTGGTCGATCAGGTGGAAGAAAATATTCTTGCCGCCAAAAACGGCACACCGATAAGGGTTGTAAGCCACTAACCATTACGACGCCCTGCTCAGAAATTCCAAGGATTTTGCGCTAACCGTCAGGCAAACGCATAATAACCAGCAATCAGTTCATCGCCATTGGAAATCATGTCCTCGTTACCGCCTTCGGCCCCACGTTCAATCTGCTTACTGCGCCTCTCCGCGATTGGCGATGTATGCCATGCCGTCGCCACGGTACAGGAGATCCAGCGCCACTATCCTGGCATTGCTATCACCTGGATCCTGGGCAAAGTTGAAGCGGCACTACTTGAAGGCCTGCCCGATGTTGAGATCATCGTTTATGACAAAAAACAGGGCTGGGATGGAATAAAGACTGTTCGTCAGCAGCTGGGAAAACGCCGCTTTGATGTGCTATTGCATATGCAGATCGCTTTTCGCGCCAGCATATTGAGCCTGTTTATTCGCGCCGACAAAAAATATGGTTTCGACCGCGCCCGCGCCGGCGAAGGTCAGTGGCTGTTTACCAACCGCCGCATCAAAGAACAGCAACATGCCCACGTGCTGGAGAGCTTCCAGGCGTTTGGCGAAGCGATTGGCGTACCTGCGCCACCACACCCGTTGTGGCAGATCCCTGTAAACGAAAAGGACAAGTCCGCCATTGCCCCCCTCTTTGATTCAGGCAAACCTACTTTGGTTATTGTGCCGGCAGCCAGCAAGGCGGAACGCAACTGGACCATCGAGGGATATGCCAGTATCGCGGACCATGCAGTTAACCGTGGCATGCAGGTGATCCTGTGCGGCGGCCCAACACCGCTAGAAAATAACTTAGCGCAACAGATTGAACAGGCCACCCAGGGCGATATCACCAACTATGTGGGCCAGACCAACCTCAAGCAGCTTCTGGCGCTGCTCGGGCAGGCTCATCTGGTACTAGCCCCTGATACCGGCCCCGCTCACATGGCAGTCACCCAGGGCACGCCGGTTATAGGCTTATATTGCCACTCTAATCCTCGCCGCACCGGTCCATACCTCTGGCCTGATTATGTGATCAACCACTACGATCGATTATGCCAGGAGCAGCACGGCAAGCCATGGCAACAGCTGCCTTGGGCCACCCGCGTCAAAGGGGCTGAACTGATGGCTCAGATCACCGTGGATGAAGTCAAAGCCATGGTCGACCGCGTGTTACACGAACAGAATATTCTGCCTGCTGACAAATCCTCAGGGAGCAACCTCCCTCATGGTTAAGGTGCTGATTGCAGGCTGCGGCGACGTAGGCACGCAACTTGGCGTTCTGCTAACCCAAGCAGGCCATCAGGTAACCGGGCTTCGGCGCTCACTTCCTAAAGAGCCGACCTTTGCATACCAAGCCATAGACCTGAGCCAGGATAATTCTGTTGCTCAGCTTACGGGGCAGTTTGATTACCTAGTGTACCTACCCACCCCAGACCAACATGATGAAGCGGGTTATCGTCGTGTATTTGTCGACGGCCTGAAGCGGCTTTGGCAGCATTTAAAAACGCAGCCCAAACTTTTTTATGTCTCTTCCACCAGCGTCTATGGTCAACAAGACGGTGAATGGGTAGATGAATCCTCCGCCACTGAACCAAAACGTTTTAGTGGCAAGGTGCTGCTTGAAGGCGAGCAGTTCGCCCAACAGCAAAGCGGCACAGTCGTTCGCTTCTCGGGAATTTATGGCCCAGGTCGCGGAAGGTTGCTGCAAAAAGCACAGCAATTGACGGAAGTGCAGAGCACGCCACCGAGTTATACCAATCGCATTCACCGGGATGATTGTGCGCGGCTACTGGCTTTCCTCATAGACCAGCACCTATCAGGCACGTCGTTACAGCAGATTTATCTGGGCAGCGATGATGATCCCGCGCCACAGCATGAGGTGATGTCATTTCTCGCCGAGCTTCAGCATTCACCACGGCCTCAGCTGGTATCAGGCCCGGCAGACAGTCGGCAAAACAAACGTTGCAGTAACAAACGCATCAAAGCCTTGGGTTTTAGGTTTGAATACCCCACTTATAAACTTGGCTATCCAGCCTTGATATCTCATTCATCCGATTAACTCCAACCGAGGCGACAGCGCTCCAGAGCTTATGTATATCGATCTCAGCAGCTTTTTCTGGCTTATTCTTCTGATGCTATTTGCTGGTTACTGGTGGCGTTCACGTGCCGTGAAGGAACTGGCACTCAAAGCTGCGCGCGCCCATTGTGAGCAGATGAACGTGCAACTGCTGGATTACACCGCCTATCAACAGAAGTTGCGTATTCGCCGTGGTAAAGATGGCAAGCTGCATTTCCTGCGCATCTTTCAGTTCGAATTCTCTTCCATGGGGGAAGACAGATATATCGGCCGGGTGGAGATGTTAGGCAACAAGCTGCAGCATATTGAGCTGGCACCGCATAGGATTTAGCCAACACCGCTAATATCTGGAAAAAGCGTACAGGGAGAAAAACAAACGGTATGACCAGAACGTTCAGAAACACCCTCAACTGCATTCTGTCCTGTGTTTTTCTTAGCCTCTGTAGTAGCACATTGGCAGCTACCGACACCATCTATCTAATCCGCCACGGCGAGGTAGTTGAACAGTTGGGGACAAAAGACAAATCCAAAAATCCCAGCCTGAACGAGCGAGGCCAGAATATGGCACAAGCTCTGGCCGCTCGACTGAAACAGGTGCCGATTCAGGCCATATACACCAGCCAATTAGACCGCACCCAACAAACAGCCACACCCACAGCAAACGTCCATCAATTGACCATCGAAATCATTGCAGCGAACAAACCACTTTCCGCACATATCGATGCAACAGCCACCGCGGTATTAAACACGCTGAGCAACGCGGAAGGCGGTAGCGTGCTAGTCGTCGGTCATAGCAATACGGTACCTATGATTATCAAGGCATTGGGCGGGCCTGAGCTGGCAACGCTGGACCACGATGCCTTTGGCGATCTCTTTATCCTTACCCGGCAAACCGACGATGGAAAGATCACACTCCAGCGGGAAAAACTGGCCTGGTAACACCAAGTTTTGATCCCAGAGGGCGATCAGGCGTTTAAGGATCGTCCGTGCTCCCCTATAATCCGCCAATCACTATAAATTCAAGCCGTAAGGTCACCCATGACAATTCACAGCATGACCGCCTATGCCCGCCACACCCTGAAAGGGGATTGGGGCACAGCCGTTTGGGAAGTTCGCTCTGTTAACCAACGCTACCTGGAGAGCTACCTGCGTCTGCCAGAGCAGTTCCGTGGCCTTGAGCCAGTGCTCAGAGAGCGTTTCCGCAAGCGCCTGAACCGCGGCAAGCTGGAATGTAACCTGCGTTTTGAAGCCAATGCCGATAAGCAGGCCAACCTGCATATCAATGAAGATCTGGCCAAAGAGCTGGTGCGCTGCGCCCAATGGGTGTCGGACCAAACATCAGGCTCTATGCACCTTAATCCGGTTGATATCCTACGCTGGCCGGGAGTGATGGCGTCAGAAGAAGCGGATATTGATGCAATATCAAAAGAGCTACTGACTGCGTTTGATGAAACCCTGAACCAGTTTATCGCCGCGCGCGCCAGTGAAGGTGAAAGCCTGGAAGCGATGATCAGCCAGCGCCTTGAAGGAGTACAGGTCGAGGTAGCAAAAGTGCGTGAGCAGATGCCAATCGTGATGGAGTGGCAGCGCGAACGTCTGACCACCAAGCTGGAAGAAGCTAAGTCTGAGCTGGACCCCGGCCGCCTTGAGCAGGAGATGATCCTGCTGGCACAACGTTTGGACGTGGCGGAAGAGCTGGACCGTCTCGAAGCCCACGTTGCAGAAACCCGTAAGATCCTGAAAAAAGGTGGCGCCATCGGCCGCCGTTTGGACTTTATGATGCAGGAGTTCAACCGTGAGTCGAACACCCTGGCGTCTAAGTCTATCAATCAGGAAGTCACGCAATCCGCGGTTGAGCTGAAGGTTCTGATTGAGCAGATGCGCGAGCAGATCCAGAATATTGAGTAATCGACTCAATACGTCGAACAATAAAAAGCCGCTCCTTGAGCGGCTTTTTTGATTCCTAGCTGAACATAGCCCTTAGGCGGCTTTCACCTGCTGCTGTTCCGCTTCATACAAATCGTCCAGGCGGTCACTTTGGGTCAGCAGGTATTCAAAGGCTGACAGTGAGGCTTTAGAGCCTTCGCCCATGGCGATAACGATCTGCTTGTAAGGCACGGTTGATACGTCACCGGCGGCATAAATACCCTGCTCTGAGGTCTGGCACTTCTCGTTAATAACGATCTCGCCAAAGCGGGTCTTATCAACCAGGTCACCCAAAAACTCGCTATTAGGCACCAAACCAATCTGTACAAACACACCATCCAGAGTCTGAGTAGTTACCTGCTCGGTTTCGCGGTCCTGATATTGAATACCGTTCACCTTGCCACCGGCGGCGGTGATCTCCTGTGTCGCCACATTTTTCAGGATCTTGATGTTGGCTTTGGCTTCGGCCTTTTCCACCAGTACCTTGTCCGCTTTCAGCTCGGGCAGGAACTCAAACACCGTCACTGACTTTACAATACCGGCCAGGTCCAGCGCCGCTTCGATGCCTGAGTTTCCACCACCAATCACGGCAACATCTTTGCCCTTAAAGAAGGGGCCATCGCAGTGTGGGCAGTAAGCCACACCGTTCCCTATGTTCTCTTTCTCACCCGGCACTCCCAGTTCTCGCCACTTGGCCCCGGTCGCAATAATCAGCGTTTTGGTAGAGATCACCTCGCCGGAAGAGAGCGTCACACGTTTGATATCACCCTTTTCGACATTGGCCACTTTCAGGTGCTCTTTTAAGGTCACGTCATACTCATTCATATGTGCCTGTAGTGCACCGGACAACTCTGGGCCCGTGGTTTTCTTCACCGAGATCAGGTTTTCGATATCCATGGTGTCTTTCACCTGGCCACCGATACGGTCGGCAATCAGGGTCACTTTAAGGCCCTTACGTGCACTGTAGATAGCCGCACTGACACCCGCAGGACCACCGCCAATCACAGTCACGTCCTGCAGCGGCAGGCTTTCACTGGCAGAGGCCTGGGTGATCGCCGGGTCGCGGGTAATCAGCTTGTCGATCAGCTCAGCAGCCGTAACTTTACCGTTAGCGAACAGTTCACCGTTCAGGTAGACACTGGGCACCCCTTGAATATCGCGCTGCTTGATCAGGTCTGGGTACAAACCGCCGTCGATCATCTCGCTGCTGATATTGGGATTTAGTAACGCGAACTGGTTCAGCGCCTGAACTACGTCCGGGCAGTTGTGACAGCTCAGGCTGATAAACACTTCAAACTTCAGCTCTTCGTTGATCCCGGCCACCATCTGTTGAAGGGACTCGTCCATTTTCAGTGGTGTGCCCGATGCCTGCAGTATCGCCAACACCAAAGAGTTGAATTCATGCCCACCCGGAATACCGGAGAAGATGATGCCGCTGTGCTCACCGTCAACTTCCAGATAGAAGCTGATTGGGCTGCGCAGGCCAGTTTCATCGCGTTGTTCAAACGCCAGTTTGTCGCCTACGCTGGCAAACTTCTCGAGGAATTCGGCCAGTTCAGCGCGTTTACTGTGTTCGCCATTTTGCAGAACGAAAGTGACACGCTTCTGCATGTTCGCGGCATAACCTTTCAGGGCTTGCAATAATTCTGGTGTCAACATAATGAACTCCTTAAAACTGATTCACTGACAACGTGTGGCAAACGCTTCTCTGGTTGATGCAGCAACAGAAGTTTTTGCCACCGGCTGTCGGGCTATGGGCCTGATTTTGGGGTTATCGGCCAAGTACTTCGATGAAAGCCCGCCACCGTGCGCCAAGTTAATGCGTGTGGAGGCGGGCCCAATACACCAACTACCCTGCTGGGTAGCTGGCCTTTTCGGTGGACGCCGAATTAGATCTTGCCTACCAGGTCCAGTGAAGGTGCCAGCGTCTCTTCACCTTCTTTCCAAGCTGCTGGGCATACTTCACCTGGGTGAGAAGCGACATACTGTGCAGCTTTAACTTTGCGAAGCAGGTCTTCAGCATCACGACCGATGCCTTCTGCAGTGATCTCCATCGCCTGGATGACGCCTTCTGGGTCAACGATGAAAGTACCGCGGTCTGCCAGGCCCTGACCTTCACGCATCACTTCAAAGTTGCGGGTGATTTCGCCAGTTGGGTCACCAAGCATGTGGTACTTGATCTTGCCGATAGTGTCAGAAGAGTCGTGCCATGCTTTGTGAGTGAAGTGGGTGTCAGTCGATACTGAGTACACCTCTACACCGCGACTTTGCAGCTCTTCGTAGTGATCAGCCAGATCGCCCAGCTCAGTAGGACATACAAAGGTAAAGTCAGCTGGGTAGAAGAAGAAAACAGCCCACTTGCCTTGCAGGTCCTGATCAGACACTTCTACAAACTCACCGTCTTTAAATGCAGTCGTGTTGAAAGGTTTGATCTTAGTGTTGATAAGTGCCATGTCGGCCTCCTTGTAAAAAATGCTAAATGCGTTTCTGTTTGCTGCAGTCTGTTCAGACACATTCTTTTCAGACGCAATGTCGTTTGGCTACGGGAGACACTTTAGGCCGACGCGATGATTTGGTAAATTTGAACGTATTGAATTTAATGTTCTATATTTTTGAATATAAATCGTAGTATAACGTTGAACATGCATCTTCACGCTCGGAGTCACCATGATCTCAATACGACAGCTTTCCTATGCTTTGGCCGCCGAAAAAACTCTGCACTTTAAAAAAGCCGCAGAGCTTTGCCACGTCAGCCAGTCCACCCTCAGTACGGGCCTGAATGAGTTGGAAAAGCAGTTGGGGATCCAGATCTTCGAACGTGATAACAAGAAAGTACTGGTAACGCCGCTTGGGCAAGCGGTGCTGGATAGAGCGCGAAAAATCATATTGCAGGTGGACGACCTGCAGCATTTAGCTGATAGCCAGAAACACCCGCTGAGTTTTCCCATCTCCGTGGGGGTGATCCCCACCATCGCGCCCTACCTGCTGCCCAAACTTCTACCCGCACTTAAGCAGGCTTATCCCGATGCGCAATTGAATATCGTTGAGGAGCAGTCGCATGTACTTGTGGATATGGTGCAGCGAGGAGAAATAGATACCGCGGTACTGGCACTGCCCTACCCGTGTGAAGGCTTGTTGAGTCTGGAATTCTGGCAGGAGGACTTTTATTGGGTCGCGTTAAAAGGTGAAAAACATACCCAACAGGCGGAAATTACTACTGACGAACTGAATCACAGCAACCTGATGCTGCTTAAAGATGGCCACTGTCTGAAGGACCATATTCTGGATGCCTGCAAACTGACAGAACAAACCGCTAATCACGGCTTTGGTGCCACCAGCCTGAATACCCTAATCCAGATGGTGATGGGCAACCTGGGGACAACACTGATCCCCGCCATGGCGCTGGAACAGTTGATATCGCAAAACCCAGCGCTTTCAGCGGTGCACCTGAGTGAGCCGGGACCTCATCGCCGAATTGCCTTTATTTTCAGGCCCAATTTTACCCGGATGTCGAGTATCGAAGCGCTCTCTGAGATAGCCAAAGATGCGCTGAGTATCGGTTGATAGGGCGTGTTGCACCCATACCCATCGAAAAAATCGAACAACAGCTTCGTTTTAACTCACTTTTCTAGAACAGAGGGATCAACAACACTGAAATCATAGCAATGAGCGCAGACTGCTCTCGCACAAGTCAGCTCACGTAGAGTCCTGCTCTCACAGTAAACATGATGGAGACAGTGTTTTGAATCACTTTTTCAGCAAAATCGGCATGTTTCAATCAGAAGCCCAGCGCAACGCCAGTCAACGTGCGTCGAGAAAGTCTGCGGACGCTTGCGAGTGCAATTATCAGGACAACTATTACGGCGACAGGGTTTGCACTAAAAAGCCATTACGAACGGCGATGAAATAGCGTTTTAGGATTGTTCAGGCGTTTCTGGCAATATAGGTGAGGTGTTCAGCGTTTTCTGATACAGCGCTAAGTCGAGCCAGCGATCAAACTTAAATGCAGATTGCGTCAGTGTACCTGCATGTATAAATCCCAATTTTTCATGCAAACGGATGCTAGCTTGATTGTCAGCATCAATGGCGCCCACCAGCACATGCACTGAATCGGCTTCAGCTCTTCTCACCAGCGCACGCAGCAACAACTCGCCCAAACCTTTGCCTCTGTGGTCTGGGTGAATGTAGACAGAGTGTTCCATGGTTTGACAGGCTGCGGGTTTATCACGAAACAGGCCATAACTGGCAAAGCCCATCAGCTCCGCACTCTCAGTCACAGCATCAGTCTCAGTCACAGCACCAGTTTCAGTCAGTACACCAAGTATGGGAAAGCCAGCTTGTTGTTTCTGGGTAAACCACTGCTCGACATCAGCCAGACTACGAGGCTCATATTCGTACAATGCGGTGGAATTAAGGATCGCATCGTTGAATATGGCTCGGACCGCCTCGCCATGGCGTTGAAAGTCGCAGTCGATCAGTTGGCTCATTTTGGTTTGACTAGGTTGATTGGATTACACAGAGATCAGGTTGACGCTGATAATGCCGTTTTATGCCGAGGCAACGCAATAGAAATCAACGAAGTTGTCACCAGCATAAACACCGCGCACCACAAACACGCGGCCAGTCCCCAATACTGATATACCAACCCAGACAGCACTGTGCCAATCAAACGGCCCATGGCGTTGGCCATGTAATAGAAACCCACGTCCAGCGATACGCCATCCTCCTTGGCGTAACTGACAATGAGATAAGAGTGCAGCGACGAGTTAACCGCAAACACGGCACCAAAAATCAGCAGGCCAACGACGATCACCGTCTGCGGCTGCCATCCCAATTGAACACCCAGGGCTACCCCCAACGTGACCACTGCCAGCAAGCTGGCCCAGCCCATGGCTGTTTTTCCATCAGGCAGTTTGCCTTGTGCTTTGCCGGTAAATCTGGGGGCAAACCCCTGAACAAAACCGTAGGCAATCACCCATAGCGCCATAAAGCCACCCACATAGTGGTGATCCCAGCCAAACACTTCGCCTAAATACACTGGCAGCGCGACCACAAACCAAACATCGCGGGCAGCAAACAGGAACATGCGCGCACCAGAGAGGATATTGACGCTGGCGCTTTTCGAAAACATATCGGAAAACTTGGGTTTGTTTTTGGATTTGCCCAGGTCTTTGTTCAACCACCAGAGGCTGAGCAACAACACCACAAAGAGTACCGATGCCATCAGCCACATGGCAGAGCGGAAGCCAATCCAGGCCAGCAATGCACCGCCCATAAAGAAGCCCACACCTTTCAGTGCGTTTTTGGAGCCGGTTAGAATGGCTATCCATTTATACAGCGCGCCTTGTTGGCCATTGGGCACCAACATCTTGATGCTGCTTTTGGCACTCATTTTGTTGAGATCTTTAGCGATACCAGACAGTGCCTGCGCCGCCATCACATAAGGTACGCTAAGCCAGGCATCCGGCACCGTCAGCATCAACAAGGCGACGACCTGCATCGCTAAACCAACATTCATGGTGCGGTTGAGGCCCATGCGAGCACCCAACCAGCCACCTACCAGGTTGGTGATAACGCCAAAGATCTCATAGAACAGAAACAGCATGGCGACTTGCAGCGGCGAGTAACCCAGCCCATGGAAATAGAGCACCACCAGCATGCGCAGTGCGCCATCGGTCAGGGTGAAGTTCCAATAGTTAAAGGTCACTACCAGATACTGGCGCAATTCGCTGGAAAGTCGGCTCATGATCTCTGTTCTCTTACTGCTAAGACACTTTAAACACTGGTGTGCACTTAGGCTTTATCTGCCAAACCCACTTTACGCACCAGCTCAGCGGTCCGCGTCGCGTAACCCATCTCATTGTCGTACCAGGCGTAGATTTTCAGCATGCGTTTGCCAACCACCATGGTGGACAAGGCATCAACAATGGTTGAACGCTGATCACCTTTGTAATCGATAGACACCAGCGGCTTTTCTTCGTAGCCAAGAATGCCCTGCAGTTCATTCTCGCTGGCAGCTTTAATCAGGCTGTTAACCTCTTCCACACTGGTGTCTCTTGATACCTCAAACACAATGTCGGTAAGAGACGCATTGGCCAGTGGAACACGCACAGCGTGGCCATTAATTTTGCCTTTTAGTTCAGGGAAAATTTCGGTAATCGCCGTCGCTGAACCAGTCGTGGTAGGGATCAGTGACATGCCGCAGGCGCGCGCGCGACGCAGGTCTTTATGCGGTGCATCAAGAATGGTCTGCGTATTAGTCAAATCGTGAATCGTAGTCATCATGCAGCTTTCGATGCCCAGTTTTTCGTAAATCACTTTAATCACCGGGGCGAGGCAGTTGGTTGTACAACTGGCAGCCGTCACTATGGGGTGGTTTTCTGGTTCAAAAATGCTGTCGTTTACGCCCATCACAATGTTGGCAATACCCGGCTCTTTTACCGGCGCTGAAACCACGACTCGCTTAACCCCTTGCTTCAGGTATTTCTGCAGGATCTCGGTTTTTTTGTGCACACCTGTCGCTTCCAGCACCACATCACAGCCAGACCAATCTACGGCTTCAATGTCGCGCTGCTGCGTGCAGGTGATCGCTTTGCCATCGATAATCATCTGGTCACCATCGACCGCCACAAGGTGTGGCCAGCGGCCCTGCACAGAATCAAACTCCAGCAGATGTGCCAATGTGGCCGTATCACCAGCAACGTCATTGATCTGTACAAACTCAACTTCAGGCCAGTCGAACGACGCTCGTAGCGCTAATCGACCAATACGACCAAACCCGTTAATACCTACTTTAATTGTCATCGTGAGACCCTTAGCCTGTCTAAATACTGTAAATAAGTTAGTTGTTACGCGATTGCCTTAGATGGACGTTCTGCCATTACTTTTAATCGCGATTTTTCTTTGTTAATCAGTGCCGGATTACCAATGCGCGTGGCCGCTATCACATGCTCAGCCCACGTCGGAAGTTCATTGTTTAGCCCGTAAAACACCCACTGCCCTTTACGTCGATCGGTCAATACCCCCTGCTGTCTAAGCTGCGCCAAATGACGAGAGATTTTAGGCTGGGAAAGCTGAAGCGCCTCCACCAGTTCTCCGACACTTAGCTCGCCTTCATCCTGCAGCAGCATAAGTATGGTCAAACGCGTGGTGTCGGTGAGTGATTTGAAAAACTGATTGGGGACCACGGTCGCTGCGGTAGCTGAGCCTTGAAACTTAACCAGCAAGCCAATCCTTTCTTGAAGCTCAGCCAGCGTGTTTCTAAACGCATCCAGGCCAGTGTGGGATTTGGGGTCATCCAGCTCCCAGTGCAGATGGGAAATATCGTCAGGCAGGGTGCGGCACTCCTGATTGGCATCATCACAGAGACTGATCACCAGATCGCTGTTTTCCAGCATGGCTTGTGTGACCGCCTTACTGGTGAGCTCACCCGGCTCGATGGCCTGTTCTGACAATACTTGATAAACCCTGCTATCAACGGTTTCAGGGGCGGTGCCAGCACTGCAGACCTCAAATCGGTCTTCGCCCATCACTCTCAACACTACTTCTGCCAATTGCGAGCGCGCAGAGTTGCCTGTGCATAAAAATAGAATTCGTTTCATAGGGTGGCACCCTAACACATATACGAAAAATCGCATATACACTTTTCCGTATATATAAAAACACACGGTATCCCTTGTCACATAAGCGACGAAGCATTTATGGTTTGTATCCGGTTAAAACACTCAGTACATGGAATAGCTTTGAATGCAGACTGAGATATCATTTAAAGTTAAAACAATAACTTATACGCTTTGCGCTATATCACTGTTAGCGTCAACAGCGTGTTTCTCTGAAGAACAGCAGCAATGGATGTTCGCTTCAGAGAATATACATCCCATGACTCACCTAACTGCCCCCACATCCCAAAAAACCTCGATGTCGACCAGTTCGGTGTTTAGTCAATCTCCGGACTATCCGATTAAGCAGTTTAGATTGGCCTTTTCGAACTGGTATACCCAGAGTCAGGGGCAAGAATCGCCAGAAAAAGCCGGAGAGACTGAACTTCTAGTTGAAGCCTCAATTTTAGTTGACGGAGAGGTCATCGGACGCATCACTTTTGATGGTAAGTCCCAAGTGGCAATCCGACCGGGGCAAAACAGTTGGAGTGATCCTTTCCCTGTTCCCAATTGGCAGAGAAAGCATTTCGAAGTACGAACCTTCTCTAAGGTGCAAGAAGGTAGCGCTAAGGTTACTTCATACCGAGTAAAATCTAGCGGTGATAGTGGTGGCCTCGGGGTTCATTACAGCTCTTCAATAGAAACTCATCAGTCACTGTTAGCTGGCGCCCCCCTAAATAATAATGGGTATTCCTCTTTCAGGCACTACTTTGGGCCTAGCGCGATGGTAACAGACGGCTGGGATGGGAGAGATGTCGTATTGATAGTGGGAGATTCAATTGGCTTTGGAGACTACTTTGGTCGATCTTTTGTTACTCAAGGCTTATCGCTAATGCCGACCAGAACCCCCTTTATCAATCTTTCCGTGCAGGGTACCCGACCATCGGACCAGTCCAGCAAAGAGCGCGGGGCATTTGCATTCAAATCTGGTTTGATTGATGACGTCACAGACATGAATGGCGGAACGCCTGGGTTTACTCAAATACTGAGTCAGCATGGAGCAAACGACGCTCATGCCAAAGATGGTCAACGCCTATTTGGTAAGTTGAAGGTCTTTTGGAAATTCTTAAACAACCAGTGGCCTGAGATTCCCATAACCCAAACAACGTTGACTCCAAAAACTAAGAAAAACAGCCGCTGGTACCAAAGTCGCCTTTCCCAACAAAGCAGCTTTTCACCCCCAGGCAGTGATCGCTGGCAGTTAGAAGATAGGCTACACCCCCTGCCCAAAGAGCTGCATTCCATCATCAACCTGAGAGAGGCATGGACAGGTTCGAAAAATGGTTGGCGGTGGCGCGAACTCAGTTGTAATGCAAAACTCCAGGGCCCTGTCAGCAGGGGTGAGCAAGCGCTGCAAGTTTCTTCACCATTGCCTGAGGGGGCAAAGCTAGTTATCGCGCCAGGTACAGATTCGGCAGAAGCAACATATGGTGACGTCATCAACATCACAAGCACCCCCACCTCCTATTTAGTTGAGCTGTCGAGCCCTTTAAAAAGCGATCATGAAAAAGGCACCGATGTATTCTGTACGATGTCACGAGACGGTACTCACCCAACTGGCAGCTACGCCCTCTCTTTTGGTGCAGAGGTGATAAATCAATGGCGACACCAATATCTAAAGCTCAATTCAAACACTCAAGACGTCCTTTGATATCAAGCAGCAAAACTCAGAAACTACACTAAACTATTGTTCTAACAGGTAGATACCCTGAGAGCTTCGACTCGTAAGGCAATAATAATTTCAATCTACAAATACAAGCTTGGG
The DNA here is from genome assembly GCF_039544265.1 of Corallincola platygyrae. NCBI lineage: Bacteria > Pseudomonadati > Pseudomonadota > Gammaproteobacteria > Alteromonadales > Psychromonadaceae > Corallincola > Corallincola platygyrae. The sequence continues at coordinate 20,546 of NZ_BAABLI010000009.1, read as the reverse complement.
TACGTCGACAAGGAAACGGATATGAAATCTTGCGCACTTTCACTTCTTAGTGCAGGCATCGCCTGTGCCTTCATTTCACAACCGGCTAGTGCTGTAGAAGTCTACAAAGATGATAAGCAATCCGCTGAAATAAAAGGTTTTTTCCGTATAAAAGCGCAACACTCCGACGATGATGATGAAATTAAAGATGGTACGTCTCGAATCGGCTTCCATTTTGGTCGCGAGTTAACCCACGATTGGCGTGCAATGGCGGTTCTGGAGTGGGGCCTTGATATCGTTGAAGGGGAATCAGGACTCAAAGTTACCCAAGGTGACGGCTTAACCTCGAACGACGACCGCGGAGAAAACATCTGGAATCGACTGGGGTACATAGGTGTCATCCATGATGACTATGGTGAGATCACCATGGGTAAACGTTGGGGTGTGTATTACGAAGTGACTTACCCTACAGATGAGCTCGAATCTTTTGGTGGTGAAGCCAGTGGTACCTATAACTTTGGTACAGATGGCGGTCTTTCTGGTACCGGCCGTGCAGAAAAAGCACTGCAATACCGCAATAGTTGGGGACCATTCTGGTTGGGCCTACAGTATCAAGCCAAAGACGATTCCATCGCCCTCGATCCTGATGACTTCCCAGACTTGGAAGCCACAATCGATAAAGCGTATTCAATCGCTGCTACCTATACCACTCCTATTGGCATCATCCTTGGTGCCGCATACAACAGAGCAGATATTTCGTTAAGCAATGCCGGTTCGACTGCCGACGATGACATTGCCATTGCTGCTAGTGCGAAGTACGGCACCATCAGTGAGCCAGGGCTGTATGCCGGTTTAGTCTACGCGGTCAGCGAAAATCATGAATCAGACAGCAATGGTATCGTCTACGATGCCAAGGGCTACGAAGCATTGGTGCAGTGGGGATTTGAAAACAACGTTCAGGTTTATGGCGCGGTGAATCATCTCGAAGAAGACGACGATGATTACCAGGGCGAAGCCGAGTTAGATTATTACGTTGTTGGTTCTCGCTACCGTTGGACACCTGATTTTCATCTCGCATTCGAAATTAAGTTTGAAGACAGTACTGATGGCGATGGCAATAGTGCGGACGACATCTATGCATTCAGTGTGAAATACGCTTTCTAGCAACAGGGTTGGCAGTCGCAGCGGCATACGACTGCCAACCTCCTCCCAAAACGCCATCACTGTCATGATATTTGACAACACATAGTGATATAGTCGAGCCATTGTTTGGTTCGCTCCCCCGATTGAATGCCGGTAGTTACAGCCCTCGCTTTACCAACCCTGCTTCCGCTATTGGCGCTTTTCCTGGTGGCTCCACTGTCTGATCTCAGCGCCGACTATCAGCAATTGCTAAAGTGGGCACCTTACCTTCTATTGTTGATCGCGGCAGGGCTTGGTCACATGTATAGCCTCGGACGGCCGGTGGCACTGGCGCTAATATTGGGTTTGGCTTACGCCCTGATTCAGAGCCAACTGCAAATCAACCTGGCAGATGTGCATGCGCATCAGATGTTTGCTCTGCTAACGATAGTCACTCCACTTTCTATCGTCTCTTTGTCCTTTTTGCCAGAGTGGGGTTCGCTTAACCGCAAGTTTATCTGGCTACTTTTGCCCACCATTGCGCTCGTCGGTGTCGCGGCCATCTTTTGGACGCCGTCGGTGGCGGAGCCTTCCAGTTGGCAACAAGCTTTCAATATTCGCCCTACTGAAGCGATTTTTGCCCCTATCTACAGCCTATTGTTGGCGGTGTTGTTGGCCTTGGTATTGCTGTTCAGACAAGCGTTAAACCAATGTGCATGGCAGGGCACACTACTGGGTTGTTTATTAGCCATGACCCTGACCTGGGCCATGTTCAACAAACCACTCATCTCCAGCTTGATGTTTTGTACATCGGCAGTGGTACTTATGCTGTCGGTACTGTTTCAAGGGCACTATCTGGCATTCAGAGACCAACTGACAGGACTACCAGCACGACGCGCATTAGAAAACGCATTCAAAGGGGTGGGCAGACGTTATGTTGTCGCCATGATGGATGTCGACCACTTCAAAAAATTTAACGACACCTACGGTCACGACGTCGGTGATGATGTACTCAAGATGGTTGCCGCACGGATTGGCGAAGTCACAGGGGGCGGCAAAGCCTATCGCTACGGAGGCGAAGAGTTCACCATCCTGTTTAAGGGCAAGCACATCGACGATTGCATCGACCATTTAGAAGCAGTGCGAGAAGCCATCGCCGATTACTCTCTGGTGATAAGGGACAAGTCATCTCGCCCCAAAGATGCCAAACAAGGCAAGCAACAGCGCGGCTCCCAGGCCATCCGTGGTAGACGCGTATCAGTTACAATCAGTATTGGCGTCGCTGAACGCAGCGAAGAACATGACCAGCCGATGGTCGTCCTAAAAGCCGCAGACAAGGCCTTGTACCGGGCTAAACAAGCGGGCCGAAATTGCTTGCGAGATNTTGAGTGGCCCTCAACAAATAGCCGATAACGAAGCATAAATCGCCAACAAATGCTGCCCCTTCTTTTGAAGGAAATGGGGTTCGTTGAAACACGTTCTGCGCTGCGTCATTCACTACTTACTTCGACCGCTAAGTTACGTAGCTCATTTCTTACTCAAAACGTGTTTCATTCGAACAAAATCCATACATGAAAGGTCAACAGACCCTAGTTAGATTCGACCGTCATGGATGGTGGAAATGTCGTAAATGCAGGAGCAATTCTCGACCGTACAGCCTGTACACAGCGTGCCCCGCGTAGTGTTTTGGGTATCGTCGCTCCTGTGCGTCCTGCACCCGCGACATACCGTACTTCCTATACATAAAAAAAATCCCCGGACTAGCCGAGGATAAGAATAAGGGAATGTCTTACAAGAAACGGTTTATGACTAAAACCAAAGCACTTTCTTGTATCTATGTGACTGGCCCGATCAAAGAAAGTTCAGAATTTATTTCAAAATATTTCTAAAACGAACAAAACGTGAAAAAGGTCACGTTTGGCCGCACAAAAATCAACCAATTGATTGAACTGCTTTCTCTATTGCCTCTGCAGCTGGACGGAAATTGTATTTTTTTTCTGCCATGCTAGGCTATGTCGCCTTTCAGTGACCGTGAAAGCACTTGCGCCAGGAACCAACATGACCGCGCCAGGAACTCTTTTTATCGTTTCAGCTCCCTCTGGGGCAGGCAAATCAAGCCTGATCGCCGCCTTGCTGGCTCGCCACGCGAATGCAGCAATGGAAGTCAGTATCTCCCACACTACCCGTGCCCCTCGCCCTGGCGAAGAGAACGGCAAACATTACCATTTTGTGAGTGTTGAGGAGTTTAAGTCGCTGATCGATAAACAAGCCTTCTTCGAGTACGCAGAAGTGTTTGGCAACTTTTACGGTACATCCAAACTGAATATCCAGCAGCGCCTGGCTGCGGGTGTCGATGTATTTCTCGATATCGATTGGCAAGGGGCTCAACAAGTGCGTGAGCAACTGCCTGAGTCCAAGAGCATTTTCATCCTGCCGCCGTCCACTGAGATCCTGCTGCAACGCCTGAGCAATCGCGGTCAGGACAGCGACGAAGTGATCGCTAAACGGATGACCAAAGCCCGTGCCGAAATGAGCCATTATCACGAGTACGACTTCCTTATTGTGAATGATGAATTCGAAAAAGCGCTGGACGATCTTGAGGCGCTGGTGCGCAGTCATTCACTGGCTCAAGCTGGACAAGCAATCCGTCATAAGGATATGCTCACTCAACTATTGGCAGAATAAGGCCAGATCGGCTAGAATTCGCGCCCTTTTGATAAAACTTCATCAACACTGGAGAGACAGATGGCCCGCGTAACCGTAGAAGATGCCGTAGACAAGGTTGGTAACCGTTTTGACTTGGTGCTGGTTGCTGCTCGTCGCGCACGCCAAATCTCAGTTGAAGGCAAAGAGCCTCTGGTAGAAGAAGAGAACGACAAGCCAACTGTATTGGCTCTGCGTGAGATCGAAGCCGGCCTGGTAACGACTTCGTCTATGGACGAAGAAGATATGCAAGCTGTTCGCGAACAGGAAGCTGCTGAACTGGCGGCTGTTGCAGCCATTGCTGAAGGCCGTTTAGGCTAATCACGAACAGGTAGGCGAACACGAGTGTATCTGTTTGAAGGATTGAAGGAGCAGATCTCCGGATATCTTGAACCAGCCCAAGTAAGTCTGGTTCAACAAGCCTACATAGTATCACGCGATGCCCACCAAGGGCAGATGCGTACCAGCGGCGACCCGTATATTACTCATCCGGTCGCCGTTGCCCGTTTTCTTGCAGAGATGCGTCTCGACCACGAGACCTTAATGGCAGCTCTGCTTCATGATGTTATTGAAGATACTGAGCTTAGTCGCGAGGACCTGGCTGAACTGTTCGGTCCAACGATCGCTGACTTGGTGGAAGGTGTTTCCAAGCTCGATAAGATCCAGTTCAATTCGAAAGAAGAAGCCCAGGCGGAAAACTTCCGTAAGATGATCATGGCGATGGTTGTCGATATCCGGGTGATTCTGATCAAACTGGCGGACCGCACCCATAATATGCGGACCATTTTCGTTTTGCGTCCAGATAAGCGTCGTCGCATCGCCAGAGAAACTCTGGAAGTTTATGCGCCGCTAGCTAACCGCCTTGGTATCCACAACATCAAAAACGAGTTGGAAGATCTCGGCTTTCATGCCATGTATCCGGCCCGTTATCGCGTCATTAAAGAAGCTGTTCGCAAGGCCGCTGGCAATCGCAAAGAATTAATGCGCAGCATTAAGGACGAAATTGAAGGTCGTCTCGAAGATGCTGGCGTTGCCGGTCGAGCCGTCGGTCGTGAGAAGCACCTGTACAGTATCTACCGTAAGATGAAAAACAAAGAGTTACAGTTGCACGAGGTGATGGATATCTACGCCTTCCGTGTCATCGTTAACTCAATTGACGACAGTTATCGCGTATTGGGCGTAATGCATCGCCTGTACAAGCCACGTCCTGGCCGCTTCAAAGATTACATCGCCATCCCTAAAGCCAACGGTTACCAATCTCTGCATACATCATTGGTTGGCCCACACGGTGTACCGGTAGAGATCCAGATCCGTACCGAAGATATGGACCAGATGGCGGATAAAGGGGTCGCGGCCCATTGGGTATATAAGCAGGAAGGTGACAGTTCCAGTACAACAGCGCAGCTTCGGGCGCGTCGCTGGATGCAAAGCCTGCTTGAGCTGCAACAGAGTGCTGGCTCCAGCTTTGAATTTATTGAAAACGTTAAGACAGATCTGTTCCCGGAAGAGATTTACGTTTTCACTCCTGATGGCCGAATCATCGAGCTGCCAGACGGTGCCACCCCGGTCGACTTTGCGTATGCCGTTCATACCGATGTGGGTAATACCTGTGTTGGCGCACGTGTTGATCGCAAGGCTTTCCCGCTGTCGCAGAAGCTCAAGAGCGGTCAAACCGTCGAGGTTATCACCTCTCCGGGTGCCCGCCCTAACGCCGCTTGGCTGAACTTTGTTATTACCTCAAAGGCTCGCGCCAAGATCCGCCAGTTGTTAAAACGACTGCGTAGTGAAGAATCGGTTGCCCTCGGACGACGCTTAGTGAACCACGCTCTTGGTTCAGTGCGTCTGGAAGAGATTTCAGATGAGCAGGTTAATAAAACGCTGGACGCTTTGCGTCAGCCTTCACTGGAGAATCTGCTCAGCGAAGTAGGCCTGGGCAACGCGATGAGCGCCGTGGTTGCCCGTCGCCTGATGGGAGACCTTGACCAGGCTGAGGGCAAAGATGATGCCCGATTCCCAATCCGTGGCGTAGAAGGCTTGTTGCTTAGTTATGCCAAGTGCTGCCACCCGATCCCCGGTGATCCGATTATTGCTCATGTGAGTCCAGGTAAGGGCCTGGTGATCCACCACGAATCCTGTAAAAACGTACGCGGTTATGACAAAGAGCCTGAACGTTATTATGTGGTTGACTGGGATGAAGCGAAGCTTGGCGATGAGACCTTCCTGGCAGCACTGCGAATCGACATCGTTAACCACCAAGGCGCCTTGGCAAAGTTAACAGCCCTGATTGCAGAAACAGATGCCAACATCCACAGCTTGAGTACCGAAGAGAAAGATGGCCGCCTCTATGTGATCCACTTAGTGCTTACCATCAGAGACCGTGTACATCTGGCCAATGTAATGCGTAGGATCCGAGTCATGCCTGACGTGCTCAAAGTGAGCCGTAATCGGAACTAAAACTACACATTCAGGAACAGCAAGCATGGCAAAAACAATCATTGCTACCGACAATGCGCCAAAAGCCATTGGTACCTACTCTCAAGCCGTAAAAGTCGACAATACTGTTTACCTCTCAGGCCAGATACCGCTGGTACCCAGCACGATGGAAATGATTGGTGACGACTTCAGTGCCCAGGTCCGCCAGGTCTTCGATAACCTGAGCGCTGTATGCCAGGCATCAGGAGGTTCGTTGGCTGATATTGTGAAGCTGAATATCTTCCTTACTGACCTGAGCCACTTCGCAACCGTTAACGAAATCATGGCCGAGTACTTCCAACAGCCCTACCCAGCCCGCGCAGCTATTGGCGTGGCTGAGCTGCCAAAAGCGGCTCAGGTTGAAATGGATGGCATCTTAGTCATCGACTAGGTCAGACAGAAATTACTAAGTCAGGGCCGCTTCCGCGGCCCGATTTTTACCGAAAGTCCGCCAATGGAAAAGACCAGCCGATTCGCTCGCATCTCTGCGCTGCTAGACCGACGCCAAACCGATTTAACGGTCGTGATGGAAGAGGTACATAAGCCAATGAATATGGCGGCGATCATTCGTACCTGTGATGCAGTCGGCATCCCCAAGGTTCATGCTATCTGGCCTGATGATGAGATGTACATATCGGGCAATACAGCGTCTGGTAGTCAGCGCTGGGTCGATGTGGAGATCCACCGAAGCAGTGAAAGTTGTTATCAAACGCTCAAACAGCAGGGATTCCAACTCTTGGTGACACACTTGAGTTCTGATTCCGTTGATTTTCGCGAGATAGATTACACCCAGCCGACGGCCATCATCATGGGCCATGAAAAAGAGGGCGTGTCAGACTCAACGCTTCAGCTCGCAGATAAAAATATCACTATCCCGATGCTTGGTGCGGTTCAGTCACTCAACGTATCGGCCGCCTGCGCGGTGCTCTTGTACGAGGCGCAAAGACAGCGCATGGCTGCTGGAAGTTACGACAACCCAGAGCCGATAGATCCTAAGATACGCCATAAAAAGCTGTTTGAATCGTGCCACCCGATATTTGCCAAACAGTGCCATCAGAAAGGTCTGCCTTATCCACCTTTGGATCAAGAGGGAGAGATTGTCGCTGACAAGGCATGGTGGGACCGTATGCGTAACCTGGATAAATCATAACGATGTCAGCACCGAGTAAGCTTCGCTCAACACTGGATCAATATCCCCTTGCCAATTTAAAAGGGGTGGGCCCGAAGGTGGCAGAAAAGCTGGAAAAACTCGGTTTAAAGACGGTGCAGGACCTGCTGTTTCACCTGCCCTATCGCTATGAAGACCGTACCCGTATCTATCCTATTGCGTCGTTAATGCCCGGGATCACGGGTACTGTTTGTGGAGAGATAACTGGCTGCGATATCAGTTTTGGCCGCAAGCGTATGCTCAGGGTCAGAGTGAACGACGGTAGCGGCCTTATCACCCTGCGGTTCTTTACCTTTAGCGCCGCTCAGAAAAACAGTTTTGTCGTCGGTAAATGGGTTCGCTGTTTTGGTGAAGTAAAGACAGGGGCGCAAAGCCTGGAAATTATCCACCCGGAATACACCATAGGTGAGCCAGAACAACTGAGAGAAATGGAGCAGGCCCTGACTCCTGTCTATCCGACAACCGAAGGACTAAAGCAATTAAGCTTGCGCAAACTGAGTGACCAAGCGGTCGCTATGCTGGGTCGCCATCAACTTGCTGAATTGCTACCAGCCGAACTGCTTACACACAAGGTATCACTGACCCAAGCACTGCAACGACTGCATCGGCCACCACCTGATATTTCACTGGAACGCCTCGAATTAGGCCAGGACCCCGCGCAGCAGCGACTGGCACTGGAGGAACTTACCGCGCACCAGGTATCGGTGCGCCTGCTCAGGCGGCAAAGTGACCAACACCAGGCACAGCCAGTGACGTCCTCCGGGGAATTACAGTCTCGCTTGCTCAGCAGTTTGCCGTTTTCTCCGACGGGCGCGCAGCAGAGAGTTGTCAGCGAGATCACCGCAGACTTGAGGCAGCCTCACCCAATGATGCGACTGGTTCAGGGAGATGTAGGTTCGGGCAAAACCCTGGTGGCGGCGATGGCGGCCTCCCTTGTGTTGGAACAGGGTCAGCAGGTGGCATTGATGGCACCTACAGAACTACTGGCAGAACAACACGCCATCAACTTGGCGGGCTGGTTTGAGCCCTTGGGCATAAAACTCGCGTGGTTGGCTGGAAAACAGAGGGCAAAAGCCAGAAATCAGGCGCTTGAACAGATCGCGAGCGGTGACGCTCAATTAATTGTCGGTACCCACGCCATATTTCAAGATCAGGTGCAGTTTAAGCAGCTAGCGCTAGTGATCGTTGATGAACAGCATCGCTTTGGTGTTCATCAGCGGCTGGCGCTGCGTGAGAAAGGTGGAGAAGGGTCGTGCTACCCGCATCAATTGATTATGACGGCAACGCCGATCCCCAGGACATTGGCGATGACAGCATACGCCGATCTGGATACCTCAGTCATTGATGAACTACCGCCAGGTCGAACCCCTGTCACCACAGTCGCCGTTCCTGATACCCGTCGTGATGAAGTGATATCACGTGTCAGTCAAGCTTGCCTCGACGGCAAGCAGGCCTACTGGGTTTGCACTCTGATTGAAGAGTCAGAAGTACTGCAGTGCCAAGCCGCAGAAGATACGGCAGCTACACTGCAGGAACTGTTGCCCCAAATTCGTGTGGGCCTGGTGCACGGCAGAATGAAAGCGGATGAAAAGCAGGCTGTGATGGCCAGTTTTAAAGCTGGCGAGATAGACCTGCTGGTCGCCACCACGGTGATTGAAGTTGGCGTTGACGTGCCCAACTCTAGTCTGATGATCATTGAAAACCCTGAGCGACTTGGTTTAGCGCAGTTGCATCAGCTTCGAGGCCGTGTAGGTCGTGGCAGTGTTACCAGTCACTGCGTATTGCTCTATCACGCGCCGCTTTCTGACACAGCCACTAAGCGTCTCGGTGTACTTCGCCAAACCAACGATGGTTTTCAAATTGCGCAGCATGACCTGGAAATTCGTGGCCCGGGTGAACTTCTAGGCACCCGACAAACCGGTCTGGCACAGATGAAAATCGCCGACCTTACTCGCGACCAAGGTTTAATACCTTCAGCACAACAACTGGCACAGCGCATTGTGCAAAATCACCCGCAGTTAGTCTCCCCTCTGCAGCAACGCTGGTTACCTTACCAACTTCAATATGGTTCGGTTTAGTCCAGGACCATCCTATTTACTTTTTTTTCACATTTGCACTACTAATCTACCCACAATAAGACATAATCAAGTTAAGTCATTCGCAAGAAATGGCTTAGTTTTCCAATGCATGCGGGAATAAGAATGATGAAACGGATACTCCTGATGGGAGCGATGTGGTTGTGTGCTGCCACCGCATCTGCTGCCGAAGCTTATGATTTCCCATTTACTGACCCCTTCAAAGCGACAGTATTTGGCACCCCCGAAGCCTACAAAGCGGATTTGCCGGCACTCGAAGATATCAACCGTAAGGTTTACGGTATTGACCTGTTTCCAGAACAGGATGCGCCAGAAGTGTTCTGGTATCACGAAGAGTTTCAATACTCCGTCGTTTACCAAGAGAAACCTGCACCACTGGTTTTCTCCATTGCCGGTACAGGCGGTAAATTTGACGGTGGCAAGATGACGGCGTTAGAGCGCGCATTCTATAAGGCGGGCTACAACGTTATCTCAATAACTTCTCCAACACATGCCAACTTCATTGTGGCGGCGTCAGAAATGAAGATCCCAGGTTATCTGGAGAAGGATGCCGCCGAAATATACAGCGTAATGCAGAAAACCCTGGCACATGCACAAGGTGAGCTTGGAGACAAACTGCAGGTTACCGACTATTACCTTACAGGCTACAGCCTGGGCGGTGCCCACTCAGCCTTCGTCAGCAAGCTGGATGAAGAACAGAAGGTCTTCAACTTCAAGAAAGTGTTTATCGTTAACCCTCCGGTTAGCCTCTACAACTCAGTGATTAAACTTGACGGTTATGTCGAGTCAGTCGGCACTGAAGGGGTTAAAAACACGATAGATAGTATCTTTGCCCGTCTCGGCGAAAATGTGTCTCACGCTGAGCGTGTCGAACTCTCGGACGAATTCCTCTATAGCATGTTTGTGAAGGCCGGTGTAAATGACGCCGAACTCGCACAATTGATAGGTTTAGCGTTCCGTATCAGTTCCACAGATATGATATTCGCTATTGATGTGATGCAAAACTGGGGCGCTCTGACCTATAAAAACCACACCATCAGTAAGTACGAAAGTATCAGCCATAGTTTTGCACGCGGATCTCAGATAGGTTTCCTGACCTATTTTGAACGCGCTATGATTCCTATTTTCTCAGAAAAAGAACCTGGCTTGGATCGCGCCGAGATGATTGATCGGTTGAGCCTTACCAGTTTGGCTGGGTATCTGATGAGCTCAGAAAAGATTGCTGTTGTTACCAATTCCGATGACATCATTCTGACCAGCCCCGACCTTGCTTTTATCACTAAGACCTTTGGTGACCGCGCAAAGATTTTCCCTCACGGAGGTCACTGCGGCAACATGGACGAAAAAGTCTGGGTTGACCACATGCTGGCTTTCTTCGCGGCAGATAATTAGGCAGGGAGCTAGCAATCATGATGACTTTTAAGCAATTTAGAAACGTATCTCTGGCCGCCCTGGCACTACTTCTGGGCGCATGTAGTGCAACTCCAGAACTAGAGGCTGATGCGATCGAGCCGGTATTGCCACTGCCTGAAAACCGTGCAGATAACGGTATATCCAATAATAACGATCCATGGGAAGGCTTTAACCGCCGCGCCTACTATTTCAATGCCAAGGCTGATGAATATGTGATTCTACCGGTGGTGAATGGTTACCAGTGGATCACACCTGAGCTGGTTCAAGACGGTGTCACTAACTTCTTCAGTAACCTAGGTGAAATTACTACCTTTATGAACTCGGTACTGCAGTTGAAAGGTGAGCGCGCAATGACAACAGCGTTCCGCTTTGCAACGAATACCACCATTGGCCTCTTGGGCGTATGGGACCCAGCTACGAAGATGGGTGTTTATAAAGAACGGGAAGACTTCGGTCAGACGCTTGGCCACTGGGGTGTGAATTCCGGTCCGTATCTTGTTATTCCACTGCTTGGCCCCTCTAGTGCAAGGGATGGCTTTGGTACGCTGGTAGATACTCTGGTCTACAACGCCGTTATCAGTGAACTAGGTATGAAGGAAGAGGAAGAGTTGGCTCTTGCGTTGCTGCGAGCCATCGACACTCGTAAGAACATTCCATTCCGATACTACGGTTCGGGATCAGCGTTTGAATACGAGATGATTAGATTCCTCTACTTCCGCGCAAGAGAGATCGCAGTGCAACGCTAAGCATTGTGTTCCATCGCAATCGTCAACACGGCCGCATTCGCGGCCGTGTTTATTTTTTGACCTCTGATGGCAAGCTAAGGTAGGATCACGCCAGTACAGGAACGTACTGATAAAGCTCGCAACACGGATCGTAAAGGAGTACACAATGGAACTGTGTGTTATTGAACAGCGGATGCTTAACAACCTTCAACAAGCCACTCAAAAAGCCCTCTTCTGGCTCGGCTTAGTGTTAATTGCGTCACTCAGTGGCGAAGCCATCGACGGTGAAATATCTTTTGCCGACCTACTTTTCACCAGTCACTTTATTGCCCCAGGCCTGGTTTTAAGCGCTATCTACATACTGATGGTCATCATCAGCAATAATTTCGGCCAGGATACCAAACTGATCTGGAATGGCAGCCAACTGCGCTTAGACCAACATGGTCAAACTCAGTTTTTTCTCTCAACCCATATAAAAATGGCAAAGATAGATGGCCGATTTTCACCGAGGTTAACACTTTATCTCGACAATACTGACAGCCCCCGAAAGCTGTCCCTTGAAGGCTTGCCGTTTAAGCAATGCCAGCAATTGGTTGACACGCTAAATAACCAAGTGGGCCATGAAGTGGCGCAAGCACAGGCTGCTAGCAGCTTCGACGAAACGGTACGCCTGGCTTAACTGCTTAGATTAAAGACCCGCAACGGATTCAGTTGCGGGTCTGTCTTTGATTTATACCAATCCTAGTAAATGTATGGTCAACCAGGAAGCCTGGGCAGGTTTTAAATCACTTTATGCAGCGTTAGCTGATTTCGGCTTAGAACAAGTATGCCTTCAATCACCTGATTTAAATTCCCGCTGATAGTTCATATTCTTATTCGGGTTGGTATTACTCTATACTGAACAGGTAGCCCGGTTGTGAGTAAAAAATGAAAATAAGCATATGGTTGAAAAGGATATTTATCGCCATCCTGGCGCTACCCTTTGTCGCTATCACGGGGTTTCTTCTGTGGTTTGAAGCAGACAAGTTTCGTTCAGACTTGGAGCAATTGGTTGCCGATGCAACACCATTGACTCTCTCTATCCAGTCGCCAATAGAATACAGCCTGGGCGATCCCTACTTAATTACGTTCCGCGACATTGATCTCCGTTATCAAGAAACAACCATTCTCGGGTTAGAGCGTTTTGCTCTCAGGATCGATGAGATATCCCTGTTCAAAAGAGAGATCACGCTCGCCGGAATCAGCCTGGATCGTCCCGAAGTCGATCTCAGCCCAGAGATGCTGGACCAGCTGGTCGATGACTTCTCCGAACCGGATGAAATCGCACAGCCAGTAGCCGTTGATGACAGTGAAGCAGCCATTTTTCTCAGTGCGCTCTCTTTGAAACAGCTTGATATCGATGGGCTGTCATTGCGCTGGGAAGACCTGGACAAACCAATCCGTTTAAAAGAACTTACCGTTTCCGTCACTGACTGGGATCTCATTCGCGATGCAGCCATTGTCCCTGAGAATTGGCACTTGGCCATTTACCTGTTCGCTGAAGAAGTCAGTTGGCAACAGCACGTAGCCACCGATCTGACCGTACACGGATTAATGAGTGAAGCCAGTGTTCAGATTACCGACGCCAGCATCAACCTGCTGTCGGGAGAGCTGGCTTTAAAGAGCACAACATCGCTTACTGATAACTTTGCCACTCGCATCCACGAACTCACACTGAGTAACATTAAACTGTCAGACTCTATTCTTGGGCTGACAGCGACGCCGAGCGCCGAGCAAGAGCCGAAAGAGCAAGCGGTTCATTCTGAACACCAGCCGATACAGATACCCAAGATTGATTTACCCATATCGTCCCTGATTGTGGAGACGGCAACACTAAGCAACATTCACTACAGCAGTGATGTGGTATCAACAGGAGCAAAGGTCGAAGGCCTGACATTCGAAGCCAAACAACTGGCGATCATCTCCGATAGCCAAATCGCGCCCGAACGACTATCGGGTGAGCTCAGTCTGGCAATCGACCGCTTTAGCTACCCTCCACACACAATCGAAGCAATAGGTGCCAAACTGTCAATTGCTGACGGTGCAGCCAAGCTGACAGAGTCCAGCCTGAAAGCGCTGGATGGCACCATAGAATTGGCTGCAACGGCTGCGCTTGAGCAAGGCTTACCGTTGGTAGTGGATAACCTTACCGTTAGCAACGTGAAGCTATCTGATGAGCTTTGGCGTTCAGAGCCATCAGACGACGGAACAGACAGCAAGGCACAAGATGGGGAAAGCCAAGACATTGAGATAGAAAAACAGGCGGAACCAGCAAAAGCCGACGAGGCCGAAACATTGCTGCCTTTGCGCTCACTCAATATTAAACAAGTCACAATTAACGATCTCGCGCTAACGCTTTCAGAGCCAAGCTTTGCAACCGAGAATCTAAGTCTGGCACTGTCGGAGCTCGCACCCGTTCAGGAATATCATCTGATCGGTTACCCAGACATCCTCAAACAACCGTTTGTGTTTACTTTGGACGGTGCCAAGATTGAGGCAGTGGGTCACAAGGTCGATACGCTCAACGTTTCTCTGAGTGGAGGCCAGCCATTTAAGCTGGATCAGGTAAAGGTCACAGGGCCCGCAGCCCAAATCGATTTATCGGGCAATGTCGAGACGCAAAACTCAGAGCTACCGTTCTCAATCATATCTAATGCCAAGCAAGTCGACTTGTCCCTACTTGACCCATTGGACACCGGTTACCCTCTGGCAGGCAGAGTGAACATTAAGACCGAAATAAAAGGCGAAGCCGCGTCTGTCGATGCACTCATATCGAGTCTCAACGGCCCGATTCACATCGATGGCCAAAACTTTACACTACAGAACATCGATATCGATACCACTCTGGATAACTTCCTGGATAGCCAGGAGCTGACCCTAACCGATGTTGGCGCCTTCGCGCTGCTAGGCCCAATCGGTCTCGCGGTCAGCAAAGCGAAAGCGATCAGTGGTGCGGCGGCAGGAGCACTGGCAGGAGGCGACACCAAATTCGCTGATGCCGATCTCCATCTGGTCTTTACCGATGGTGTGATGAAATTTGAAAACTCCGCGATTGCTACGCAAGAGCATCGAATAGCCTTATTCGGTCAAATTAACCTTCCGCAAAGCCAGTTTGAAAAGCTGACAACTACCGTGCTGGATGAAAAGGCATGTGTCAGGTTGGCTCGCTCAATTGATGGCCCATTCAGTGGCCCAGATGTTCAGGTCGCCAGCGCAATTACAGGTACAGTGACCGGCTTATTCAGCGGCGTATTCAGTGGTACAGAAAAGTACTTTGGTGATGGTTGTGAGCCTGTTTATCAGGGCCGCGTGAAACCACCTAAGCAATTTGACTTTGAAGCAAATGCCGAGAAACTGCAGCAAGAAGAAAACGCGCTCCTTGAGCAACTGCCTGAAGCTGCGCGATTTGCCGAACTTGAAATGAAAAAAGCACAAGCAGAGATGGCTCCGTAGCAACGGAGCCTATGGGCTGTTGACCTTTCGTGTATGGATTTTGTTGGAGTGAAACACGTTCAGAGCAAGAAATGATCTACGTAACTTAGCGATCTAAGTTAAGTGGCGAATGACGCGGCTCAGAAAGTGTTTCAACGAACCCCAATTTCTTTAAAAAGAAGGGGCTGCATTTGTTGGTGATTTATGCTTCGTTATCGGCTAATCATTGAGGGACACTCAACTTTACAGCCTCTGCCTCGCTTAAATCGCCAACATATTGCTGCAAAAACAAACAGTAAAGGTCAACAGCCCCTAATCTTTCTCAGACGGCAGTACGCGGTACTCTCCCACAAAGCGAGCGGCCATAGGGTTATCACCCTCCTCTACCATCACGGTCACTTTTAGGTTCGCCTGTTCACCTCGGCGTAAGGGGTGAACACTCCCGTCGACGTCAGTGCGGTTAACATAGGCAGTAGGTTCATCACCTACTGGTCTTAAGTGACTCATTTCCCCTTTACTCAAAACAATGCTGCCCGAAACCCCCTGCTCTTTGAGCATCATATGAACCATCCCCCAGCCAGTCAGACAGGCCTGCGCATACAAGCTACCGGCAAACATGGAGCCATGCAGATTGATGTTTGCGTTAAAGGCTGCTCGCGTTTCAAAACGCTCCCCAGTGTATTGCAGGATACGGATACCCAGTGCGTGAGAAATGGGGATACCGTCTTGCCAAATCTCCTGCAAATCTTCGCACCAGTCTACGTGACGGGTTTTGTCGTTTAGGGCGGGTAGCTCTTTGAGCATCTGTTGATGATGGATTTTACCGAAGTGGGTAGGCCCCTCTCCGACACCGCTATACCCTTGTTTTTCATAAAATGGGATCGCTTGTTGACGAGCATTGAGTACGATCCGCTTCATCCCTAATTCTCGCGCCAGCGCTTCCAGCGCGGCAATCATCTCTGATCCAAGCCCCTGTCCTCGATAGTCAGGGTCAACAGCCATATGGCGCAGCTGGCCCTCGTCAGCGCTTGACTGATACAAGCGTCCCACGGCTCTCGGCTGGCCCTCTTCGTCGACCAGCATACGATGGTGAGCATAAGGATCAAATTCGTCCTTTTCGGAGCCTTCAGGCAGCTGAAATGGCATCCGCATCACTTTCCAGCGAAAGTGATAATAGGTATCCCAATCCTTTTCCGAATCCGGTTCAACCAGTCTGAACATAGCGCTGTTTTCCCTCGCTGATGAAAAAGAGGTTTCACCAGCGTACTTATTATTTTTATTGAGCAGTTTTTATCCGACCTTTTAGCAACGCTGTCAATTAGTTTTGCGTCACTCCTAGACAATCACACCTCTGGCCAGTTCATGCGAGAGCCAAACCACGGTTTCGCGTTTTGCCACTTGGAAGCCCCAGGCTGCGCGGCTATGCTCGATTAAAACTCTTTAGACGTTGGCAGTTATGAGCAAAGAACAAGATCACAGCATGCAGGGCCTGCTGCAGTTTTTTCTAACCAATCAGCAACCGTTTGCCATTGCAACATTGAAAGTACGAGAGATCGTCAACTTCCAATCACTGACTCAATTGCCTCATAGCCATCCAGCGATCCTCGGCGCAACTACCTTACGGGGCGAAACCCTATCGGTGATTGATATGGCGATGGCGATTGGCTATCCGCCAGTGCCTGAAGAAGAGCTGAAAAACTGCAGCATTGTAGTCACCGAGTTCAGCCGAAAGCAGACAGGTTTTTTGGTAAAGAGCATCGACAAAATTATTGAGTCCGACTGGCAGCGCATTGCAGCGCCCCCAAAGAGCCTGGGCTCGCAAACCTATATTACGGGTGTGATACGCACTGAGAGCGGCTTGGTTCAGATCATCGATGTTGAGAAGATTCTTGAGGAGATCGACCCACCTCAAGCCTCTCCGAATGGACTGAATATAGACGCTTCTGCACTGGCACCACTGCTTGATAAAAGTATTCTGCTGGTTGATGACTCTTTGGTTGCTCGTAAACAGATTTCTCATGCACTTGATGAGATTGGCGCTTCCTACTTTGTCAGTAACAACGGCCATGAAGCACTGACCTTTTTGCAGGAGATGGCTGAAGAGGGAGGTGCCATCGATATCATCGTCAGTGACATCGAGATGCCCCTGATGGACGGTTATGAGTTAACTCGCTCCATTCGCACAGATAGTCGGCTAAATAAAGCCTACATTATTTTGCATACGTCACTGTCCAGTACCATCAGCATGGATCAGGCACGTGACGCGGGCGCCAACAAAGCTCTGACCAAATTTAATGCCGAAGACCTGATCAGCACCATGCTTGAGGGCGCAACGAGCTAAGCCCTAAGGAGTTATGCCTGCAATTGGAAGGTAACCGGACCATCGTTTTGAAGTGATACCTGCATATCAGCACCAAACTCTCCGGTCGCAACCGTTACTCCCAGGTTACGCAGGCGCTCGACAAACCGAAGATAGAGCCGCTCCCCTTCAATGGGATGAGCGGCACTGCTGAAGCTAGGCCGAAGCCCCTTGCGCGTATCCGCTGCAAGCGTGAACTGAGAAACGACCAGTATTTCACCACCAGTCTGCAGCAAACTGAGATTCATTTTTCCTTCAGCGTCTTCAAAGATGCGGTAATCGGTCACCCGTTTAGCCAGCTTATCGCACTGAGCATCGGTGTCCCCCTTTTCTACGCCCAGCAAAATCATCAGACCAGCGCCGATTTTTCCTACACACTCCCCAGCGACGTCGACGTGTGAATTTTTTACTCGTTGCAACAGGGCGATCACTTCAACTCCTCACGATCTTGATCATTTTGCTCTTCTGTATCTTCAGCGTGTTGCTCCATCTCACCCAAAGCTGCGGTTAACTCAGCACCGATCAGAACCACACACCAGGCAAGATAGATCCACAGGAATAGCAGAGGTATCGCCGCCAACGCGCCATAGATAGCCTCATAAGAGGGAAATTGGGTGACATAAAGAGCAAACCCCTTCTTGGTCATCTCAAACAGTGATGCTGCCACGATAGCGCCAACCAGGGCATGACGAAGCTTCACGTAGGTGTTGGGAACCAGGGTATAGAGGATCAGAAACGCACACACAGAGAGCACGAAAGGTAACATCCGAAGGAAGGTTGGAAGCAAACCACTGATGGCACTGTCACTGAAAATCTTCAATGACACCAGGTAAGAAGTTACAGCAATGCTTGAGCCGATAAGTACCGGTCCCAACGTCAACACCATCCAATAGATGGAAAACGAAATGATCATCCGGCGACCCCCTTCGATACGCCAGATACGATTCAGTGTTTTATCAATCGCCGAAATAAGCAGTAACGCCGCAGCCATCAAAAAGCCAACACCAACCGCCGTCATCCGCTTCGCATTTTCGGCAAAACCAGTGAGATGCTGACGAACAGCATCTCCGGAGGCTGGCACGAAATTATTAAAAACAAAGTCTTCAATTTGTCCCTGCACCGATTGAAACACAGGGAAAGCCGAAAAAACTGAGAAGGTTACAGCAATAAGCGGCACCAAAGAGAGCAGCGTGACATAGGCCAAATAGCCCGCCACCATGGTGATCTGATCCTGCTGCAAACGTTGACGAATATGTATAAAAAGCGCCTGACTGCGCGCCCATTGCACTTTAAGGAAGTGCACCACCTGCTGCTGGCTGATCGACTGCATACCCTTGCCATCTTCCATAGGAGAAGTCTAAAGTCTTAATAGTTCACACATACAATAGCAAATTCATAATCTTATTCACTAATTGGATACCAGCGGATAGAAGGAGATAACTATGTCTGGTCAAGGGTCTGGCGGAAATGTAATCGCCGCAATTTGTAGCTTCTTTATTCCTGGTTTGGGTCAATTGGTGCAAGGTCGTATCCTGCCAGCACTGTTGTTCTTTGTATTTACCTTTGTGTGTTACGGCACTTATTGGCTGGTAATTCCCGGCATCATAGGGCTGCTGTTGCATCTCTGGTGCATCATTGATGCAGCGAAATTCAAGCCATCAGGAAGCTAATTATGATTAAGAGCCTGGTATTATGGGGAAGCCTGATAATCGGCTTCCTATCCCTTACAGGGTGTGAGTCCACCTACTATGCAACGATGGAACAAGTGGGCGTGCATAAGCGCGATATTTTAAAAGACAGGGTTGAAGAAGCGAAAGAGTCTCAGGCTGATGCTCAAGAGGAGTTTCGCGATGCGCTTGAGCAGCTGTCCGCATTGATAAACTTCGACGGCGGTGAGCTTCAGGATATGTATGAAAAGACCCTCGACGCCTATGAGAGTAGCGAAGATGCGGCAAACGAGGTCAGCGAACGGATCGATTCAATCGAGTCTGTCGCAGATGCCCTGTTTGATGAGTGGCAAGACGAGCTGGATCAATACACCAACGCCTCTTTGAAACGCCAAAGTGCGCAGAAGCTCAAAGACACTGAACGCCAGTATGGCAAACTGCTTAAGTCGATGCGTCGTGCAGAGAGCAAAATGGCACCGGTGCTGTCCGCCTTGAAGGACAACACGCTGTATCTCAAGCACAACTTAAATGCACAAGCGATAGGCTCGCTCAAAGGTGAATATCAGCGCATCAAACAAGACACAGAGTTGCTGATGACGGAGATGAACAAGGCCATAGCTGAATCTGAAGCCTTTATCGCAACGCTCAAGTAGTCCCCTGCAGTTTAGGGAGCAAGTAGTAAGTGAAACGAAGATTTGGTTTTACGTTAATCGAGTTAGTTGTTGTTTTGCTGGTGGTTTCCATTCTGGCTGTGGTTGCCATCAGTAAGTTCATTAATCTGTCTGACGATGCTGACCGATCCCAGGTTGCTGCGGTCAAAGCCAGTTTTGCGCAGGCAATCGATTTTTCTCATTTCCGCTGGCAAACCACTAACACCAACGGCCCGCTCAATGATCTGCCTGATTATGCAGGTGGCGAGCTGGATATGAATGCTGAGGGCTATCCCTTGGGCATAGACAAAAACAATCCAATGGGCGCACCGCGGAACGTGGGTAGAGGCGACGCCGGCTGCACTTCGCTCTGGACGACATTGTTGGACAACCCTCCAACCGTATCTCTCAACAATGATGCGGATTACCAAGCGTACCGACAGCGGGATAGCAACGGCGATAGATCCATTTGCACATTCGTTTATCGTGCCAACGGTGATGACGCAGCACCAGACAGCGCACTGCTGGCTATTGAATATCGTTCAGTAGATGGAACGGTAACTTTGATAGAAAATTGATGCTATTAGTTGGCATCGAAGACAAAAAAGGCGACCTAATGGTCGCCTTTTTTATTCCCACTGTCCCGTCCTGAAATAGGTTTACACATTGGAGACCTATGATGGAAAAGCTAGTTTTCTCAAACAGAAAGCGTACTCAGCGC